>JBCDFL010000247.1:0-3269 GCA_039178165.1 Pseudomonadota bacterium | reverse complement strand
CGACAACATCATGGTGCTGCGCCACGGCGACATGGTCGAATACGGGACCACCGACCAGATCATCAACGCCCCGCGCGAGCCATATACCCGCGCGCTGGTCTCCGTCCGCTCGATCAGCCACGAAGAGAAGCCTCCAACCGACGCGCCGATCCTAACCGCAACGGGCATCACCGCGCGATATAAGGGCACCAATTTCGACGTTCTGCACGACGTGACGGTGCAGCTACATCCGGGTCAGACCCTGGCCGTGGTGGGCGAGTCCGGGTCAGGCAAATCGACCCTCGCCCGCGTCATCACCGGCCTTCTGCCCCCGCGCGCGGGGCAAATCCACTTCGCGGGCCGTGATCTGAGCCCCGATCAGCCCAGCCGGTCCATCGAGGATCTGCGCGAGCTGCAGATGATCTACCAGATGGCGGATGTCGCGATGAACCCGCGCCAGACGGTTGGGACGATCATCGGTCGTCCGCTCGAGTTCTATTTCGGTCTGAAGGGCGCGGAGAAGCGAAAGCGCATCGTTGAGCTACTCGACGAGATCGAGATGGGCGCCGGCTTCATCGACCGCTACCCGGCGGAGCTGTCGGGCGGGCAGAAACAGCGCGTCTGCATCGCCCGCGCGCTGGCGGCCAAGCCTAAGCTGATCATCTGCGATGAGGTGACAAGTGCGCTCGACCCGCTGGTCGCGGACGGCATTCTAAAACTGCTCTTGGAGCTGCAGAAGATCGAGGATGTCGCCTACCTCTTCATCACGCACGATTTGGCGACGGTGCGGGCCATCGCGGACAGCATTGCGGTGATGTACCAGGGCCGCGTGGTTCGGTACGGGCCGAAATCCGAAGTCCTTTCGCCGCCCTTCGACGACTACACCGACCTGCTTTTGTCCTCCGTACCGGAGATGCGCCTCGGCTGGCTGGAAGAGGTGATCGAAAACCGCAAGATGGAGAGCGCGGGGAACTGACCCCGCCTTCATCAGAGCCTCGCGCCCCAACGGATATGGATCGCAAACTTCTCCTCATCATCCTCGACGGTGTGCCCTACCGGAACTGGCGCCGCCTGTTCGGCAATCTCGAAGGGTGGGTGGACAGCGGCGACGCGCGGGTTTGGACATTGCGCAGCGTGCTGCCGTCCATCTCCGCCTCGTGCTACGCGTCGATCCACACGGGTGTTGCGCCGGCGGAGCATGGCTGCACGGGCAACGGAAATGTCTTTCGCTTGTCCCACCCGGATGTCTTTAGCGAGGTCCGCAAGGCGGGCGGTGTCACGGGCGCCGTCGCCCATTCCTTCTGGTCGGAATTCTTCAACCGCCACCCGTTCGATTTCGTCCGTGACATCGAATACGACGAGCCTGCCAGCGGCAGCATTAACCACGGCCGGTTCCACACGATGACGGGCTACGGCCAGATCAACCAGATGACCCCGTCGGACGTGGATCTGTTCGGCACCCTTACCAATCTGTGCCTGCGCTTCGGCCTCGACTACGGGATGCTGCACACCTGCACGCTCGACTCGATGGGGCACCGGTTTTTCCACGATTGTCAGGAGATGGACCACGCCTGCGCCGTGATGGATGAGATGCTGGCCCCCTTCATCCCGCGCTGGCGGCAGATGGGGTACGAGGTGATCGTCACCGCCGACCATGGCCAGGACGACCGCGGCCACCACGGCGGGCGCGGCGCGCTGCAGCAGGAGGCGGCGCTTTACTATTTCGGGGATGCGGTGGGGCCGGACGCGGACCACGTCATCGACCAATTGGCCCTGGCGCCGACGATCTTGTCCCGGCTGGGCGCGCCGATCCCGGACACGATGCGGACAGCGCCGTTCCTGACGTAAGCGGCGCGGATTACGACTGGGTCATGCGCCGCAGGGCGCCAATGATGCGGGCAACGCTCGCCCCGGCCTTCGCGGACATGTGGCGCGCGCGCAGGTAGCCGTGGACCAGCCCAGCTTCCTCCACCCACTCCGCTTGGCCCCCCGCCGCGGTGAGGGCCGCGGCATAGGCCTGGCCGTCCGAGGACAGGGGATCATATTGCGCCGTTACGATCAGCGTCTCGGGCAAGCCGGAGAAATCCGTATCCGCGAGCGGAGCAAAGCGCGCATCGGCCGTGACATCCGCGCACGCGCGCCGCACACCTTCGTAGAAATCCATATCCTGGACGGTCAGGCCCGGCGCGTGCGCGTGCTGGACATAGCTGGGCAGATCGCGGGCGCCGCCCAGGGCCGGATAGATCAGGACCTGCCCCAACACGCGCCCCGATGCGCGGGTCGCATGCGCCAGGGCGGCGACCAGATTGCCCCCCGCGCTGTCCCCACAAAGGACCAAAGCGCCCTCCAAGGCCGCAAATACCGCCAAGACATCCGCAAAGTCCTGCGGGAACGGATGTTCGGGCGACAGGCTGTAGTCGATGGCCACCAGCCGCGCGCCAGCCCCCGCGCTCAGTTCCGCGGAGAGGCTGTCGTGGCTGTCCAGCCCGCCGACGACGAAACCGCCGCCGTGGCAAAAGAGGATCGTCGCTCCGCGCGCTGCGGCGGGCGTGTAGATCCGGCACGGCACACCTCCCAACGTGCGATCCTGGACCGACAGGCCCGGCGGGTGCGGCACCTCGAACGCCGCGCACATCCGGTCGTAGTGCCGCCGCTGCTCCGCGATGCTGAGGTCCGTCGCATCATCGGGGTAAAACGAAGAGGTCCGCGCGAGAAACGCGTGGACCTCTGCATCTAGAAGCGTGTCGTAGTCTGGCACCTACTCGGCGGCCATTTTGGCCTGACCCGCCATCTCCCACTTTGGAATGAAGTCCCCGATCAGGGCCTGAATGTCCGCCTCTGCCGCGCCGCCGGCGTCGATCTGCGCGACCAAGCCGCGCTTCTTGTCGTCGGTCACCGACACGACGCGTGCCGCGCTGCCAGCCTCTTCGAACGTGGCATTAAAGATGCGGGTAATCGCGTCCTTGCGCAGGTCGGGCTTGAAGACCTTGCCGACGGCCGTCTTCGGAAGTTCGGGCAAGATCGTGACGTGCTTGGGCTGCGCCGCGCGCTCGTGCACGTGCTTCTTGCAGTATTCCATCAGTTCGTCGGTGCTGACGTTGCCGCCATCCACCAGTTCGACATAGGCGCAAGGCACCTCGCCCGCGTGCTTGTCGGGCTGGCCGATGGCGCCGGCGAAGGCAACGGCGGGGTGGCCGGTCAGGGCCTCTTCGATCTCGGCGGGGTCGATGTTGTGGCCGCCGCGGATGATGAGGTCCTTGGCGCGGCCCGTGATCCACAGATAGCCGTCT
>JBCDFL010000246.1:0-3465 GCA_039178165.1 Pseudomonadota bacterium | reverse complement strand
GGCCGTCGTTCCCAGCAGCGAAACAGCGCCCGCGAGGGCCAGTTTCTTCAGATACATGTGCAAACTCCCTTGGTTTGGTCTATGCGCCTGCGCCTTGCAATCACGCAGATGCGGGTTGGCCCCCGGCAAGGGGGCAGTGCGCCGCGTCAGAGGCGGTTGCCCGTCGACGCGTCGAAAACGTGGCAGATATCTGCGGGCACGGCGAAGTGCACCGGATCCCCAATCTCTGCCCGGAAATCCTTGGGGGCCTTGACCGACACCAGCTGACCGCCGGCCCGGACGGTGAGCATTGTGGCGTCGCCCAAGAGCTCGATCGTGTAGATCGGCGCGCTGATCTGGGCAGTGCCCTGATCGGCGAGGCCAGCGTCTTCGGCCCGGAAGCCCAGCGTCACGGCCCCGTCGGGCGCATTCAGCCCGCTGATAGTGACGTTGTCGCCACTGAAGATGCCGCCCGCCATGGTCCCGTCCATCAGGTTCATCGCCGGGGAGCCGATGAAGCTGGCCACAAAGGTGTTGGCCGGGTTGTCGTAGATGTCGGTCGGGGTGCCGACCTGTTGCACCTTGCCTTGCTTCATGACCACCACGCGGTCGGCGAGCGTCATTGCCTCGATCTGGTCGTGGGTCACGTAGACGGTGGTCACTTTCAGCTCGTGGCTGAGATTCTTGATCTGCGCCCGGGTGCTGACGCGCAGCTTGGCATCGAGGTTCGACAGCGGCTCGTCCATCAGGAAGACCGACGGCGTGCGCACGATGGCGCGCGCGAGGGCCACGCGCTGGCGTTGACCACCCGACAGCTCCGCCGGTTTGCGGTGCAGGAAGTCGTCCAGCTCCACCATAGCGGACGCTTTGCGCACCCGCTCGTCATGGGTCGCCGGGTCGACTCTGCGCACCTTCAGCGGGAAGCGGATATTCTCGTAGACGTTCATGTGCGGGTAAAGGCCGTAGGACTGGAACACCATCGCCACGTCCCGGTCCTTGGGGTCCAGATCGTTGACCCGGCGCCCATCGATCAGGATGTCGCCGTCCGTCGCATCCTCCAGCCCGGCGATCATGCGCATCGTCGTGGTCTTGCCGCAGCCCGAGGGGCCGAGCAGCACCAGAAATTCTTGATCCGCGATGGTCAGGTCGAAATTGTCGACACCGACAAAGCTACCCCACCGCTTGTTGATGTTCTTGAGCTGAATCTCGGCCATGAATCCCCCGTGCACTTGACCTCACGGTAACGTGGGATTGAAATTTCGCAAGCGTTTTGCACACGTGTGCAAGGCTGCGATTTCAGGCGCTTAGCTTTTGGGCGCGGTGCGGGCTTTGAGGGCAGCCGCCGCATCGGCGATTCCCTTGGCAGATGGCATGGTGGCCGCGTAAGCTGGGCCGGTAGCGATAAAGCTGTCTTCGGCGGTAAGGCGCGCGATGTGCGTACGGCCCGCTTCGGCCAGGCAGGTCATCACTGCTTCGGCGACCCCGCCGGAGCGGCGCGTCTCGTCCACAGCCAGCACACAGGCGCAGTCCCGTGTCGCCGCCAGCAGCGCCGCTTCGGGCAGGGGAGAGAGCCAGCGCAGGTCCACGATCCGCGCGCCCGCCACGTCCGCCTGGGCCGACAGGTACCGCCCGTTGCCGAAGGTCACGATGGCGATGTCCGTGCCCGCGCCGTGCACCCCAACCTCGCCTTGCGCGATGGTCTCCCCCGGCGCGGGATAGGTGCGCATCCAGGCGCCGTCACCCTCCGCGAGGTCCCGCATCGGGTAAAGCGCGATGGGCTCCACGAAAACGCACAGGCGGTTCTCTTCCCGCGCGAGGCGGTGGCATTCCCGCAGCATCCGCACCGCGTCGGCCCCGTCGGACGGCACGGCGAGGATCAGCCCCGGAATGTCGCGCAGCACCGCGAGGGCGTTGTCGTTGTGAAAATGCCCGCCAAAACCCTTCTGGTAGCCCAGCCCCGCGATCCGCACGACCATCGGGTTGGCCCATTGCCCGTTTGAAAAGAAGGGCAGCGTCGCGGCCTCCCCCCGCAGTTGATCCTCTGCGTTGTGCAGATAGGCGAGGAACTGGATCTCCGGAATAGGGATGAAACCGTTATGCGCAATGCCGATGCCGAGGCCGAGGATGCTTTGCTCGTCCAGCAGGCTGTCGATCACGCGCGCTGGACCAAAGCGCGCGTGCAGGCCGCGCGTGACGCCGTAGACCCCGCCCTTGCGCCCCACATCCTCGCCCATCAGGACGGTTTCGGGATGGGCCAGCATCAGGTCCGTCAGCGCCCAGTTCAGCAGCTTGGACATGGGCTGCGGCTGGTCCATTTGCGCCGCCTCGCGACCAAAGGCCTCCGCCCGCTGTGCCTCGGACGGGCCATTGACCCGCGGCGCGGGGCGCGCGGGCGGGACGATGGAGGCCATGACCTCCGCGGCGTTGCGCAGATGCGGTGCGTCTTTGAGGCCCTCCGCGTCCCGGCGCACGCGGTCCAGCGTGCTGGTGTAGGCGTCGATCAGGTTTTCTTGGGACTCCCCAAGGCTCACAAGCCCCCGCGCCGCGTGCAGCAGCGGATCGTTCGCCTCGTCCGCCTCAACCTCCGCCTTTGGCAGGTAGGACGTCGCCACATCCGCCCCGGCATGGCCGTAGAGCCGTACGGTCCGAAGGTGCAGAACCGCCGGCTTGCGTTGGGTGCGCACAAAGGCCACCGCGTCTTGGGTCACGCGGTAGGTGTCCCACAAATCCAGCCCATCGGCATAGAAATACCGCAGACCCGGACGATGTTCCAAGGAAGAGCGCACCCAACCAGTGGGCGTCCTCGTGCTGATCCCGATGCCGTTGTCCTCGCAGACCAGCAGCAGCGGCAGCGGCGCACCCTGAACACTTGTCCACCCTGCCGCATTGATTGCCCCCTGCGCCGTGGAATGGTTCAGCGACGCATCCCCAAACGACGCCATTGCAATTCCGTCCCGCGGCAAGATCGCCAGATCGGGCCGCCCGCGCCGCGCGAGGCCGATGGAATAGGCAGCGCCCAGCGCCTTGGGCAGATGGGAGGCGATTGTGGAGGTTTGCGGCGGAATCATCAAATCCCGTGACCCAAGCACCTTGTGCCGCCCACCCGACGTCGGATCGTCCGACGAACAGGCAAAGGAGAGCAACATATCGCGGCACATATCCTGCCCCGCCTGCGCCCCTCGCACGATCTGAAAGGCGCCGTCGCGGTAGTGCAGGAACGCAATGTCATCGGGCCGCAGCGCATGGGCCACCGCCGCCATGCCCTCATGCCCGGACGAGCCAATGGTGTAGAACCCCCGCCCCGCCGCCTGCATCTCCCGGCTGACGATGTCGAGCGCACGGCTGAGGCACATCGCCTCGAACAGGCCGCGCGCCGCATCCCGCTGCAACGGGCCAGACGGAATTGCACCTATCGGGAAATCTCCTGCGGCCACCCGCCGCAAAAACCCCTCGTGAACAATCTCGACCCGGCTCATGTCTTCACTT
>JBCDFL010000245.1:0-3504 GCA_039178165.1 Pseudomonadota bacterium | reverse complement strand
GCGACAATCTCGATCCCGGTGATGCCACCCGTCTTGGGCTTATCGTAAATGCCCAGCGGCGTGGGGCGGGCGCTGGGGTCCTTGTCGGCCATCGGGCCCTCCGGCAGGTCAGGCGTAGACGATCTTGAGCACTTCGTAGGACCGATCCCCGCCGGGCGTGCGCACCTCGACGCTGTCGCCCTCATCCTTCCCGATCAGCGCGCGCGCGATTGGGGATTTGATGTTCAGCAGGCCCTTTTCGATGTTGGCCTCATGCTCACCCACGATCTGCCAGGTCTTTTCCTCGTCCGTGTCCTCGTCCACCAGGGTCACGGTCGCGCCGAACTTGATGGCGCCAGACAGCTTGGTGGGGTCGATCACCTCAGCTAGGCCGATCACCCCTTCCAGTTCCTTGATACGCCCTTCGATGAAGGACTGCTTTTCGCGGGCGGAATGGTATTCGGCGTTTTCCGACAGATCGCCATGCTCGCGCGCCTCCGCGATCGCCTTGATGATCGCGGGACGCTCGACGCTTTTGAGCTGCTTGAGTTCGGCCTCGAGCGCGTCGAAGCCTGTGCGGGTCATCGGTATCTTTTCCATCGGTCCTGCGCCTCGGTTCGATGCAATACCTGACCCATTGGGCGGGGGATTTGCAAGCGGGATTAGCCGGATCCGGCCCTCGTGCCGCGCGTCAATCGTAGCTGACGACCTCCCACTGGATGCCGTCGTGATCGTGGAAGTAGAAGCGGCGCCCGGGTTCGTAATCGGCGTGGCTGCCGGTCTCAAAGCCGTGGGCGCGCACCGCCGCTTCGGTAGCGTCGAGATCGTCCACCACAACGGCGAGGTGGTTCAGCCCGCCGATGGTCCGCTGGCTGACATCCGCCGCAGGGGCGACCGCCTTGTCCGCGTAGATCGCGACGTAGTGGCTTTCGGTGCCCACATGCATGGAGTAGCCGCGCCCGTCCAGCACGTCGCCCTCCCACCGCACGTGCCAACCAAAGAGCTTTTGCATCCAGGCTGCGGTCTTCGGCGCGTCGCTGACGGAGTAGTTGGTGTGTTCGAGCATGGCTTGCATGGCGTGTCCTTTCGATGTTGACGGGGGCACCGTGCCAGCTCAAGCTAACTTGAGGTCAAGAGGAAATGTGCATGGCAGATGCAGGTCTGAGCATTGGGGATGTGGCCGCGCGCACGGGCCTCGCCGTCTCCGCGATCCGGTTCTACGAAGAGCGCGGCCTGGTGCGCCCCTGGCGGGATGACGCCGGGCGGCGGCGGTTCGCGCGCGCCGACATCCGGCGGATCAGCATCGTGATGGCCGCGCAGCAATTCGGCTTCACGCTTGAGGAGATCGCCGCGCAGCTGGCGCCGCTGCCCCGCCATCGGGCGCCAAGCAAGGCGGACTGGACACGGATGGCGCAGACCTTTCGCGCCGCCTTGGACGCGCGCATCACCAGGATGGAACGGCTGCGCGACACGCTGGACGGCTGCATCGGCTGTGGGTGCCTGAGCCTAGAGGCCTGCGCGCTCTATAATCCCGGCGACACGGTCGGCGCGGAAGGGCCGGGCCCGCGGCGCCTGTAACAGGCGGTTTTGCGCCGCTTCACAAGGGCGTGACGGCGGGACGGGAACTGGGGGCGCGGGGTCTTCGTAACTACCCACATGTCCCGCAACAGGAGATCCCGATGCCCCCCACCTTGCCTAGCCTTGCCGCCGCGTTTGCCCTGGCCCTGCCCAGTGTCGCAGCCGCGCAATCCTTCGAAGGACCGTCCGTCGGTCTGCAACTGTCCTATGCCGATGCCGAAACCTCCGGCCCCGCGCTGGACGGGGACGACCCACTCTTTGGCCTGCGCGCCTACTATGATTGGGATCTGGGCGACTACGTGATCGGCACGGGCCTGCAATACGAGGCCGGCGATGTCGGCCTGACCGGCGGGGTTGCGACCATCGACGACGTGTTCCGCCTGGCGGGCCGGGTCGGCATCACACGCGGGCCGGGCTATTACTACGTTACCGCCGGCTACGCCTATGCCGACACCAGCGGGCCCGCCGCCGCCGGGTCCAGCGATGGCTATTTCATCGGGATCGGCTACGAAGGGTTCGTGAGCGATCAGGTGACGCTGGGGGCGGAGCTGCTCTACCACGAATTCGACAGCTTCGACATTCCCACGCTGGAGGCGGACGTCACCACGCTGAACCTGTCAGTCAACTATCGCTTCTAACCAAACGGGGCGCGCCGTAGCGTCGCGGCGTGCCCTTTTACGTTCCGTCGGAATTGACGTGCGCGGAAACCGGCCTTTTATCTCATCCAAATGCCATTAGCGAGGTGAGTGATATGGCCGAGATTGAACGCGAAGCGATGGAATACGACGTGGTGATCGTCGGCGCCGGCCCTGCAGGTCTGAGCGCCGCCATCCGTCTGAAGCAACTGGACGCCGACCTGAACGTCGTGGTCCTGGAAAAAGGGTCTGAAGTGGGCGCGCACATCCTGTCGGGTGCTGTGTTGGACCCTGCGGGCCTTGACGCGCTCATCCCCGATTGGAAGGCCAAAGGCGCCCCGCTGAACACGCCGGTGACCGAAGACAACTTCTACATGCTGGGCGAGGCGGGCAAGATCCGGATCCCCAACTTCCCGATGCCGCCGCTGATGAACAACCACGGCAATTACATCGTCTCCATGGGCAATGTCTGCCGCTGGATGGCCGAACAGGCCGAAGAGCTGGGCGTCGAAGTCTTCCCTGGCATGGCCTGTTCCGAGCTGGTCTTCGGCGACGAAGGTGAAGTCAAAGGTGTCGTCGCCGGCGTCTTCGGCCTGGAGCCCGACGGGTCCATCGGCGAAGGCACCGAACCTGGGATGGAACTGCACGGCAAATACGTCTTCCTAAGCGAAGGGGTGCGCGGGTCGCTGTCCAAGGAAGTGATCGCCAAATACGAACTGGACAAAGACTCCGAGCCGCAAAAATACGGCATCGGCATGAAGGAAATCTGGGAAATCGACCCGGAGAAGCATTCCGAAGGCCGCGTCGATCACTCCCTCGGCTGGCCGCTGGGCAGCAACGGCGCGGGCGGGTCCTTCATCTATCACGCCGAGAACAACCAGGTCTTTATCGGCTTTGTGTGCGCGCTGAACTACAAGAACCCGCACATGTTTCCCTACATGGAATTCCAGCGGTTCAAGCATCACCCGATGGTGGCCGAGCTGCTGAAGGGCGGTAAGCGCGTTGCCTACGGCGCGCGGGCCATCGCGCAGGGCGGCTATCAGTCGATGCCGAAGGCCGTGGCGCCGGGCGTCGCGCTTCTGGGCTGTTCGGTCGGTCTCGTGAACGTGCCGCGGATCAAGGGCAACCACAACGCTATGCTGTCCGGCAAAGCGGCGGCCGAGGCCGCCTATGCCGCGATCCAGGATGGCCGCGCCAGCGACGAGCTAACGGCTTACAACACCGAACTGCGCGAAGGCGCGGTCGGCCAGGACCTGTGGAAGGTGCGCAACGTCAAGCCGTTCCAGTCCAATATGGGCGTTCTTGGTGCACT
>JBCDFL010000244.1:0-3644 GCA_039178165.1 Pseudomonadota bacterium | reverse complement strand
TCCTCGATCGTCTCGATCGCGTCGGTCAGGTAGGCGCGCGCATCTTCTGCTTCGGCCTGCGCACGGGCGTATTGCGCGTTCGATTCGTGCAGCAGGTCCAACGTCCGTTCCAGATCGACGGTGCGCTGGCGCACCTGCTCCTCCAGCACCGCAGCGCGTTCGAACTGGGCATAGGCAAAGCCCGCCTGATCGGGGCTTTGTTCGACCTTGCGCATCAGGGCGGCGACGATGGCGTGCAGCTTCTCGTTCTGCCGCTCGACGCTGTCGGAGGGATTGATCAGGTCCACGTCAATCGTCCGGCGCAACCAGCATGACGCCCGTCATGGTGTGGTTGACGTGCAGCGGGCCGATCTGCTCCCCGTAGGTGGAAAAGCCGACGACCCGGTTGCGCACCAACACGTTCGACAGGGCGCGGGTGGCTTGGGTCTGCTCCGCCTCGATCTTCCGCAGCAGGCAGTCACAAGCAAAGATTTCTACCGCGTCCTGATCGGCCTTCAGCTTCTTCAGCTCCGCGTCCAGATGGGGGGCGATGTCCTTGGGCTCGGCTACGTTCAGGACCATCCCCTCCTCGATCGCCGCGAAGAAGACGAGCTCCCCTTCCGCATTCACCCGCTGGATCGCCCGGACATGGTGCGTGTCGCCCAGCCGCACGACCACCGGATGGGCGGAGAAGATGAACTCGTCCAGCTGCTCGGGGTCCTTGCCGACTATGCGCGCGTATTCGCGGGCGGCCGGTTCGGCGTTGATCTCCTTGACGATGCGGCGGGCGGGATCGGCCTTGGTCACGATCATCCGCCGCTCCGTCGGCTCCAGGTGGTTCAGGCTGAAGACCCGCGTCTCGCAATCGGTGGCCACGAAGGTCACGAGCGCGATGTCGCTGTCGACCCGGCCATCGTGGGCCAGCAGCGTTTCCTCGAACCGATCGCCATCGCCCGCCGAGCCGCCGAAGATCGGCCAGGCCCCGAGGGCGGGCGCGACAGTGGCCGCCAGGACGTCCTCGCGCAGCGACAGACCGTCCACCAGCAGGAAGCCGAACCCGCCGGGCTTGCCCGGATTGTCCGCGATCAGCGCCGTGCGCGCCTGCACCAGCCGGTCGTTCAGGGCCTGATCGCCCAGCGTGTCCAGATCCTCGATCCGCACGGTGCAGGTCGCGAAATGCCGCGCGGGCAGGGCGATCACCACGGACATGTTCTCGTCCGTGTAGCCTTGCCGGCCGATCTGTCCCGCCGTCGTGCATCCCGTGACCGTGCACTCGGTCAGCGCGCCGGCGGCCTGCGTGATCTCGCGCAGGCGCGCGCCGGCCGCCGCGAACACGAACAGATGGGCCCAGTCCTGCCCGCCGAGGGCCGCGCGCAAAAGGCCCCCTATGTCGCGGGTGTCGTCCGGGATGTGGATCGTAGATAGAAGTCTTGCCCCCACGGGTTCAGCCGTGGAGACGTTCGCACTCTCCATATTCATCGGGTCTTGCCTCCCCGCGCCAAGGATGGCGGGTCAGTCGCCCTCTGGCAAGATGGAGTTGAACTTGGCGCGCTGTGACACAAGGACCGCCTGGGTGCGGCTTTGGACGCAGAGTTTGCGCATGATAGCGGTCACATGGGCCTTCACCGTCGTCTCTGCGATGGACAGATCGTAGGCGATTTGCTTGTTCAGCTTGCCTTCGCAGATCAGCTGCAGGATGCGGCTTTGCTGCGCGGTGAGCAGCGACAGCCGCTGCACGGCCTCCTCGACCTCGTCCCGCTTTTCGGTGCCCGAGGGGGAATAGCCTTTGGGCAGGTAGGTCGCGCCGTCCTTGATGGTGCCCAGCGCGTCCTCCAGCGTTGCGCGGCTGGAATGCTTGGGCACGAAGCCCGCCGCGCCCGCCGCCATGACGGAGGCGACGACGCGGTCATCGTCCATCGAGGACACGACCAGCACCGGCGCGTCACCCGCCGCACGGCACATCACCAGAACACCGTCGAGGCCCGCGACGTCCGGCAGGTTCAGGTCCAGCGCCACCAGCCGCGGTGCCGGCGCGCCCTCCAGCAGCTTCATCGCGCGGGCCAGGGTGTCGGCCGTCTTGACCTTCACATCCGGCATCACGCTGCGCAGCGTCAGCTCCAGCGCGTCGCAGAAGAGGGGGTGATCGTCCACGACCAGGATCCATCCCTCACTGGGGTGATGGCTCCAATCGCGGGTGCTGTGCAGGATGTCCGTCGTCATGGGATCAGCATACTGCATTCAACGGCATACAGTACCTGTCCAAAGGTCTCACATCCTAAGACATGAAAAAGGGCGCCCGTTTCGGGGCGCCCTTTGGCGTCAGTTGTAGAGGCTTACTTGAGGTTCGCCAGCTGCTTGGGCAGGCGGAAGGTCCAAAGCGTGCCGCCCTGGTTCAGGTAGTTCACCTTCTTGGCCACTTCGCCGCCCCAGAGCGGAACCGCGCCGCCCCAGCCGGAGATGACGGTGACGTATTGCTCGCCGTCCTGCTCCCAGGTCACGGGCTGACCCACGATGCCGGAGCCGGTCTGGAAGGACCACAGCTCTTCGCCTGTAGCGTCATCCAGCGCGACGAACTTGCCTTCCGGCGTGCCGGTGAAGACGAGGCCGCCGCCGGTGGTCATCACGCCGGCCCAGAGGGGCGCGTCGTTCTTATATTCCCACACGACGGTGCCGGTGTCGGGGTCGATCGCCTTCAGGCTGCCGATATGGTCGTCATAGTTCGGCTTGATCGTGAAGCCCGCACCCAGATAGGCCGCGCCCTTTTTGTAGGTGATCGGCTCGTTCCAGATATCCATGCCCCACTCGTTCGAGGGAACGTAGAAGTTGCCGGTGTTCTGGCTGAAGGCCATCGGCATCCAGTTCTTGCCGCCCAGGAAGGACGGGGAAGCAAAGATGACCTCACCCTTCTTGCCATCGGCCGCCGCGGACGGATCGCCCGGACGGTTGTCTTCGTTGAAGATCGGGCGCCCGTTCTCGTCGATGCCGCTCGCCCAGGAAATGTCCTTGACGAAGGGGGTTGCCGACACGAATGCGCCGTCCTCGCGGTTCAGCACGTAGAAGAAGCCGTTGCGGTCCGCGGTGGCCCAGCGCTTGTTGCCGTCCCGGTCGGTGTAGGCGACGACTTCGTTCACGCCGTCATAATCCCAGCCTTCGCGCGGCGTGGTCTGAAAGTGCCACTTGATCTCGCCGTTTTCCGGGTCGATCCCGATGCGGGACGCGGCATAGAGGTTGTCGCCCGTGCCGTTGTTGTTCTGGCCCGCATCGCGCAGCCAGCTGTTCCAGGGCGCCGGGTTGCCCGCGCCGAAGACCAGCGTGTCCGTCTCGATATCGTAGGAACCGCCGAGCCAGGTGGCCCCGCCGCCCGTCTTCCACATATCGCCCGGCCAGGTCGCGTTCAGCGTGCCGGTCATAGTGCTCGGCTCACCCTTGTAGGTGCCCATGTGACCTTCGATCACGGGGCGGTCCCACACCAGCTCGCCGGTTTCCGCGTCGCGGGCCTGCACGGCGCCGACGATGCCGAATTCACCGCCCGAATTGCCGGTGATGACCAGACCGTTCACGACCAGCGGGGCCGCGGTGTAGCTGTAGCCAGCTTTGTAGTCGGCGATCTTCTTGCGCCAGACGACGTCGCCGGTGTCCTTGTTCAGCGCCACGATGCGCGCGTC
>JBCDFL010000243.1:0-3708 GCA_039178165.1 Pseudomonadota bacterium | reverse complement strand
GAACATGGCGGCGTCTTTCCCGCCGACCACGCCGCGCTGCTGAGACTGCCGGGGATCGGCCCCTACACAGCCGCCGCCATCGGGGCGATCGCCTTCGATCTGCCGCTGACGGTCGTCGACGGCAACGTGGAGCGGGTGATGGCGCGCCTGCACGACGAGCATACGCCGCTGCCCGCGGCGAAGGCGCCATTGACGGCCTATGCCGAAGCGCTGACGCCCGACTCGCGGCCCGGCGACTACGCCCAGGCGGTGATGGATTTGGGCGCCACGATCTGCACCCCAAAAAGCCCCGCCTGCGGGATCTGCCCCTGGCAGCGGCCCTGCCGCGCGCGGGCGGTCGGCACGGCGCCAGACCTGCCGAAGAAGACCCCGAAGAAGCCCAAGCCCGTCCGTCACGGCATCGCCTACGTGGCGCGCCGCCCGGACGGCGCCTGGCTACTGGAAACCCGGCCAGACAAGGGCCTGCTGGGCGGCATGCTGGGCTGGCCAGGCTCGGAATGGGTCGACAGCGCGTTGCCCCTGCCCGCCGCAACACCTCCCGTCGAGGCGGATTGGACGGAGGTCGGGGAGGTGCGCCATACCTTCACCCACTTCCATCTTGTCTTGCATGTGCGAACGGCGATCACCGAAGCCGAGCCCAAAACCGGTGCGTTTCTTGGACCCGCCGCCTTTCGTCCCACGGACCTGCCTACCCTTATGCGCAAGGCGTTCGACCTCGCCCGGCCCTTTCCTTCACTTGGCAAGAAACAACTCCCTCTCGCGCACCGCTAGGCGGTACGCTGCTGGGACCACGCGCGCAGTGCGCGCTGGTCCAGGGGTGACCCCGTAGGGCGAGGGGGCGGCGCCCCCTGCGAATTTTTCAAAATTCGCCCCTCCCGCGACAGCAAGGCGCCTTGGTCGTGCCGCATGCCGGGGCCTATAACGCAGTGAGCAAAAGCCAAGAGATTGCGATGATCATCGAAGCCCAAGAGCTGCGCAAAGCGTCCCGCGCCTTGCCCTTTGCCATGTCCCTGCTGCTGCTGCCGCTGGCGTGGGTCAGCGCGATCTACGGCGGCTGGACGGTCGTCCTGTTGCCGGTTGTCACCTGGTATCTCTTCAGCGCGTTGGACCTCGCCGTGGGCCTCGACGAGGATAACGGTGATCTGGGCGCGACCGAGGACGATCTGTTCTGGTACCGCGCGATCACGATGGCCTGGGCGCCGCTGCAATTCATCACGCTGTTCGGCCTTATCGCCTATGTCGCGCCGGCGACGCATCTGAGCACCGCCGAAAAGCTGGCCGTCTTCTTCGGCGTCGGCGTCATCACCGGCACGGTCGGGATCAACTACAGCCACGAGCTGATGCACCAGAAGGACAAGGTGGAACGCTGGATGGCCGACGCGCTGTTGGCGATGGTGCTGTACTCGCATTTCCGGTCCGAACACCTGCTGGTCCACCACCGCTATGTCGCCACGCCGCGCGATCCGGTGACCGCGCGCCTGGGCGAGGGGTTTCACAAGTTCTACCCCCGCGTTCTGTGGCAAAGCCTGACCTCTGCCTTCGGGGCGGAGCGGGCGATGCTCGCGCGGAAGAACAAGCCTTGGTACGATTCCGGCAACCCGTTCTGGAAATACTGGTACATGCAGGGCGTGTGCCTGCTGCTCGCCGCGGCGCTTGGCGGCTGGGCCGGCCTGGGCCTCTTCCTGATGCAGGCGGGCGTGGCGATCTGGCAGCTGGAGCTTGTCAACTACATCGAACATTACGGCCTGACGCGGAAGCATCTGGGCGGCGGCAAATACGAACATGTCAAACCGCACCATAGCTGGAACGCCTCGCACCGCGCGTCGAACTGGCTGCTGATCAACCTGCAGCGCCATTCGGACCACCATTACAAGCCCGACCGCCGCTTTCCAGTGCTGCAAACCTACTCCGCCTCTGAGGCGCCGCAGCTGCCCTATGGCTACCCGGTGATGACGGTCGCCGCAATGATCCCGCCGCTGTGGCGCCGGGTGATGAACCCGCGCGTGCGGCGTTGGCGCGAGATGTATTACCCCGAAATCACGGATTGGACGCCCTACACCAAGGCGACAAACCCAGCGCCCCGGTGATCACCGCGCCGTTCGATCCGTTCGTCCGCCTGCTCGGCCCGCGGGAGAGCCTGGATTACTACGACAGGCAGGACGTGCGGCTGTCCCGGCCCGTGGCGCCGCTGGAGGCGTGGAACCTGATCATGGAGGATCCGCAGCCGCTTCTGCGGCGGGCGTTCCAGCTGCGCGATGCGATCTCCTCCCGCTTCGGGACCAAGCGGATCGGCGGGTTCAGCCAGACCAGGCAAAGCGACGTCGCCGTGGGCGACAGGCTCGACTTCTTCTTGGTGGAGCATACCGACCGCCACACGCTCGTCCTGACGGAGCGGGACAGGCATCTCGACGTGATGACGTGTGTGTCTGTGGATGGGCCCGATCTGGCGATCACGTCCTCGGTGAAGACGCACAACCTCTTTGGCCGCGCCTACGTGGTGCCGGTGGGCCTGGCGCATCCGCGCATCGTGCGCACGATGCTGCGGCGGCTGCGGACGAAGCTGGCGCGCTAGGGCCTAGCCCATGGTCCAGACGGGCAGCGGCGCCGGCGCCCCGCGCACGGCGTGTGCCCCCGCCTCCGTCAGGCCGTTGGGCACGCCCGCGGCTTGCACCACGGCATCGGAAAAGACCGCGCGCACGTCCAGATCACGGCTCAGCGCCTCCAGCCGGCTGGCGATGTTGACCGTGTTGCCGATCACCGCGAATTCCAGGCGATCGGCGCCGATATTGCCAAGAACCACGGGCCCATAATGCACGCCGATGCGCGCGTCGATCTGCGGCTGGCCCGCCCGCTGCATCGCGAGGTTGAGGCGGTCCACCTCTGCCATCATGGCGCGGGCGCAGAAAATCGCGTTGGCCGCGTCGTCCTGCCCGGCCACGGGCGTGCCGAAGGTGGCCATGAGCCCGTCGCCCAGGAACTTGTCGAGTGTCCCGCTGTGAGCGAAGACCTGACGCTCCATCGCGTTGTGGAACCGGCGCAGCGTCTCGATCACCTCGGTCGGCGACCGGCTGGCCGCGTAGGCAGTGAAGCCGACGATATCGACGAAGAGGACCGCAATGTCCTGCTCGCGGGTTTGGCCCAGGGGATCGTCGATCCCGCTCAGTTCCTTCACCACGTTTGGCGAAAAATAGCGCGACAGGTTAGACCGTTCGCGCTCCAGCTCCGCCTGGGAGAGCAAGAGGCGTTGGAACCGGCGCACGACCACCGCCAACGTGTAGGAGACCAGCAGGAGGACCATCACCTCTTGCAGGCGGCGGTCCCATTTGACGTTGTTCGGATCAAGCTCGTAGACGAGGAAGGGCGGCAGGCCGGCAGCCTCAATCGCGGTAGTGACCTCCGGCATGCGGGCGCCGAAATACCAGATCAGGCCTGAGCCCAGCAGATACATCGCCGCGGTCCAGTGACCCAGGGCCAGGATCGTGCGCCAGGAATAGGCCAGGCAGCCCACCGACAGGATCACGAAGTAGTAGAGAAACGTATCGAAGAGGTAGATCGACGCGGCCGGCAGCTCGACAATTGCCAGCGGGTTCGGCGCCAGCAGCGCGATGGTCATCAGCAGCACGTCGACGAAGATGAAGAACAGCTCGGGCCCCGAATGGCCGCGGCGGCCCACGCGGCGCAGGAACCAGCCGTTCAGCGCGACCAGCG
>JBCDFL010000242.1:0-3783 GCA_039178165.1 Pseudomonadota bacterium | reverse complement strand
GGCGCGACCTTTGCCCGGTTCCTATACTCCGCGCCGTTGGTGGCCGCGCTTTTGTGGACGTACATGTCGGCGACGGCGCAAGCGCTGCCGCAGACTACCGCCGCCTTCTGGGCCTTCGGCGCCGCGGGCGGGCTCGCGCAGGTGCTGGCGACGATCTGCGTCGTTCTGCTGTTCAAAGCGCGTAATTTCGCGGTTGGCATCACGTTTAAGAAGACGGAGACGATCCAGGCCGTGCTCGTCGGCCTTGTCGTTCTGGGGGAAGGCGTGTCGCTCTGGGGCTTCGGCGCGATCCTTTTGGGGGTCGTTGGCGTGCTGCTACTGAGCGTACCTCCGGGCCAGGCGCGGTTTTCGCTGGCCGATCTGGGCAATCGGGCCTCACGCCTGGGCCTCGGCGCGGGGTTCCTCTTTGCCATCTCGTCGGTCTGTTACCGCGGGGCGTCGCTGGAGCTTGCGGCGGATGATCCGCTGCTGCGAGCGGGTACGACCCTGGCCGCTGTCACCGCGATGCAGATGGTCGGCATGGCGCTGTGGCTGCGCTGGGCGGAGCCGGGGCAGATGGCCGCCGTGTGGGCCGCGCGACGTGTCGCAGTTTGGGTTGGGCTGATGTCGATGGCGGGTTCCTATTGCTGGTTCTTGGCCTTCACGTTGCAGAACGCGGCGTATGTGAAGGCGCTGGGGCAGGTGGAGCTCATTTTCTCCGCGCTGGTGACCGTGCTGCTGTTCCGCGAGCCCGTGCTGCGCCGGGAGTGGCTTGGCATCGGGGTGTTGAGCGTGTCCATCGTCGGGCTCGTTCTGGTGATTTGAGTTTGTGCGGGCATGAACGCACCGAGTCGTCTGCGCTCAGCCCCTCGGCCTCCGCAAGGAGGCCGACACGCCTGCCGCCCCCCTGCGGCTGGCGTGTTCCACGTCACCCGCGCGGCAGGCTTGGAGCTGAGCATTGCTGTTGGACGTGAAAGTCATTTCGCGGTCTGTAAGACGCGATGGGGAGAGACCTATTTGGTTCTACACTGCCACTCCGATCCCGAAAACATCGGCATGTGGCTCCGTAAGCACCCCCCGTTGCCGCGGTCTAATGCACGCCGCACTGCAAGCCGCGGGCGAACGAACTCCCCTCAGTCCTCGTCCGGGTGCGGCACGCGCAGGCCGCGCATGCGTAGGAACAGGTTTTCTTCCTCGGAATTCTTGAAATAGGGCACGGAGGCGGGCGGCGCGGTGTCGCGGGCGCGGGCCTGCACTTCGGCCAGGACAACCTCTGTGATAAAAGGCATGTCCAGCTTGCGCACTTCGTCCAGGCGCACCCATTGCAGATGGCTGAGCTCGTCCGATGCGGCGGAGAAGTCGTCGGGGTCGGTCACCAAGGCGCCCGCGTCCACCAAGAAAAACCGCGCGTCGAAGCGGCGGGGGCGGCCGGGCGGGGTCAACGCGCGAAAGATGAATTGTAGCCCGCTCGCATCCGGCACGAACCCCGCGGTGGCGAAGCCGGCCCAATCCGCCGGCGCGCCGGGCCAGGGGCCAGGCCGGCCCAGGATCTGCCCCGTTTCCTCGTACAGCTCCCGAATGGCCGCGGCGGCGAGGCCACGGCCGATATCCGTCTCGCACTCCTCGGCCAGACGCGTGGCGCAGCCCGGCGCGACGGGTGCCGCCAGAGGTATGTCGTGATCACCGATATCCACCGCGCCGCCGGGAAAGACGAATTTCGACGGCATGAACGCCGCCTTGGCCCCACGTTGGCCCATCAAGATGCGCGGGGCATCCGTAAACCTGTCGCGCAGCACTACGACCGTGGCGGCGTTTCGGATGGCGGTTTTGTCGATATCCATGGGCCCTTTCCGGGGCGGCTACACCTCGGGGTCCAGGTGGCCGCGCGCCCACTTATACCCGATGATCGCCCCTTTGATCCTGGGCAGAAGGTAGAGGGACAGGCCCACACATCCAACTGCGAAAATCGTGAAGAGTACCAGCGGTTCGGGCCGGAAGCGGACAAAGACGATATGGAGCAGAGGCGCCATCAGGTGCCCGACGAAGAGGATCGTCAGGTAGGCGGGTCCATCCTCGGCTTTGTAAAGCGACAGCGGCTCCCGGCAGACCGTGCAATGCTCCGCCTGAGCGAGATAGCCCTTGAACAGATGCCCTTTGCCGCATTTTGGGCAGCGGCGGCGCCATCCGCGCAGCATGGGTTGCCGCTTGGATGTCGGCGCAGGTGTGTCGGTCGTGTCGGGCATGAAGACACCTATTTGAGGTAGGCCTGGTGTGCACGCTCCGGCGGGCCGGCGGTAGGCCGCGGAATGCCTCTGCGCCCCGATGTCGCGTTTTGCGCGACGGAAAGCGCGGCCCCCGCCGTTTGAGGTCTTAGGAAGGCGCCGCAAAGCCGCGGCGCTGGCGACAGACGAAAGGTCTTCACATGGTACGATTTGCACTTCCCCTCCTGTTGGTTGGCGGCGCACTGAATCTGACGGCGATGGCGGCCCTGGCGCAGGATACGCCGCGCGAGCGGCCCAGCTTTGCCCAGCTCGACGCCGACGGAAACGGCGAGATCACGCGGGACGAGATGCGCGCCCGCAGCGCGGCACGCCTGGCGGCCCTCGACACTGACGGTGATGGCTTGCTGTCCAAGGCGGAGCTGATGGCGCGGGCCGACCGCCGGGCGGAGCGGATGATCACGCGCCTGGACACCGACGGGGATGGCGCGCTGAGCCAAGCGGAGCTGGCCGAAGCGCGCGGCGCCCAGCGCGGCGGGCGGATGTTTGACCGGGCGGACCGCGACGGGTCCGGCACGCTGTCGAAATCCGAATTCGACGCCGCGGCCAAGCGGATCGCCGGCCGGAAAGGCTAAGCTGCCGCGCGCGGCCCCGCATTGACGGCGGGGCTGCACTTTGCTGCCATCGGAACATGGACATGCCGCTGGATGACGCCGACACCCGCGACGACGCCGCGCTTCTGGCCGCCTATGCGGCGGGGGAGGCTGCGGCGGCGCGCGCGTTGACGGCGCGTCTGACGCCGCGGGTCTACGCGCAGGCCTACCGGATGCTGCACGACACGGCGGAGGCCGAAGACGTCGCGCAGGAGGCCATGCTGCGCCTGTGGCGTGCGGCGCCCGACTGGCGGGTGGGGGAGGCGCAGGTCTCCACCTGGCTCTACCGGGTGGCGGCCAATTTGTGCACCGACCGCCTGCGCCGGCGCCGCTGGACCGGCCCGCCGCTGGACGACGTGGCCGAGCCGCCTGACCCAGGCCCCGGGGCCGAGGCGCAGATGATGGCGGCGGCGCGGCACGATGCGCTCGGGGCCGCGTTGATGGCCCTGCCGGAGCGGCAGCGCCTGGCGGTTGTATTGCGGCATATCGAGGGGCTGCCCAACCCAGAGATCGCGCAGATCATGGAAGTCGGCGTTGAAGCGGTGGAAAGCCTCACCGCACGGGGCAAACGGGCGCTGGCCGCGGCGCTGCGGCCGCAGCGGGCCGCTTTGGGCTTTGGCGGTGATGATGTATGAGGACGTCCCAAATGGATGAGCTGGACAAGATATTGGTCGAGGTGCGAGATGTGCCGGTGCCAGTGCCGGAGCGGTTGATGGGCCGTGTGCTGCAGGATGCGCTGGCCGCGCAGCCGGTGCGGGGCGCAGCGCCTGTGTCCGTTTGGGCACGGCTGCGCGAGGCGCTGGGCGGCTGGCAAGGGCTGGGCGGCCTGGCCGCGGCGACCTGCGCGGGCGTTTGGATCGGGCTCAGCCCGCCGGATTATCTGCCGGGCGCGGCCCTCGACCTGCTGGGCGCCGTGGATGTCGGCGCTGTGG
>JBCDFL010000241.1:0-3896 GCA_039178165.1 Pseudomonadota bacterium | reverse complement strand
GCAAAGCAACCACGCGATCCTGACCCGCCGCACCGCCCTGCCGCATCCGACGCAGCTGGCCGATACGGTCTATCGGACTGCGCGGGGGCTTTTCGACCAAGTTGCCGGCAAAGGGCCCTTCCGCCTGCTGGGCTGCGGCCTTTCCGAACTCCATCCCGCGCGAACGGCGGACCTGTCGGGTGATCTGCTGGACCCCGGCGCCGCGCAGCGGCAGGGGGCGGAGCGGGCGACCGATGCGATCCGCGACCGGTTCGGACCTGACGCGATCATGAAGGGACGTGCGCTGCGCTAGGGGCTATTCCGCGGCGAGCGGCACGCGGCCCTGACCGATCTGCGCGATGTCCGCCAGAACGCCGCGCAGCCTTGCGCGGACCTCTTCGAAATCCGGGCGCGGCGTGATCCGCGCCTCGTCCATGTAGAGCGAGCGATCAATCTCGACCTGCACCGCGTGTTGCCCGCGCGAGGGACGCCCATAGGCTTGGGTGATGTAGGCCCCGGCAAAAGGCGCGTTCCGCGTCACCACGAACCCTGCTGCGGCAAAGGCCGCCTCGACCCGGTCCACCACATCGCCACTGGCCGCCGCGCCGAACCGATCACCCAGCACGACATGCGGGCGGGACATGCCCCCACGCGCGACGCCGTCCATAGCCTCGTGCGGCATGGAATGGCAATCGATCAGAACCGCCTGCCCGTGCAGCCGGTGCGCGGCGTCCAGCAAGCCCTGCAGCGCCGTATGGTAGGGCCGCCAATACGTCTCGATCCGGTGCTGCGCTTCGGCCAAGGGAATTTTGCCCCGGTAAATACTACGCCCACCCGCCACGACGCGCGGGATCACGCCCAGCCCCGAGGCGATGCGCGGGTTATGCCCGTGCCGGCTGACCCCTTCGATCACGGCGGGGTCGAGCTCATCGCAGCTGCGGTTCAGATCGACAAAAGCCCGCGGCGCCCCGGCTTTGATGAAAGGTGCGCCGAATTGCGGCGCCGCGTCGAACAGCAGGTCGACGAAGGCATCCTCGGACGAGCGGATCGTGTGTGCGTCCAGCACGGACCGGCGCTGAAAGCTCCATGGATAGTCGCGCCCCGAATGCGGCGAGGCGACGACGACCGGGCTTGTTACCCGGTCCGGATACGTGACGTGAAACGCGTCTTTTGCCATGCGGCTCCCTCTGATCCACCCACAAGATAGACCGGCGCGCGCGGTTTCCAAAAGCCCTTGATACCCGTTCCGACTCCTTTTATACGCCCCACACCGGCGCGAGATTTCGCGCCCCTTTTGTTGTAAGGGGTGGGGAACATCGGGGCGGTACGGGCGATTAGCTCAGCGGTAGAGCACTTCGTTGACATCGAAGGGGTCACAAGTTCGATCCTTGTATCGCCCACCACCTATTCACCGCCTGCGCCCGCCGCAGGCCCCGCCAACCAGGGCCCACGCCGATGCAGTGGACTGTGCCCGCAAGAGACGAGGAAGAGAGCCGATGAAAGTCCGCAACTCGCTCCGCTCGCTGAAGAACCGGCACCGGGACTGCCGCGTGGTACGCCGTAAAGGCCGCGTCTACGTGATCAACAAGACCCAGCGCCGCTTCAAAGCGCGCCAGGGCTGAACAAGTCGAACCCGTGCAAAGGCCGCCCCAAGTGGGCGGCCTTTGTCGTTTCGGGGGGACATCGCCCCCTTGCATGCGGCAGCCTGCCGCATAGGTTCACCCTTACAAACAGAAAGGCCCCAAGATGAGCGACCCGACCTACACCCCGCCCGATGTCTGGACCTGGGACGCGGAATCCGGGGGCAAGTTCGCCTCCATCAACCGTCCGATCGCCGGGCCGACGCACGACAAAGAGCTGCCGACCGGCAAACACAAATTCCAGCTCTACTCGCTCGCCACGCCCAACGGCGTCAAAGTCACGATGATGTTCGAAGAGCTTCTGGAGGCGGGGGTGAGCGAGGCGGATTACGACGCCTGGCTGGTCAATATCGGAGAGGGGGAGCAGTTCGGCTCCGGCTTCGTGGCCGCCAACCCAAACTCCAAGATACCCGCGCTTCTGGATCTCACCGGTGACGCACCGCTGCGGGTGTTCGAATCCGGGTCGATCCTGATCCACCTTGCGGAGAAGTTCGGCCACTTCCTGCCCGCCTCCGGTCCCGCACAGACGGAGACGTTCAACTGGCTGATGTGGCAGATGGGCAGCACGCCGTTCCTGGGGGGCGGCTTTGGCCATTTCTATGCCTACGCGCCGGAGAAATACGAATACCCGATCAACCGCTACGCGATGGAGTCCAAGCGCCAGCTCGACGTGCTGGAGCGGGAGCTGGCGGACAAAGAGTTTATCACCGGGCAGGACTACACGATTGCCGATATGGCGATCTGGCCCTGGTACGGGCAGTTGGTTCTGGGGCGGCTTTATGAGGCCGCGACGTTCCTGGATGTGGCCAGCTACACCAACGTGATGGCCTGGGCGAAACGGATCGACGCGCGGCCCGCGACTCTGCGGGGGCGGATGGTGAACCGCGCCTTTGGGGAGCCGTCGCTGCAGCTGCGCAACCGGCACGATGCGGCGGATTTCGAAACGCAGACCTGGGACAAGATTGGCGACGGAGCTTAGGCCTCACGCCAGCAAATTCTAAAAGTTGATCCATAAGGGAGGGTGCCCATGCTCCGCTTCATCCCCATGCTCCTCGTTGCGGCGCCCGCTGCGGCAGACCTGACCGTCACCTTCCGCGATGGCGCGCCGAAAGATCGGTTCGTCATCACGGCGGACGGTGCCTGCCCCGTCGCAGGCGGCACGCTGAGCATCGACATCGGCGCAGCCCCCTCGGGCCTCATCTTTGACACGACGGGTACCGGCGCTGGTGTCGAGGTGTTCCAACCGTTCGAGCTGACGGCGGGCGCGGATCTACTGTCGGCGCTGCCGGTGATTGCGGACGGCGACACGCAGATCGACCTGCCGATCACGAACCTGGCGCCCGGGGACCGGGTGTCGTTCACCATCGATGTGGACGACACGACCAGCGCCCGGCAGATCACCGTGGATGGGTCGGAAATGGCGGGCGCTTTGATCAGGTTCGACGGGCGCAGCGCAACTTTCGATGCAACCGGCACCGCGCGCTTGGCGCTGCCCGATTGCCTTAGCTGACGGCCTCGCGCGCTCCGTCCCAAGCGAGGCGCAGGCCCAAACCGCCGAAGACCAGGGCAAAGCCGCCATCGACCACCCGGTAGGCCCGGGCGTAGCCGCGCACGGCCACGCCCGTCGAAAAGAGCAGCGCGTAGGTACCGTAGACGGCCCATGCGGATGCCGCCACCATCACGCCGAGGCCCAGAAATTGCAGCGCGCCAAAGCCACTGGCAGCGACGAACATCGACACGGCGACCCACATCATCGCGGCTTTCGGGTTGGTCAGCACCACGGCGAGGCCGCGCAGATAGGCGCGGCGGCCTGTCTTGGCATCGGGCGCAACCGCGCTGCCGCTGGTGCGGGGACGCAAAGCCGAAAGCCCGGCCTTGACCCCGAGCCACATGAGGTAGCCTCCGCCGATCAGCTTCATCGCCGTCAGCAGAACCGGATAGGCCGCAAGGACCGCGCCAATTCCAAAGAGGAACAGCAGCGCCCAAACGAAAACGCCCGTCGCAATGCCCGCCGCCGTCCAGAGGGCCGCGCCGCGCCCACCGCCGAAAGCCGCGGAGGCGACGGCCACCATGTTCGGCCCGGGCGATACCTGGGCGAGGAACACGCCGGCAAAGACGGTCAGAACCTCAATCATAGGTCCGAGTATCCTCGATCACAATGCCGTCGCGGGGCAGGTCTTCCACGATCTCGACCTTGGCGCTCATCTTCATGACGTCCTTCGCGGAGGCGGCGAGGACCTGCGCGCTGATGCCGGTGGCCTCGACGCGCAGGGTCAT
>JBCDFL010000240.1:0-4141 GCA_039178165.1 Pseudomonadota bacterium | reverse complement strand
ACCGTGGTGGACACCGAAACTCGCAAGGTCGTCGCCCAAATCGACGTTGGGATCGAACCCGAAGGCATGGCCGTCAGCCCCGACGGCAAGATCGCCATCACCACGTCCGAGACGACGAACATGGCCCACTGGATCGACACCGACAGCCAGAGCCTCTTCGCCAACACCCTGGTCGACAGCCGCCCGCGCCACGCCGAGTTCATCAAGGACGGCTCCGAGCTGTGGGTCAGCGCGGAGATCGGCGGCACGATCAGCGTCTTCGACGTCGCCACGCAGACCGAGGTGACCAAGATCGACTTCGAAGTCGAGGGCGTGCACCCCGACCGCGTCCAGCCCGTAGGCTTTGAGATGACGGCGGGCGACACCCACGCCTTCGTGGCGCTTGGCCCCTCGAACCACGTCGCCGTGGTGAACGCCGAAACCTACGAGGTCGAGGGTTACATCCTCGTCGGCCGCCGCGTCTGGCACATGGATTTCAACGCGGACCGCAGCCTCGCCTTCACGACCAACGGTGTGAGCGGCGATGTGACGGTGATCGACGTGGCCAAGCGTGAGGCGATCAAATCCATCAAGGTCGGCCGCTTCCCCTGGGGCGCCGCCTTCCGGCCCACGGATGGCTAAAGCATCGAAGCTCAGCCCCAAGGCATCCGCAGGATGTCGACACGCCTGCCGCCCCGTTTTGCCGAAGGCAAACCTGCGGTTTGACGGCTGGCGTGTTCCACGCCAACCGCGCGGCAGGCTCGAGCTGAGCAAGACCAAAACACCCGAATTACCAACGAGGAGACTACAATGCGCACTCTAACCGCCACACTGGCCGCCACGGCCATGGCCATCACCCCCGCCTTTGCGGATGACGACGACGATGACGACGGCTTTGGCCTCGCGGGCATCCTGTCGGCCTCCAACAAGGAAGACCTCGAGCCCATCCAACTCGGCGCAGGTATCCCGCTGACCTCCGCCCCGTGGGAGCTGCAATCGGGCAAATACTACGAATTCGAAATCCAAGGCGACGGCAGCCAGGAATTGGCCCTCGTCGGCCCCGAATTCTTCCGCGCCATCTGGATCGACGAGATCGTCGTCGAGGGCCTGGAAATCCGCCCCCTTGGCGTCGATTCCATCGAATTCGACGAGGCGGGCGAGATGGAGATCGGCTTTGTCGCGATCAAACCGGGCAGCTACTATCTGAAGATCCCCGGCTCCAGCGGCGAGACGCAGCGCGTTGACATCACCATCAAGTAACGGCCTGTCCGTTCAAAACCTGGCCTACACCTATGGGCCGAAGACCGCACTCGGGGGGGTCAGTTTCGACCTACCCCGGGGGCGGTTTTGCGCTTTGCTGGGGCCGAACGGCGCCGGCAAATCGACCCTCTTCGCCCTGCTGACGCGCCTGCTGGTGGCCCCCCAAGGCACGATCCATCTGGCCGGCGTGGACCTGGGCACCGACCCGCGCGCGGCCCTGCGCCATCTGGGCATCGTCTTTCAACAGCCGACGCTGGACCTGGACCTGAGCGTCCAGCAAAACCTGCGCTACTTCGCGGCCCTGCACGGCATCCCGCGCCGCGACGCGGATGCGCGCATCGCCAAGGCCCTCGCGCAGCTCGACATGGCCGAGCGGGCGGGCGAGCGCGTGCGCAGCCTCAACGGCGGGCATCGCCGCCGCACGGAACTCGCCCGCGCGCTGCTGCACGACCCCAAGGTGCTGCTGCTGGACGAACCGACCGTGGGCCTTGATGCCGCGACCCGCAGCGCGATCACGGCCCATGTCCACGCCTTGGCGGACCAGGGCCTCACAATCCTCTGGGCCACGCACCTGACGGACGAGATTCGCGACGACGACCACCTGCTGATCCTGCACCGAGGCGCGCTGCTGGAGGAAGGCACCGCCCGCGACGTACGGGGTAACGCCCCGCTGGCCGATCATTTCCTGTCCGTCACGGGCCACGCCGCATGAGCTACCTCATCGCCCTGCGCGCGGTCGTGGGCCGCGAGTTCCTGCGCTTCGTGCACCAGCGCGAGCGGTTCATCGCCGCCCTCGTCCGCCCGCTGGTCTGGCTGATCGTCTTCGCCGCGGGCTTTCGCGCCGCGCTTGGCCTGTCGATCACGCCCCCCTACCAGACCTACATCGTCTACGAGGATTACATCGTGCCGGGCCTCTGCGCGATGATCCTGCTGTTCAACGGGATGCAATCCTCCCTCAGCCTGGTCTACGACCGGGAGATGGGGTCCATGCGCCTCCTGCTGACCTCCCCCCTGCCCCGCTGGTGGCTGCTGGTCGCGCGGCTGCTGGGCTCGACCGCGATTTCGATCCTGCAAGTTTATACCTTCCTCGGCGTGGCGTGGCTTTACGGGATCGACATGCCGCCCTGGGGCTATGTGGCAGTTCTGCCGGCGCTGGTGCTGGGCGGGGTGATGCTGGGCGCGCTGGGGCTAGTATTGTCCAGCTTAATCAAACAGTTGGAGAATTTCGCCGGGGTGATGAACTTCGTCATCTTCCCGATGTTCTTTCTGTCCACGGCGCTTTACCCGCTGTGGCGGATGGCCGAAAGCTCGACCGTGCTGCGCGATATCTGCGCGGTGAACCCCTTTACCCACGTGGTCGAACTGGTGCGCTTTGCCCTCTATCTGGAATTCAACGCCCAAGCCGCCGCGATGGGCGCGCTGTGGACGCTGGGCCTGCTGGCGCTGGCGGTCTGGGGCTACGATCCGGGCCGCGGGATGCGCGGGAAGCGGGCCGGGGGGTGATGGTGGGGTAGAACCCCACCCTACGTTTGGCTGGCCAATATACCTCG
Organism: Pseudomonadota bacterium; assembly: GCA_039178165.1. Lineage (GTDB taxonomy): Bacteria > Pseudomonadota > Alphaproteobacteria > Rhodobacterales > Rhodobacteraceae > JBCBCP01. Next base: position 1,352 of record JBCDFL010000240.1, on the reverse strand, counting down.
CCCGTTGGAACAGCAGGCAGCGCCGAATTCAAGTGCAGAGGTTTTTACGGCTCCACCCGCAGCACCGGCAGCCAATGGCTGTCCGGATCGCCCGGCTCCAAATCCGCCTCCCGAATGGGCCGCAGATTGCCGGCCTCCGGGGGCACCGCCAGGTCGTCCATATTCATCTCGTGCAGGGTGCCGACGAGGCCACCCGCGCCCTCTTCGAGCCGGTAGTAGACCCCGTTCCACATATCGATCCCGTAATCGGTGCGGCCTTTCCAGACGAAGAGGAAATCGTATTCCAGATCGACCAGATCCTCGGTCAGATCGCGCGCGATCTCGTAGGGATAGGGGACGTGGCACCAGGTCTTGGCCGGCCCCTCGATGCAGCGGAACGGGCGCATCGACAGGAAGTGATCGGTGAAGACGGCGTCGTTCAGCGTCACCGCATAGGCCCCCTTCGGCCCGGTGAGTGTGGCGATATGAAGCGCCTCCCCCTCCGCGGTCTCCAGCAGCACCCGGCGCGGGGCGGGGTCGCCAGCGACGCCCAAAGGCAGCAGCGCGGGCAGCAGGATCGCAGCAATCGTGGCGGAACATCGCATCTTTGGATCCCCTCGCGGGCGGCTCACGCGCCCTCGCACCGGACCCTGCCGTATGCAGCGCGCCCGGCGCAACGGGGGGGCGTCTACGACCATAAGACTATTTCCCGGTGGCGTGGTCCGCGCAATACTAACCGAGGCTTAATCCGTCCATTCGACGCGGCGGTGCGCAGCCCGAGACAATTTGGGAGGAAACCAATGAACCGGTTTATCGCATCCGCGCTGGTCTGCCTATTGGCAGGCACCGCGGTCCACGCGGAGGTTACCGATGAGATGCTGGCGAACGATGCCGCATCCACCGGCGACGTCCTGACGAACGGCATGGGCCGTCACCTGCAGCGCTACTCGCCGCTGGACATCCTGAACAAGGACAATGTCGAAAACCTGGTGCCCGCTTGGGCGTTCAGCCTGGGCGGTGAAAAGCAGCGCGGTCAGGAGACCCAGCCGATCATCCACGACGGCGTGATGTATATCACCGGCTCCTACAGCCGGATGTACGCGATCGACATCAAGACCGGTCAGGAAATCTGGCAATACGACGCGCGCCTGCCCGAAGGCATCCTGCCCTGCTGTGACGTAGTGAACCGCGGCGCGGCGATCTACGGCGACAACATCTACTTCGGCACGCTGGACGCGCGCATCGTGGCGCTGAACAAGGACACCGGCGACGTCGTCTGGCGCAAGAAGATCGCCGACTACAAAGCTGGCTACAGCTACACCGCGGCCCCGCTGGTCGTGAACGGTCTGGTCATCACCGGCAATTCGGGCGGT
>JBCDFL010000239.1:0-4188 GCA_039178165.1 Pseudomonadota bacterium | reverse complement strand
CGGCGCTGCTGTGGCGCCGCCCGGTGCCGGAGGATGTGACCCGCTGGCTGGCGGCCCTGCCGCAGGATCGCCTGCCGCGCGGGCGGGTCGTCATTCGCCCGGCCGCAGCCGCAGCCGCCGTGACGGAGATGTGCGCCGCCGTAGGCGAGTCTGGGGGCGCGGCCTTCGCTGCCGATGTTGCCGACTTGGCCGACGCATTCGCGGATGTGATGCAGGCGGCGTGGGTGCGGCTGCGCCTCGATGTTGTCACGACCAATGCCTGCCGCCGGTTTCATGTGGACGCCCTGCGGGCGCGCCTCGTCTGCACCTATCTGGGCACCGGCACGCAATACGGTCTTGCAGCGCCGCGCAACGAGCCGGCGCAGGTGCACACGGTCGCGACGGGCACCCCGATCCTGCTGCGCGGCACCCAGTGGCCCGCGCACCGCGCGCCCAGTCTCCTGCACCGTTCCCCGCCGATCGAGGGGACGGGCGAGGTGCGGCTGGTTCTGGTCCTCGACCCGATGACAGGTGCTGTAGACGATATCTAAGCCGGCCTGTCGGAGGCGGGCTTGGTTCTGCCGCGACGCATGCCACGACCCAATTGCCGGCGATTACAGGTTTGGTGATGGGCGAGAGCGCTGCTTGCGGCCTTTCATATCGCCACCCAGAGGGCCGTATACACGAGCCAAAGCGCGCCTAGCTGCGCGGCATCTTCAGCACCAGGTTCCGCCCGCCCTTGCGGTACCGCAGCTCGCTTTCCCCGATGGCGGAGACTTGGCCACCGTCGATCCGATCGCCGACTTTGACCTTGCGGTAGCGCCCGTTGCTGAGCCGAACGAGCGCGCGGCGGGCGGAGGGGGTGCCGTAGACCCCAATCAGGTTCACCCGCCTCAGGTTGATCGCGTTCCGGACGGTCGCGCTGCGCGCCACGCTGGCCGAGGACGGAATGGACGGCGTCACCGTGCGCGGCGCGACGGCTGCGGTGCGCGTCTCTTCGGTGCGCGGAGCGCGGGTGGCGCGGCGGACGATACGTTCGAAGTTGCGGGGGCGCGTGCTGGGCCGCAGGCTCTGCGCGGCGGCAAATTGCGATGCCGGCTGATCCTCGGCGGCGGCTTCGGCCTCCTCTTTCTCCGTCACCGGGCGCAGGCGCGGGCGCAGTTGCGCCAGCTCGCTGCGGGTCAGCCCGCCGAGCGTTGCGCGTTCGGTCTGCTCCACCAGATCGCCGGGCCGCGAACGCGGACGGAATGCGGCCAGACGCGCGGCGTCCTCGGCGTCGGCCTGCGGCGCAGTCTCCGCCTTCTCGGGATAGGTCGGGGGTTCGACCAGGGGGCGTCCGGCAAAGAGGGTGAAGCCATCCGGCGTCTCCACCCCATCCTCGGTCGGCACGATCCGGCCTTGCTCGTCCAGGGCGTAGCGCGTGCCGGCGGGGGCGGGCAGGGCGCGGGGCGGCAGGGGCAAATCGGTGTCCAGATCGGCGCGGGATGCCAGGATCACCGCGTCGGGCGCCGGTGTCGCCGGATCGATGGACGTGACGTATAGCGTGTCGAGCTCCACCATCGGGCCCGCCTGCGGCACGTCGGGAGCCAGGGGCCAAATACCGGTCACCGCATACCGCGCCTCTGCCTCCGCCCGGGTGCGCGGAGGCAATGCTTCTTGCGGCCCCGGCAGCGGGTCCTGCAGCGCGTCGAGGACGGCCTCATCCTCTTCGGTCAGGCCGGAGGGCAGGCTGGGATCGAGCGCGGCGAGGGCCACGGGATCGGCGACGGTCGCCTCCTCCTCGTCCGGCTTGGGCAGTGCCGTGTCGGGCAGGCTGGCCACGCGCGGTTCGGGATCGCGCGGCAGCAGGCGCGCCAGACCGTCGTCCAAAAAGACCGAGGCCCAGGCCGCGATGCCCGCCAGGAAGACCAGCAAGATCGCCGTGAGGATCAGCCCCAGAAAACGGGGCTTGCCGCCAACCGCCTCCGCGCCCGCGGGCTGGCGTGCGCCGAAGACGGTCATGCGCTGCGCCTCTTGCCGGCGGGCAGCGTCGATGGGGCTTGGCGCAGCCGGCTTGCGCCGACGGCTCAGGAACCCCGTGCGCGGGGCGGGCGGCGCGGCGACGTCTGCGGCGATGTCCTCCCCGTGGCCAAGCGACCGTGCCGCGTCCGCCCGGATATCCAGGGCTGGCGCCGCGCTGGGGCGCAGGGCAGGTTGAGGCACCTTTGGTGCCAGAGGGGCCGGCCGCGGCGTCGGCGGCGTCGTTGTGCGGCGGGTGGCAAATCCCGGCGGAGGGGCCCCGGTCGTGTCGTCGGGCGGTGCGGCGGTCACCGGCGGCGCAGGCTTTGCGCTCTCATCTGGTGCGTGGGGCGCGGCGCCCGGCAGGCTGGGCGCGGCCACGGTCGGCGCGGTCACGGACGGGGCAGGCGGAGTAGGCTCGACCTGCGCAGATGTGACGTCCGGCTTTGGCGGGGCGGCTTCGACCGTCTCATCCGCCGAAGCCAGCTTTGCAGGAGCGGTTGGCGCTGCCTCTGCTTCAACGCTGGGCGCGGGCGCCTTCACCGGCGGCTCCGATTTCTCCGCCGCCTCGGCTTTGGCTTTGACCGCAGGCCGCTCCTTCGCGGGTGCGGCTGCTGGTTTATCTTCTGCCGCCGGCTTGGCCTTCGCCTGCGGCGCATCCGGTTTGGGGTCCGACGGAGGCGCAGTCTTTGCCTTGCCGCCTTTCTGCGCGGGGGGCAGGGCGGGTCCGATCTCCACCACCGCGATCCCGTCCGGCTCGACCATCTCTCCCGGCGGCAGCAGCGTCTCGCTTAGATGCGTTACGCCAAAGAATGGCTCCCCCAGAAATCCGGCCTCGCCTGGGACGGATACGAAGCAGACCGGCGCGAATTTGTGAAGTTTGGCAAAGGCTTCCGCCTCGTCCAGCGTATCGCGCGCGACCGCGGCGACATGCGTGCGCGGCCCGTCCTCGCAAATGTCGAAGGCCAGCTCGTCCACTGAATAGGGTGTCGCCCCGTCCAGCGCGGCGCGGGCCGCATCCTCGCGCGCCGGGGTGCCGACGGCGCCGGTTTCCAGCGTCAGGTATTTGATCTGGTCGTTGGGGATGATCAGCTTAGTCGTGACATCGCCGGGCGACAGCCGGTCCGCCGCGTTGCGCAGCCGCGCGAGGTCCGCGTTCATATCGCCGCTAAGCCCCGCCTCGCCGACACGGCGCCAGCCCCCTGCCGCACGGTGCAGCAGGCGGATGCCCTCGAACGACAGGGACAGCGCAAATGACGGCTTCATGGGAGCGGTCCTACGATGTTCATCCCGGCTGGCCCAGACCGGACAGGCCTGGGCGGACAATAGAGCAGGAAGCCGCCGATGCAAAGACCGCGCGCTTGCGCTAGAACGGGTGCATTCGAGCAAAATTGGAGAAAATTATGCGCCTGTTCTTTATCGTTGTGTGGCTCTGGGCGGCGGCCGGCGCGGCCCTGGCGCAAGGCCGGGTGATCGAGGTCACCGGGACTGGAGAGGTCGCGGCGGCGCCCGATATGGCCACTCTGCGCATGGGCGTCTCGGCCGAAGCGCGCGCGGCGGCCGATGCCCTGGCGCAGATGTCAGACGGGCTGGCGGCGGTCCTCGCGCGGCTCGAGGCTGCGGGCATTGCGGCGGCGGATGTACAGACCGGCACGCTCGATCTGCGGCCTCGCTTCGACAACTCCGGCGCGCGGGCGACGCGGATTGGTTTTACTGCAAGTTCGACGCTTGTGGTTCGGGTGCGTGATCTGTCCAGCCTCGGCGCGCTTTTGGACGCGGCGGTGGCGGATGGCACGACGGAGCTGAACCAGCTGCAATTCGGCCTGTCCGACCCGTCCGCAGCGCAGGCGGAGGCGCGCGCGGCCGCCGTTCGTGACGCCGCTGCCAAGGCGGGCCAGATCGCGGCGGCGGCGGGCGTGACGCTGGGCGCGCCGATGCAAATCCGCGAAGGGGGCGGCGGCGGCCCGCAGCCCATGGGCATGGAGATGGCCCGCGCCGCCGCCGTGTCGATTGCCGAGGGCGAGGTCGCAATCCGTGTGATGGTCACAGCGACCTACGCCATCGAATAGGCGCGGGGGCGGCCCCCCGCTACCGATGGGCTTAGGCTGCCGCCTTGCTCAGCGCCTGGTCGAGGTCGGCGATCAAATCGTCCGCATTCTCGATCCCGATGGAGACGCGCACAACCTCCGGCGCCGCGCCCGCCGCGCGCTG
>JBCDFL010000238.1:0-4219 GCA_039178165.1 Pseudomonadota bacterium | reverse complement strand
GGCGATGGCCTGCGCTGGGCCAACAGCGACCCGATCACCGGCCAGGCAGCGTGGTTCGACCTGAAGGTGCGGATCGAGCGGGCGATCAAACCGCCCACGGAAAGCCAACCGGCCTTCGAGCCCATCGCCGACGCCGTGCCGAATGCCCCGGACACGCTCACCTGGAAGGTGGGCAAATGACCGGACCGCAGAAAACCCTGTTCGCCATCGCGCTGTTTGTCGCGCTCTGCCTGGGCGGCTTCATCTGGTTCGTCACCCAATGGGAGGCCGGTCAGGCCCCTGCCGCCCAATTGCAACCGGAGGTGTTCGCATGACCCAGCTGCCCCAAAGCACCGAGCGCAAGCTGGGCCTTGTGATCGACCTCGACACCTGCGTCGGCTGCCATGCCTGCGTGATCTCCTGCAAAGGGTGGAACACGGAAAATTACGGCGCCCCGCTGGGAGATACGGACCCGTATGGCGCGGACCCAGTCGGCAGTTTCCTCAACCGCGTGCACAGCTACGAAGTACAGCCAGAGCAGGGCGCGGCCCAACTGGTCCATTTCCCCAAATCCTGCCTGCATTGCGAGGACGCGCCTTGCGTCACCGTCTGCCCCACCGGCGCCAGCTACAAGCGCACCGAAGACGGCATCGTCCTGGTGAACGAGAGCGACTGCATCGGCTGCGGCCTTTGCGCCTGGGCCTGCCCCTACGGCGCGCGGGAGATGGACCCGGTCGAGAAGGTGATGAAGAAATGCACCCTCTGCGTCGATCGGATCTACAACGAGAACCTGCCCATCGAGGACCGCCAGCCCGCCTGCGTGCGCACCTGCCCCGCCGGTGCCCGGCATTTCGGGGACCTGGGTGATCCAGACAGCGACGTCAGCCAACTGGTCGCCGAACGGGGCGGTATGGACCTGATGCCCGAACAAGGAACCAAGCCGGTCAACAAGTATCTACCCCCGCGCCCGCGCGATGCGGCGCCCGAATTCGACGTCCTGGCCCCGTATCTGGAGCCCATCGCTCAAGAGCAGACCGGCTTCGTCGCCTGGCTCGACAAAACGCTGAGCAAGATCTGAGATGCATCCCGCCCCTTCCGTTATCCTCTTCACGACCCTCAGCGGCCTAGGCTTCGGCCTTCTGGCCTGGCTAGGGATCGGTCTGCCCAGCCCCACCGGCTGGGTCGCCTTCGTCTTCTTCGCGATCGCCTACGCGCTGGCGGTGGGGGGCCTAATGGCCTCCACCTTCCACCTCGGGCACCCAGAGCGGGCGATCAAAGCGTTCACGCAATGGCGCTCCAGCTGGCTCAGCCGTGAGGCGTGGTGCGCCGTGGCCGCGCTGATCGTGATGGGTCTTTACGCCATCGGTGCTGTGTTCCTGGGCCAGACCTGGACCGTACTGGGCTGGATCGGCGCAGGCCTGTCGCTGCTGACGGTGTTCACGACCTCGATGATCTACACGCAGCTGAAGACCGTGCCGCGCTGGCATTCCCCAGCGACCCCGGCCATGTTCCTGGCCTTTAGCGTTGCCGGAGGCGCGCTGATGGCGGGCCAGGTGACGGCAGCCCTTTGGCTGCTGGCGCTGGCCAGCCTTGTCCTGATCGCGACCTGGGTCATCGGCGACGGCGCGCTGTCGGGGTCCGGCACCAATATCGCCAGCGCAACCGGCCTCGGGGATCGCGGAACCGTCCGCGCGTTCGAGCCGCCGCATACCGGCACAAACTACCTGCTGCGCGAATTCGTCCATGTGGTCGGGCGCAAGCACAGCCTGAAACTGCGCGCCTTTGCGCTCCTGCTGGGCTTCATCATACCCATCGCGCTGCTGGCGGCGCCCTTCGCTCACTGGATCGCGGCCATCGCCGTGCTCAGCCACATCGCAGGCGTCGCTGCCTCGCGCTGGCTGTTCTTTGCCGAAGCTGAGCATGTAGTTGGGCTTTACTATGGGAAGCGCTGATACCTCCGCTTAGCCCAAGCGGGCCGCGTGGATGACGCTCGGGATCCGCGGTTCGGCCTCTGGAAGAGAAGCGCTAAACGAGGTGCTCAGCCCAAGCCGGCCGTTTGGGTGGCGTGGAACACGCCGCCCACAGGGGGGCGGTCGGCGTGTCGGCCTCCTTGCGGAGGCCTAGGCGCTCAGCGCTTAGAACACCGCCAGAGGCCTACAGGAGCCCAGCATGCGCCAGCGCATCGTCGACCATCACCTTGGTCTCGTCCGACAGGGCCGTCAGCGGCAGGCGCACGTCCTCGGAACACAGGCCTAGCCGGGACATCGCGTATTTCGCACCGCACAGGCCCGGCTCGGTAAAGATGGCCTTGTGCAGCGGCATCAGTGTGTCCTGAATCTCCAGCGCGGAGGCGTAGTTGCCCTGCGCGCAGGCATCCTGCATCCGCGCCAACAGGCCCGGCGCCACATTCGCAGTAACAGAAATACAGCCGACACCGCCCTGCGCATTGAACCCGTGGGCCGTCGCGTCCTCACCCGACAGCTGGACGAAGTCCGTCCCGCACGACATACGCTGCCAGCACACGCGGGCCAGATCGCCGGTCGCGTCCTTCACCCCGACGATCCGCGGCAGCTTGGCCAGCTCGCCCATCGTGGCCGGCACCATGTCGATGACCGAGCGCGGCGGGATGTTGTAGATGATGATCGGCAGATCGCAGCAATCGTGGACGGCGGTGAAATGCGCGATCAGCCCGCGCTGCGTCGGCTTGTTGTAATAGGGCGTCACCACCAGGATCCCATCCGCGCCCACCTTATCCGCGTGCTGCGCCAGGCGGATCGCCTCCACCGTGTTGTTCGATCCTGCGCCCGCGATCACCGGCACCCGGCCCGCGGCGGCCTTCACCACCGTCTCGACCACCAATTCATGCTCCGCGTGGCTCAGCGTCGGGCTTTCCCCGGTCGTGCCCACGGGCACCAGACCGTCGGTGCCTTCGCCGATATGCCATTCGACCAGACGTTTGAGGGCTTCCACGTCCACTTCACCGCCCTTGAGCGGGGTGACGAGTGCGACGAGCGAGCCTTTGAACATGCCTGAGCCTCCTATCGGCAAAGTGTCCCGGCGGGCCTTTGAAACGTCACGGCACCCGCCTATCCTGCAGGGTGCCTTAGCCGCTTGGGAGGCCGAATTGCAAGCGCTGACCCGTCTGATCCTGATCGCCTGTCTGACCGTCCCGCCCGCCTGGGCCGAAACGCCGGAAGACGTGCGCCCGCGCCCGCTCGGCTGGGCGCTGGAAGCCGCCGCCCGTGGCAATTGGGCGGAGGCAGAGCGGATCGCGGCCCGTGATGGTGCGGTGGCGGCGGATATCATCCTGTGGTCTCGCCTGCGCGGGGGTCTGGGCACGCTGGCGGAATACCGCGCCTTCGCGGACCGCCGCCCGGACTGGCCCGACAGTACCGTGCTGCGGCAACGGGCAGAGGGCGACGTGATTGCCGCCGGTGACGCGGCGCTGCTGGAGTTCTTCGCCGAAGCGCCCCCGCAGACGGCGCGGGGCATCCTGGCCCATGCCGCAGCGCTGGAGGCGGCGGGCGAGGATGGTGAGGCGCAAGCGAGCCTCGTCCTCGCCTGGCGCACCCGCGAGATGGGGGAGCTGGACGAAGCAGCCTTTCTGGAGGCCCACGGCGATCTGCTAGCGCCACACCACGCCGCCCGCGCCGACATGCTTTTGTGGGAGCGGGAGCGCGCGGACGCCGCCCGCCTGCGCCGCTTTCTGAGCGCCGGAGAGCGCGCCATCATGGACGCCCGCAGCGCGCTGCAGCGCCGTGCGGGAAACGTCGATGCCGCCCTCGCCGCGGTGCCGGAGGCGCTGGCGGACGATCCGGGGCTGGCGCACGACCTCTTCGAATGGCGCGTGCGCGCGGGGCGCTGGGACGCCGCGAAGGATCTGATCATCGAGCGCTCGGGCACGTTGGGCCGCGCGGACGCCTGGGCCAACCGCCGCCGCGCCCTCGCCCGGGACGAAATGCGTGATGGCGACGCGGGGCGCGCCTACCGCCTCGCCGCCGAGCATGGGTTGGAAGAGGGCTCCGCCTACGCCGACCTGGAGTGGCTCGCAGGCTATATCGCGCTGACCTATCTGGAGGATGCGGAGGCGGCACTGGCACATTTCCAGAACCACAGATCGGTCATCGCCTCCCCCATCAGTCGCGGGCGCGCAGGCTACTGGATCGGCCGCGCCCACGAAGACCTCGGCAACGCGGACGCGGCGCAGGCCTCCTATGCGGACGGCGCGCAGTTCCAAACG
>JBCDFL010000237.1:0-4351 GCA_039178165.1 Pseudomonadota bacterium | reverse complement strand
GTAGACCGACCCCTTGATGTGGCGTCGGCCCGCGGCGGAGCCGGTCAGAACCATATGCCCCTTGCGCGCCCGCAGACGCGGCATTGCGGCCTTGGCGGTGTAGAGGACGCCCATCACGTTGACGTGGATCAGATCGTGCCATGCCTCCGGATCGCCCGCTTCGGTGCCGGGCGTGTCGAGCCCTTTACCCGCGTTGGCAAAGACAGCGTCGATGTCGCCGAACGCCTCCATCGCGGCGTCGATCTCGTCCAACTTGGTCACGTCGCCGGGCAGCACCGTGGCCCCGTTCAACTCATTTGCCAGGGCGTTCAGCTTGTCTTCGGAGCGGGCAAACAGGCCGACCTCCCACCCCACGGCGCTGACCGCCCGAGCGGTAGCGGCGCCGATGCCTGAACTCGCCCCCTTGATGAACAATCGTTTTGGCATGAGGCCTCTCCTTCGCGTGTCTGCCCCTTCAACTTGCAAGCCCCCCTGCCGAGTTCCGCTTAACGTGATTTTGGGATCAGCGGCCCCGGCCCCATATTCTGAGGCACGATATGATGGAGATGCCGATGCTGCGCTGCGCCCTCGCCCTGATTGCCTTACTGCCCGTGCCCGCGCTTGCGACGGGGTCGCTGTTTCCGACGCTGAATTTGCCCGTGAACCGTGTCTCCGCCGCGCAGTTCGAGGTGATCGAGATGCGCGGCGCCGGTCCGCGGGACATCTGGTGCGCGGCCGCGCGCTACGCGACCGGCACATTGGGACAGCAGCGCGGGCGGATTTATATCGATCGGCCGCGGGCGAACGCGCTTACCGCGCAGGGCCGCAAGGGCGTCGTCTTCACCACGCAAGCGCCGGCGAACGCCGCGCCGACCGGGGTATCCGTCACGACCGCCCGGGCGGGGGCCAGCCTGCCGGTCGCGCACGCCATGCAGTTTTGCCGCGACCGCATCATCGAGCCCGATGACCTTTTCTAACCCAATTTGGAGAGCTTCATGACCCGTTTCACCACCGCCACCCTGCTTCTGTCCCTCGCAGCGATGCCTGCCGCCGCGCAAAGCTTCGTCGCCGAAAATCGCGTGACCGTGAATGGGCTCGGCGCCGGCGCGTTTGAGGTCATCGAAGGCGGGGAGCATGGCGCCCGCAGCATCTGGTGCGCGGCCTCCGACTACGCGCAGGACGTGCTGGGCGCGACGGGCACGCAACGCCTTTACGTGACCGGCGCGCGCGGCGATGCGCAGACCGTGCCTGGGCGGAAGGGCGTCATCTTCTCCACCCAGGCGTCGGGGCAGGGGGGCGGCGGCGTGCTGTCGCTGGGCGCCTCCATCCGCACCCCGGGCTCCAACCTGACGGTCGATCACAGCTACCAGTTCTGCTACGACCGGCGCCTCACGACCTCGCGATAGGGCGCGACAGGGGCTTGCGCCGCGCTACCTTCGTTGCGCGGAGGCAAACGGGCCTCCGCCAAAGGAGGACACGACCATGCGATCCCTGATCCTTGCGCTGGCCCTGACCCCCAGCGCATCCCTTGCCGCCACCATCGGCGAGGAGCTGAGCCGCCTGACCATCAACCCGATCGGTGGCGGCGATTTCGAAGTGGTGGAGACCATCGGCATGGGCCCGGCGGAGTTCTGGTGCGCGGCCGCCAGTTTCAACGAGCTGCGCAACGGCGGCTCTGAGACGGCGATGCTGTACGTGCGCAGCCCCCGCGGCCCCTCGCAGACGCAGCCCGGGCGGAAAGGTGTGATCTTCACCTTCGATCCGGCGGGCCTGCCGCAGCAGGCCAAGCAGCTGTCCCTGTCGGTCGATCAGCCCGGCCTTTCGCTGCGCTCCGCCCAGGCGCGCCGCTATTGCCGGGACGCCTTCACGCGCTCCACCAAGTAGCGTGCACAACACGTTCGAGGTGGACACGTCCGGGCCGGGGATGATCGACATCACCGCCCCGGTCGCACGTTGGCTGCGCGGCGCTGGCGATGGGGCGGTGGTGCTGATGATCCAGCACACCTCCGCCTCGCTGTTGATCCAGGAAAACGCCGACCCGGACGTTCAGACTGACATGTTGGCCTGGCTCGCCCGCATAGCGCCTTCGGCGGATAATCCGTCCATGTCCTACTTGCGCCACCGGGCGGAGGGGCCCGATGACATGCCCGCGCATCTGCGCGCCGCCGTGCTGCCGACCAGCCTGCACATCCCGGTTGCGGAGGGCCGGATGCGTCTGGGCACCTGGCAGGGCATATACGTCATCGAGCACCGAACACGCCCACACCGCCGCAGGGTCGTAGCGACATTCGTAGGCGCTTAGGCTGCGGCCTATGGCCGGCCAAATGCCCCCTACCCAAATCTCTGGCGCGCCCCTATACATGGGGGCAGATGGGGCACGAACCCCACGATACAGGCGGATATCAGAGGGAACAGGCCCATGCGGTGCCCATTTTGCGGAAATATCGACACCCAGGTGAAGGACAGCCGTCCGGCCGAGGATCACGTCTCTATCCGCAGGCGCCGGTTCTGCCCGGCCTGCGGGGGCCGCTTCACCACCTACGAGCGGGTGCAGCTGCGCGATCTGGTGGTCATCAAATCGTCGGGCAAGCGGGAGGATTTTGACCGCGACAAGTTGGAACGGTCCATCCGCATCTCCATGCAGAAGCGCCCGATTGAACCCGAACGGATCGACCAGATGATCTCAGGTATCGTCCGGCGGCTGGAGAGCATGGGAGAGACGGACATTCCGTCCAAGACCATCGGTGAGATCGTGATGGAGGCTTTGGCTCGGATCGACACGGTCGCCTACGTGCGCTTTGCTAGCGTCTACAAGAACTTCCAGGCGGCGGACGATTTCGACAAATTCGTGCAGGAGCTGCGCCCGCAAGGCCAAGTGGAGGAGTGAGGCCCAGCGCCGCTGCCGACACACGGTTCATGGCCCTCGCCCTGTCTTTGGGCCGGCGCGGGCAGGGGCGTACGGCGCCCAACCCTGCCGTCGGCTGCGTAATCGTCCAAGCGGGCCGGATCGTCGGGCGGGGCTGGACCCAGCCGGGCGGTCGGCCCCACGCCGAAGCCGTCGCACTGGCCCAGGCCGGCGACCGGGCCGCTGGCGCCACGGCCTATGTCACGCTGGAGCCCTGCGCCCATTACGGCCAAACCCCGCCCTGCGCCGAGGCGCTGATCGCGGCGCGCGTGGCGCGTGTGGTCGTTGCAGCGGGCGATCCCGATCCGCGCGTCGCCGGTCGCGGGATAGAGATGCTGCGCGCCGCCGGCATCACCGTCGACACCGGGCTGATGGAGGCGGAGGCGAAGGCCGACCTCTCGGGCTTTTTGGGCCGGATCACCGACCGGCGGCCCCAGGTCACGTTGAAGCTGGCCGCGTCGTTTGACGGGCGGATCGCGACTGGCTCGGGGCAAAGCCAGTGGATCACCGGGCCGCAGGCGCGGCGCGCGGTCCACGCGATGCGCGCGCGGCACGATGCGGTCATGGTGGGGGGCGGCACCGCGCGGGCGGACGATCCGTCGCTCACCGTGCGCGATCTGGGCGTGGCGCACCAACCCGCGCGGGTGGTCGTTAGCCGCCGGCTCGACCTGCCGCTGATGGGACATCTGGCGCGGACCGCGCGTGATGTGCCGGTGATCCTGTGTCACGGCGCCGATGCGGACGCGACCTTGCGCCGAACCTGGGCCGATCTGGGCGCGACGCTGCTGCCCTGCCGCACGGCGGGCGCGCAACTGGACCCGGTCGACGTGCTAACGCAACTGGCGGCGCACGGTCTGGGCACGATCTTCTGCGAAGGTGGCAGCGCCCTCGCCGCCACGCTGATCGAGGCGGATCTGGTCGACCGGCTGGTCTTCTTCTCCGCCGGTCTTGCCATCGGGGCGGAGGGGCTGCCGTCGGTCGGCGCACTGGGCCTGGGTCAACTGGCGGAGGCGCGGCGCTTCAGCCTGTCGTCCGTGCGGCCCGTCGGGCGTGACATCCTGCACGAATGGACGCGGGCTTCGTCGGGTTAAACCTTCCTCAGCACCCGAGGAGCGAAACGACGAGGCGCCTACCGCCACAGATGCGCGTAGGAGGCCACCAGCCCCTGTAGTTTCGAAAGATTGCGCAAGCCTGGGCCTTGGCGTACGGCGCCGGTCGCCAACCGCTCTGCCACAACCTCGACCGTGCAGGGCAGGCCGCTGACCGGATCGCGGTAGCGCGGGTAGTCGATCAGCGCCGCGTGCACGAGCCCTTCGAGCGTGACCCGCGCCCGGCGCCGCGGGGGCACGTCGCCGAGGTCCCGCGTCAGGCCCCATCCCGCATAGAACGGTGCGCCGGTGACGGTGACGGGCACGCCGCGTAGTAGCGCCTCGAACCCGGTCAGGGAGGTCATGGTCCACACCGCAT
>JBCDFL010000236.1:0-4392 GCA_039178165.1 Pseudomonadota bacterium | reverse complement strand
GAGATCCGCTGGAAGACCGCCCTGCCCGACGGCGACACGCCGATGGAGGCGACCTTTCGCTTTCCGGGCGGGCTGTCCGACTACCTGAACGAGACGCTCTCCGGCGCCACGACCTATTCCGACGCACCCTTTGCCGGCACCGTGTCGTTCGAAAAGTTCAATGCCCCCGGCAAGGTCGAATGGGCCGTGAACTGGACGCCCAGCCGGGACGGGTTCATCCAATCCTACTGCAACACGGTGCCCACGCCCGAGGGCGGCACGCACGAGGCCGGCTTTTGGGCCGCGATCCTCAAAGGCATCAAGGCCTATGGGGAACTGGCGGGCAACAAGAAGGCCGGCACGATCACCCGCGAGGATCTGACGACCGGCGCGGGCGCTTTGGTGTCGTGCTTTATCCGAGAGCCGGAATTCGTCGGCCAGACCAAGGACCGCCTGGCGACGGTGGAGGCGCAGCGCATGGTGGAGAATGCCGTGCGCGACCATTTCGACAATTGGCTGGCCGCCGACACGAAGGCCGCGGGCGCGATCCTCGACTTCCTGGTCCTGCGCGCCGAGGAGCGCCTGCGCCGCCGGCAGGAGAAGGAGACCGCCCGCAAAAGCGCAACCAAGAAGCTGCGCCTGCCCGGCAAGCTGGTCGATTGCTCGAACGCGGCGCGCGAGGGTACGGAGCTGTTTATCGTCGAGGGCGACAGCGCCGGCGGGTCGGGCAAGGCCGCGCGCGACCGGCGCACGCAAGCCATGCTGCCCCTGCGCGGCAAGGTGCTGAACGTGCTGGGCGCCGCAGCCTCGAAAATCTCAACGAATGCGGAGATCAAGGACCTGTGCGATGCGCTTGGCGTAGGGCTGGGCACGAAATTCAACGTGGACGATCTGCGCTACGAGAAGATCATCATCATGACCGACGCCGATGTCGACGGCGCCCATATCGCGGCGCTGCTGATGACGTTCTTCTTCACCCAGATGCGCCCCATGATCGACGCGGGGCACCTCTATCTCGCCTGCCCGCCGCTCTTCCGCCTGACCCAAGGGGCGCGGCGGGTCTACTGCCTGGACGAGGTGGAGCGGGACATGTGGCTGGAAAAGGGCCTGGGCGGCAAAGGCAAGATCGAGGTCAGCCGCTTCAAGGGCCTGGGCGAGATGGACGCCAAGGACCTCAAAGACACCACGATGAACCCCGCGACCCGCAAACTGATCCAGGTGCGCATCGACGAGGACGAGCCGGGCCAGACCGGCGATCTGGTGGAGCGGCTCATGGGCAAGAAGCCCGAGCTGCGGTTCCAGTACATCCAGGAAAACGCGCGGTTCGTAGAGGAGTTGGATGTTTAGGGTTTCTGACGGACCTCAATCATCGCAGTGATCAAACACCGGGCAGCCAACGTGAAGGCTCAGCTCCAAGCCTGCCGCGCGGGTGGCGTGGGACACGCCAGCCGCAGGGGGGCGGCAGGCGTGTAGGCCTCCTGGCGGAGGCCTGTGGGCTGAGCGGAATCGACATTCGGACACAGCGAAATACAGCCAAGTCATACCATGCGTAGGGTGCGCATTCATTGCGCACCGAATTTCCACCAATGTCCTCAGCCCCAAGCCTAGCGCGGGTGCCGTGGGACACGCCGGCCGCAGGGGTGCGGCAGGCGTGTCGGCCTCCTCGCGGATGTCTGTGGGCTGAGCATCGCATCAAATCTCAAAACACTAGGTAAGCGCGCGGATCACCTTCCCCGCTTAGCCCAAGCCGACCGCGGGTGGCGTGGAACACGCCGCCCGTTTCGCCGAAGGCGAACCTTCGGTTCGACGGGGCGGTCGGCGTGTCGGCATCCTCGCGGATGCAGGTGGGCTTAGTGCAAAGAAAGCGTGATGCCTGCGCAGCGAACGACCGCCCATTCGCCACGCACGCCAAACGCCCCGCGACTAGTCCTAGTCGCAAGGGGCATCTGTCGAGCCATCTATCCGTGAAAAGCGCGGCGCCGCACCGAGGGGCGATCATATTTGCCAAGCGGGTCCCGTCGGCCCCTCGGGGCCGCACATGATCTGCTGTTGTGCACGGGGGTGGATATGCGCCGGCAGAGCTTTCGGGCGGCTTAACGCAGCGTGCGGTCCCGCCGCCCGATGGGTGTCAGGCAACGGCCAATGTCACACTCCAGACGGACATCAGGGCGATGAAGGCGAAGGCGGTGGGGAGGATCACTCGGATCATGGTCGATTCCTTTCCGGGCGGGAGGATCACCTCCAGCGGTGCGCGCCGCGGCGGGATGCTGCGGCTATGTCCCTGACGTGGGCACCGGAGCGATCACGGAACAGGGCACGCTGCCTCGCCGTGCCTCACGCGCGCGGCACGGCTTGAAACATCGCCGCGCCCGCGTCACTCTGCCCAAATGACCCGGGACGACGCTGCCGCCTTTCTGAACACCGCTTTCGCGCCTTGGGTCCTGGCCCTGGGGCCGGAGGTCACGGGCTTCGGCGTGGAGGGCGCGGCGCTCACCATCCCGATCACGCCCGATATCGCGCGCGCGGGCGGCATCGTGTCGGGCCAGACTATGGCGACCCTGGCCGACACGGCAATGGTGCTCGCCTGCGTCGGGCATCTGGGGAAGATCGAGCCGATCTCCACCGTCACGCTCGACACGCAATTCCTGCGCCCCGGCGCTGGCGATACGCTGATCGCGGAGGCTGAAGTAACCCGCGCGGGGCGCGCCATGATCTTCGCCCGCTGCAGCTTGCGGACCGAGCCATCGGACAAGACCGTGGCCCTGGCCACCGCCACTTTCGCGAGGACCACATGATCCGCGCGCTGATGATCCTGATGCTCCTCGCAGGCTGCGGCCGTCCGCTGACCGACACGGAGATCGCGTTTTCCCAGACCATCCACGGCGACATGATCGACGCCTCCCGCGTGCGCTTCCTCGACAAGGCGCCGGTGCGGGCCGTGACGTTCAAGCGCCCCGTGCGCCCGCGCGTGACCTGCCGGGAGCGGATCCTGCCCCCAATCGAGCAGGAATTCGTGACCTCCAAACCCGCGGCCGTCGCGCTTTTCAACGCGGTCTGGTACGATCGCGACTGGTATCTGGACGATTACCTGCCCGATTACCCGGACGAAATTGGCCTGATCGCCGCGATGCTGCTCGCGCACGAGCTGACCCATGTCTGGCAATGGCAGAACCGCAAGCTGACCGGGTATCACCCGCTCAAGGCAGCCGCCGAGCATACGCGCCTCGACGATCCCTACCTCTTTGACGCGGACGCCAAGCCCAACTTCCTCGATTACGGCTACGAGCAACAGGGCGCTCTGGTCGAAGAGTTCGTGTGTTGCCGCGCGCTAGCGCCCCAGGCGCCGCGGACCAAGCGGCTGCACGCGCTGATCAGCCAAGTGATGCCGGTGGCGGCGCTGCCCCAATCGCGCCCGCATGACGTGCGCATGCCCTGGGACGGCGCGGATATCGCGCGCATTTGCGATTGATGTCGCCCCGCACGGAAGGCCCCAGCCGATGAACGGATCGTACGCCCTGGTGATGCTGGCCGCGGGGATCGGCATTCCGGTCCTGGCCGCGCTGAACGCGGGGCTGGGCAAGCATATCGGCTCCCCCGCCGCAGCGTCGCTCGTTCTGTTCGTCGTCGCGCTCGGCACCAGCGCGGTCGTGACGCTGATCGTTGGCCCCCAGGCGCTGGCCAAGGTCGCCTCCGCCCCGAAACATCTTCTGCTGGCCGGCGCGCTCATCGCCTTCTACGTGCTGTCGATCACCTATATCGCGCCGCATTTCGGGATCGGGAACGCGGTGTTCTTCGTCCTGCTGGGGCAGATGATCAGCGCGGCGGCAATCGATCATTGGGGCCTCTTCGGCGCGCAGGTCTCGCCCCTGTCGGCCGTGCGTGCGGGCGGGATCGCCTTGATGGCGCTCGGGGTCTGGGTGACGCAGCAGGCCTAGCCGGCGAGCCGCTGCGCCAGCGCCCACAGGTCCGCGTCCACGGCCACCGGGTCCGCCTCCGCCCGCGCGGCGCCGGGCAGGCGTGTGCCGGGATCGGCGGCGATGGCCTCCTGCAACGCGGCCAGACGGTCTTGAAAATCGCCGGACGCGCCGGGGTCGATCAGCAGGTAATACTGGCCCAGATCGTGGGGCGGGCCGTCCGGCGCCTTGAGCGGCTGCACATCGCGGCTGAGGACCGACCCGGTGAGGCCCGCGGCCAAAAGTTCCGCCATGACGCCCAGGCCCCAGCCTTTCGCGCCGCCCATCGAGACCAGCGATCCGCCCAGCGCCACCTCCGGGTCCGTGGTCGGCGCACCGTCCGCGCCCACCGCCCAGCCTTCGGGGATGGGCTGCCCGGCGGCCTTCGCCATCGTGATCTTGCCCAGCGCGACGGCCGTCGTGGACATGTCGAACTGCATGGCCAGGCCCCCTTGCCCGT
>JBCDFL010000235.1:0-4452 GCA_039178165.1 Pseudomonadota bacterium | reverse complement strand
GCGCGGCATTCCGAACACCTTGGCCACATGTTGGCCACCATGCAGGTGCTGCCCCGCAGCTATCCGGACGCGACATGGTAGCCGCCGCACGCAAATCGGACGCGGACGACATCTGGGCGCTGCTCGACACCGTGCCGGACCCGGAAATCCCGGTCATCTCGCTCGTGGACCTCGGCATCATCCGCGGCGTCGCGTGGGAGGGCGCAACGCTCATCGTCACTGTGACGCCAACTTATTCGGGCTGCCCCGCAACCTCAGTCATCAATTTCGAGATTGACGCGGCCCTGCGTGCGGCGGGTTACACCGATATTCGCCTTGACCGCCAATTGTCCCCGCCCTGGACGACCGATTGGCTGTCGGACAAGGGCAAAGCCAAGCTTGAAGGTTACGGCATCGCGCCGCCGCGCTCCGCGGGCGGGCCGGAACGGTGCCCCCATTGCGGATCGCACGCCGTGGAAAAGATTAGCCAATTCGGCTCCACCCCGTGCAAGGCACAATGGCGCTGCACGGACTGCCTGGAGCCCTTTGATTACTTCAAGTGCATCTGAACGGGAGGCTTCCATGAGTTTCGATACACCCCGCGCGGCCGTAGAGGCCTATGTCACCGGCACCAAGACCCGCGACATTGCCTTGCTCAAAACCGTTTTTGCCGAGGGCGCTGTGATGACTGGCTATTTGGGTCCCGACCTGCTGCACGGCGGGCCCGAGCCGTTTTACGGCGCGCTGGAGGCGAACGAGGTCGGCGACGATTACGCGTCCGAGATCACGAACGTCACCGAAGAGGGCGCCATCGCCACCGCGCACTTGCACGAGGACAACCTGCTGGGCCTCAGCTTCGACAACCACTTCCAGCTGATCAAACTGCCCGAGGGTGGGTGGAAAATCAGCGCCAAGCTGTTCAAGCATTCCTAAATGGCCTTCCACCCCCTCACCGTGACCGGCATCCACCGCACCATTCGGGACGCGGTTGTTCTGACCTTGCGGCCCGAGGACCCCGACGCCTTCGCCTTCACCCAGGGCCAGTACCTGACCTTCCGCCGGGACTTTGACGGGACGGAGGTGCGGCGCAGCTATTCGATCTGCGCGGGCCCCGATGACGGGGTGCTGCAAGTGGGGATCAAGCGGGTCGAAGGGGGCGCCTTTTCGACCTTCGCCAATGACGATCTGGCCATCGGCGACACGCTCGACGCGATGCCGCCCATGGGCCAGTTCCACGCCGCGATTGAGCCGGAGCGGGCCAAGCGTTACCTCGGCTTTGCCGGCGGTTCGGGAATTACGCCTGTCCTGTCGATCCTGCGCACGGTGCTGAGCCGTGAGCCGGACAGCCACTTCACCCTGATCTACGCCAACCGCGCGGCCCAGACGATCATGTTCCGGGACGAGCTGGAGGATCTCAAGAACCGCTTCATGGGCCGCCTCACCGTTCTGCACGTGCTGGAGACCGGGATGGATATCGACCTGTTCTCGGGCCGGCTGGATGCGGAGAAGTTGGATGCGCTCTTCAAAAGCTGGGTGGACGTGGCCCGTTCGGACATCGCCTTCATCTGCGGGCCGGAGCCAATGATGCTGACCATCGCAGAGGCGCTGAAGACCCACGGCATGCCGGAGGACGCGATCAAGTTCGAGCTGTTCGGCGCCTCTCAACAAGGCCGCGTCGCGCAGGCCGCCATCGCCAAACGGGCCGAAGGCGCGGCGGGCACGAAGTTGACCGTGATGGTCGACGGCACGGGTCATCAGATCGACATGGCCAAGGATCAATCGGTGCTGGATGCGGCTTTGGCGGCGAACCTCGACGCGCCGTATGCCTGCAAGGCCGGCGTCTGTTCGACCTGCAAGGCCAAAGTCATCAGCGGCCAGGCCGAGATGCTCAGCAATCACGCGTTGGAGGATTACGAGGTCGAACGCGGCTTTGTCCTCACCTGCCAATGCTACGCGCTGAGTGATGAGTTAACGGTCGATTATGATCAGCATTAGCGCTTAGCCCAAAGCCGGCCGCGGGTGGCGTGGAACACGCCGCCCAGGGGGGCGGTCGGCGTGTAGACATTCTGCGGATGTCTTTGAGCTTAGGACCACATCCCCGCACATGGAGAGCACGATGCTCCACGTTTCATCCTTCGCCGCCGGTCAATGGATCACCCCTGGCGCCGGCGCCCGCCCCATCGAGTCCGCCCTCACCGGGCAGGTCATCGCCGAAGCCGGCAATGACGCGCTCGACGTGCAGGCGATGTTGGGTCACGCGCGAGACACTGGCGGGCCGTCGCTGCGCGCGATGACGTTCCACGACCGCGCCCGGCTTCTGAAGGCTCTGGCGCTGCACCTGCGAGAGCATCGGCAGACGCTCTACGAGCTGAGCTACGATAGCGGTGGCACGCTGAACGATCACCGCATTGACATCGACGGCGGGATCGGCACGCTGCTGGTCTATGCCTCCAAGGGCCGGCGCGAGATGCCGGATGCGCACGTCCTGCGCGACGGCCAGCCAGAGCAACTGGGCCGGAACGGGCAGTTCCTGGGCCAGCACATCTGCACCCCGCTACTGGGCACGGCGCTGCACATCAACGCCTTCAACTTCCCGGTCTGGGGCATGCTAGAAAAGCTGGCGCCGACCTGGCTGGCCGGGATGCCTGCCATCGTGAAGCCCGCCACCGCTACCTGCCAGATCACCGAAGCCTGCGTGCGGATCATGCTAGATAGTGGCCTCGTGCCCCAAGGCGCACTGCAACTCATCGCGGGCGGCGTGGCCGACGCGCTGGACCACCTGACCTGCCAGGATGTGGTGACCTTCACCGGCTCCGCCGCCACGGCGCGCAAGCTGCGGAGGCACGCCCACCTCCTCGACCAGGGCGTGCGCTTCACCGCCGAACAGGACAGCCTGAACGCCACGGTGCTTGGCCCAGACGCCGCCCCGGGAACGCCGGAATTCGATCTGCTGGTCAAAGAGGTCGTGACGGAAATGACCGCCAAAGCCGGCCAGAAATGCACCGCCATCCGCCGGATCATGGTGCCGCACGCCCACCTCGACGCCGCACAGGATGCGCTGTCCAAAGCCCTCGCCGACATCCGCGTCGGCGACCCGCGGGACAAAACCACCCAGATGGGCGCCCTCGTCAACGCGGCCCAAAAGGCGGACGTCGCCGACAAAGCCGCCAAGATAGGCACGGAGGCCACCACCCTGCGCGGCGATCCAAGCGCACGGGACGGCGCGTTCTGCGATCCGGTCCTAATGCTGAGCGAGGACCCGGACACCGCCAAAGCCATCCACGATGTCGAAGCCTTCGGCCCTGTATCCACCCTCATGCCCTACCGCGATCCGGCCCATGCCGCGCAGCTGCTGAACAGGGGCCAAGGGTCCCTGGTGGCCTCCGTCTTCTCCAACGACGCAGACGCGGTGCGCGAGATCGCGTTGGGCGCTGCCGCCTATCACGGCCGCCTCTACGTCATGAACCGCGACGCCGCGGGGGAGGCGACGGGCCACGGCGCGCCCCTGCCCCACATGGTCCACGGTGGGCCGGGCCGCGCGGGTGGCGGGGAAGAGCTGGGCGGCATTCGGGCGGTCAAGCACTACATGCAGCGCACTGCGATCCAGGGCAGCCCGACCATGCTCAGCGCCCTCACAGGCACTTGGATCCCCGGCGCGGCGGAGCAGACGGACAAAGCGCATCCTTTCACCCGCCCCTACGGCGATTTGCAGATCGGCGACACGCTCTATACCGACCCGCGCGAAGTGACGCTGGACGATATCGAGCATTTCGCCCATTTCACAGGCGACACGTTCTACGCCCACATGGACGAGGACGCGGCGAAGGCGAACCCGTTCTTCCCGGGCCGCGTCGCCCACGGCTACCTTCTGCTGTCTTTCGCCGCGGGCCTCTTCGTACAGCCCGATCCCGGCCCGGTGCTGGCGAATACCGGCCTCGACAACCTACGCTTCATGAAGCCGGTCCAGGCAGGCGACAGCATCGCCGTGCGGCTGAGCGTTAAGGCCAAGACGCCGCGCAACGAGGAATATGGCGAGGTGCGGTGGCACGTCACACTCACCAACCAGGACGCTGACAAGGTTGCCGAATATGAGCTACTCACCATGAATGCCTTCTAGCACGCCTTACGCCGCCGCGCTGGCCGCTTTGCACGATCCCGGCACGCTCCGCGTCTGGTCGATGATCGCCACGGCATTTGGCGATCTGGCCTTGACGCGCGGCGATGCGATCCCCGGCCCCGTCCTGTCGGCGCTGATGGCACAGATGGACATCCGGCCGGAGGCGACGCGCGTCGCGCTGCACCGACTGCGCGGCGACGATTGGGTTACCTCGACCAAAGCCGGGCGCACCTCGCTACATGCGTTGAGCGCGAAGGGCCGGCGCGAATCGAACGCCGCGGCGCTGCGGATCTACCGCCGGCCGGAGACCGTACCGGAGGCGTGGCAAGCCGTGCTGCTGGAAGACAGTGGGGCGG
>JBCDFL010000234.1:0-4578 GCA_039178165.1 Pseudomonadota bacterium | reverse complement strand
TTGATCGCGGCGAGGATCAGGTCCTCGACCACTTCCTTGTCGTCGCCCGAGAAGATGGAGGGGTCGATGTCCAGCGCTGTCAGCTCGCCCTTGGCCGTTGCGGTGGCCTTGACCAGGCCCGCCCCCGCCTCGCCTGTGACGGTGATGGCGTTCAGGTTCTCCTGCATCTCCGCCATCTTGCCCTGCATTTCCTGGGCCTTCTTCATCATGCCGGCCATATCGCCCAGCCCGCCTAGTCCCTTGAGCATATTGTTCTCCTATCCCGCCTTGCGCGGCGCCGTGTAGATAATCGTCCCCACCGATATCGCAGCCGCCAGCGCGATGAACAAGGTCGGGCTGCCGACACAGCCTTCGGCCATGGCTTCGGGCCGGAAGCCGGTCGGATCGGCCATGGTCAGCAGCGTGGCGAAGGCGGTCCAGCCCACCACGACGGCCACCCCGCCCCATTGGCTGCGAAAGCGCAGCGTGGCGAGGGTTGAGATCAGCAGGAATAGGCCCAGCGGAGAGAACAGCAGCGTCGCCGCCTCCCCCAGCGCTGTGACGGGCACGCCGTTCCAATCGGGGCGTTCCTTGTCGCAGACCTCAGCCAGCGCGCTACCGGGGATCAGCGCGACCAGCGCCGCGAGCCTCATTCCGTGTCCCGTAGGGCGGCGACGACCTTCAGCTCGATGATGACGCCGGGCGTCGCAAAGCCCGCGCATTCGATGGCCGTCCACGCAGGATAGGGCGCGCGGACATAGCGGGCGCGGACCGCTTTGAAGAGCTCCAGGTGATCGGCCAAACCGATATGAAAACTGGTCATGTCCACAACGTCCGACCAGTCGAGCCCACCCGCCGCCAGCACCTCGGCCACCGTGTCGAACGCGATCACCATCTGCGCCTCAGGATCGTTCGGCGGCGGCGCATCCACCGGACAGCCGTTGAAGCCGGTCAGGAACACATGCCCGCCGGAGACCAGCGCCGGCGACATCTTCCAATCGCTCACCAGGTCTTCGAACCCGGCGGGGATGATCTCAGCCTTCTTCAAAGGGGTCCCATTCGTCGTCGACTTCGGGCAGGGCTTCGGCCTCAGCGTCCAAAGCGATGTCCTCCGCGCTGCGGATGTCGGTGATGCGCGCCTTGGGGAACTGGGCCAATACGGCCTGCACCAGTGGGTGCGCCTTCGCCTCGGCTTCGGCGGCCAATTTGTCCGCGTCCCGCACTTCGGCAATCGTCTCGCCGCCGCCTTCCGCGACGACCGTCACGGCCCAGCGATTACCCGTCCAGTGTTGGAGCCGTTGGCCCAGGCGTTGCGACAGATCGCGGGGGGCATCCTGCGTCGGCTCGAACTCGATCCGCCCGGGTTGGTAGGCGACCAGGCGCAGGGTCGTCTCCACCTCCACCAGCAGCTTCACGTCGCGGTTTGCGCGGATCAGCGCGACCACGCTGTCCCAGGTCGGATAGCGCGCCAGCGCCTGGTCCACGGCCAGCGCCTGCACCGCCCCGCCGGAGCTGCGCTGCGTCACCGCCGCCGCATAAGCTGTCGTCCCACTCGGCGCGCCGCCCGGGGCTGCGGGGCGCGCGGCGGGTGGGGTCTGGCCCTGCAACTTACGCACCAATTCGTCGGGGGAGGGCAGGTCGGCCACATGGGTCAGCCGGATCACCGCCATCTCCGCCGCCATCATCGCGTTCGGCGCGGCGGAGACCTCTTCGAGCGCCTTCAGAAGCATCTGCCACATCCGCGTCAGCACGCGCATCGGCAGCGCCGCAGCCATCTCCTGCCCCCGGTCCCGCTCGGCGGGGGACACGGTCGGGTCTTCGGCACTTTCGGGCGTGATCTTCACGACGCTGACCCAGTGCGTGATCTCCGCCAGATCGCGTAGCACCGCCAGCGGGTCCGCGCCGTCGGCATATTGCGCGCCCAGCTCGGTCAAGGCGCCGGCTGCGTCCCCGCGCAGGATCAGGTCCATCAGGTCCATGACCCGGCCCCGATCGGCCAGGCCCAGCATAGCGCGCACCTGATCCGCGCCGGTCTCTCCCGCGCCGTGGGAAATGGCTTGGTCCAGAAGGGAGGTCGCATCCCGGGCCGACCCTTCCGCCGCCCGCGTGATCAGCGCCAGCGCCTCGTCCGTGATCTCCGCCCCTTCGGCCCCCGCGATCTTGCGCAGAAGGGCGATCATCACCTCCGGCTCAATCCGGCGCAGGTCGAACCGCTGGCAGCGGGACAGCACGGTGACCGGCACCTTGCGGATCTCGGTCGTGGCGAAGATGAACTTCACATGCTCTGGCGGCTCTTCCAGCGTCTTCAAAAGCGCGTTGAAGGCCGAGGTGCTGAGCATGTGCACCTCGTCGATGATGTAAATCTTGTAGCGGGCGGAGGCCGCGCGATAAGCGACCGAATCGATGATCTCGCGGATGTCGTTCACGCCGGTGCGGCTCGCAGCATCCATCTCCATCACGTCGACATGGCGCCCTTCCATGATGGCGGTGCAATGCTCGCACACCCCGCAAGGCTCGGTAGTCGGCCCGCCATTGCCGTCGGGGCCAATGCAATTCATCCCCTTGGCGATAATCCGCGCCGTCGTCGTCTTCCCGGTGCCCCGGATGCCCGTCATCACGAAGGCCTGCGCGATGCGGTCGGCCTCAAAGGCGTTCTTGAGCGTGCGCACCATCGCATCCTGGCCAACGAGGTCGGCAAAGGTTTCGGGGCGGTACTTGCGGGCGAGGACTTGGTAGGCGGTGTCGGACATGGCGCGACCCTAAGCCTGGGCGCGGCGATGTGCCAGCGCCATCACAGCCGCCACAGCACCGCGCCGGTGCCCTACGTGGCGATGGTCAGGACCACGGCCACAGTGGTGAAGGTGCGCGGGGTCTGCGCCGCCGTGTCGTGGGTGCTGAGCCGGGCGTAGGTCTTGCAGGCCTGGCGCCGCGCGGTCCAGAAGATGCCGATGGCGACCGCTAGAAACAGGCTCGCCATCGCCTTCGGGATCCACTCCTCCTCCGCTGCGCCGAAGACGGCGTGCAGGCCCAGCGCGACCCCGACGGCACCCAGGCCGAGGCCCATCCAACTGGTATAGGTCCGCTCCAGCGCGAGGATCGTGCGATCCTCCGCCCAATCGGTGCGGTCTTCTGCAAGGTCGGTCTTGTCGCTCATAACTTGGGATGTGCACCGCCGCCGCGCGGCGGCAAGGTCAAAGCCGGTCCGGCACCCGGCGCAGCACGTCCGAATCCTGCCGCGCGCGGGCCAGCATCCAGGCGCCCTGGATGGCGATGAACAGCGCCTCGGACTGCGCCTCGGCGCCCGCCGCGTCCAGTCCGAAGCGGCTGGCATGGTCCTGCACTTCGCCGATCCAGCCGTCATACATGTGTTGGCCCGCCGCTCGGAAGGGCGCGTTGTTCGGGCCCTCGAACAGGGTCGCGGCGATAGGGCAGGTGTCCCAGCCCGTCTTGTCGAAGAGTTTCGCCAGCTTGTGGCAGAGGGTCGTCGCGCCGCCCTTGAAGCTTTCGGCTTCGGCAAAGCTGATGGCGATCAGGCGCAGCATCTCGTCAGAGGCTTTCTGCGCCGCCGCCACCGCCAAGTCCGCCTTTCCATTGGGAAAATGGTGGTAGAGCGAGCCCTTGGGCGCCTTTGCCTCCGCCAGGATCTCGGCCACGCCAACGCCGTTGTAACCGTGGCTGCGGAACAACCGCATGGCAGCTTGGATCAGGCGGTCTTTGGTTGGAAGGGCATCGGTCATAAGCCTTCTTGACAGGTCTAGACCGGTCGGTCCAGTCTGCCGCATAGACCAATCGGTCCAGAAAGGCGAGGCCATGTTCGACGACACCGCACCTGACATCCGCGAAGAGCGTTTCGTGTTCAAAACCGAAGATGGGGCCGAGCTGATTGGCACGTTCTATGCGCCGACGCGCCGGCCCTTCGCCGCCGTGGTGCTGAACGGCGCGACCGGCGTGCCGCAGGGCTACTACCGGCATTTCGCCCGTTGGCTCGCGGCAGAGCGGGGGCTGGCCTGCCTGACCTTTGATTATCGCGACACGGGCCTGTCCCTGCGCGGGTCGATGCGCGCCTCAAAGCCCGACATGATCGACTGGGGTTTGGCCGATCAGCTGGCCGCGAGGCGCAAGCTGCAGCGGCTGTGCCCCAAGGCCAAGATCTGGATCATCGGCCATTCGCTGGGCGCGATGCTGACCCCCAATCACCGCGATCTGACCGGCGTGGCGCGCGTGATCGGCGTCGCGTCCGGCATCGTGCACCATTCCGACCATCCCTGGCCCTACCGCGCGATGGCGCTGATGTTCTGGTTCGGCCTGGGGCCGCTGGCGACCCTGGCCTGCGGCTACCTGCCCGGGCGGGCCCTTCGCTTTGGCGAGGATTTGCCCGCCCGGGCCTATTGGCAATGGCGTCGCTGGTGCACCTCGCCGGATTTCTACGCCGCTGATGTGGCGGCGGGGCGGCTGCCCGCGCCGCATTGGACGGGTGACATTCCCGTGCGCCTGCTGGCCTTCACCGACGACGATCTGATCCCGCCGCAATGCGTGGCGCGTTTGGGTCAAGCCTTTGGCGGGGTCGAGCCCAATGTTGTCACGCCGAAACCCGGGCAG
>JBCDFL010000233.1:0-4678 GCA_039178165.1 Pseudomonadota bacterium | reverse complement strand
GAAGAACTCCTCCCGCACGATCTTGCCGCCTGCGACCGTGTAGATCCCCGCCTCCGACATGTCGCTGACTTCGCCGGTTTCCACGAACTTGGCCTTCAGGGTGAAGGTCAGCACGAAGCGATCCGGGACATCGCCGTGGCCGGGATGCAGGTGCGGTCCGCCGACGCTGGCCTCCAGCGCCTCGAAATTGGCCTCCCACCAATCGTGCTTGCCGCTGATGCCGGCCTTGCCTTCGGTGATCCGGCCATTGCCTTGATCGTAGGCCTCCACAGACACGGCGTCATCGGCGTAGAGCGTCTCCAGCGCGCCGCGTTCGCCGCCGGTGCGGCAGGCCTCTGCCAATGCGTTGGCGATCTCGTCCAGATTCATGTCGCGCCTCCTTGTCGTGCAACCGGGGGCGAGCATATCCCCCGTCCCTGCCAAATTCTGTCACCATTTTGCGCCAGATCAAAGCGCCCGCCCCGCCCCCGTGCGACGCAGGGGCCATAGGAGGAAGAGAGCCGATGACCCATATTCTTGTCGCAACCGACATGTCACCCAGGGGCCGCGTTGCGGTGCAGCGGGCCCTGACCCTGGCCCCCGTGCTGGACGGGCCGGTGACCGTTTTGACGGTGCTGGACGATGCGATGCCGGACGCGCTGACCGCCACCCTGGCGGAGCAAGCCCGCGCCGCGCTGGTGGCCGATGTACCCGAAGGGACCGTGATCGACGTGCGTGTCGGTGATCCGGTGCAGACCATCCTTGCCGCCGCGGACGGCGCGGACCTGCTGGTTTTGGGCACGCACCGGCCGCGCAGCTTTCTGGGCGAGCTGCGGGAGACGACGATGCAGCGCATTGCGCGCCTCAGCACAGTGCCGGTCCTGGTGGCGGCCGGCCCGCCCGAGGCGCCCTACCGCGCGGTGCTGGGGGCGTGCGATTTCTCCCCCGCGGCGGAGGCGGCGCTGGCCCTCGCCCTGCGCCTCGCGCCAAAGGCTGAGGTGACGCCGATCCACGTGGTGCACATCCCCTATGCCGGGCGCCTGGCGGCCACCGGCCCCTCCGCCGCGATGCTGGAGCAGAGTTTCCGGGCGGAGATCGACCGCGATGCCGCCCGCTGGCGCGGCGCCGCCCCCCTGCCCGCCCGCATCACCGAACGGCTCGAGGTGGTCAGCGGCGCGCCCGGCCCGATCCTGCGCGACCGGGCCGGAAGCGGCGCGGCGGACCTGATCGCGATGGGCGCGCACGGCCGGGTCGGCGCGGCGCGCAGCCTGATGGGCTCGCTCGCCACCGATATGATGCGCGATCCGCCCTGCGACCTGCTGATCGCGCGGCCCCACTAGCGGCAGCGCGCGGGCGGCGATATAGGGGCGCCATGCTGGACAACCGCCCCGACCTGCCGCCCGAAATCGCCCGCCGCCGGACCTTTGCGATCATCTCGCACCCTGACGCGGGCAAGACGACGCTGACCGAAAAGTTCCTGCTCTTCGGCGGGGCGATCCAGATGGCCGGCCAAGTCCGTGCCAAGGGGGAGGCGCGGCGCACGCGGTCGGATTTCATGGCGATGGAGAAGGACCGCGGCATTTCCGTAAGCGCGTCGGCCATGTCATTCGATTTCACGGGGCGCGGCGGCGATTTCCGTTTCAACCTGGTGGACACGCCGGGCCACTCCGACTTTTCCGAAGACACCTACCGGACCCTCACGGCGGTGGACGCGGCGGTCATGGTGATCGACGGCGCGAAGGGGGTGGAAAGCCAGACGCAGAAACTGTTCGAGGTCTGCCGCCTGCGCGATCTGCCGATCCTGACCTTCTGCAACAAGATGGACCGTGAAAGCCGCGACACGTTCGAGATCATCGACGAGATTCAGGAAAACCTGGCCATCGACGTCACGCCGGCCTCCTGGCCCATCGGGGTCGGGCGCGACTTCATCGGCTGCTACGATATCCTGCGCGACCGGCTTGAGATCATGGACCGCGCGGATCGCAACAAGGTCGCGGAAAGCATCGAGATCAAGGGCCTGGACGATCCCAAGCTGGCCGACCACGTGCCGGAGGCGCAGCTGGCGCAGCTGCGCGAGGAGCTGGAGATGGCGCGCGAGCTTCTGCCGCCGCTCGACCCCCAAGCCTTGCTGGAAGGCACGCTCACGCCGATCTGGTTCGGTAGCGCGATCAACTCCTTCGGCGTCAAGGAATTGATGGACGGCATCGCCACCTACGGCCCCCAGCCCCAGCCGCAAAGCGCCCAGCCCCGCCAGATCGCGCCGGAGGAAGGCAAGGTCGCCGGCTTCGTCTTCAAAGTGCAGGCCAATATGGACCCCAAGCACCGGGACCGGGTGGCCTTCGTCCGCCTCGCCTCCGGCCACTTCACCCGGGGGCAGAAGCTGACCCATGTGCGGACGAAAAAGCCGATGGCGATCAGCAACCCCGTGCTGTTTCTCGCTGCAGATCGGGAACTCGCCGAAGAGGCCTGGGCCGGCGACATCATCGGCATTCCGAACCACGGCCAGCTGCGCATCGGCGACACGCTGACCGAGGGTGAGGCGCTTCGCGTCACCGGCATCCCGTCCTTCGCGCCGGAGCTGCTGCAAGGCGTGCGCGCCGGGGACCCGCTGAAGGCCAAGCACCTGGAAAAGGCGCTGATGCAATTCGCCGAAGAAGGCGCGGCCAAGGTCTTCAAACCCGCCATCGGGTCTGGCTTCATCGTCGGCGTCGTGGGGCAGCTGCAATTCGAGGTTCTGGCGAGCCGGATCGAGCTGGAATACGGCCTGCCCGTGCGGTTCGAGGCGTCGCAATTCACCTCCGCCCGCTGGGTGCATGGCGACAAGCCGGCGGTGGAGAAGTTCACCGAGGCCAACAAGCAGCATATCAGCCACGACCACGACGGCGACATCGTCTACCTCACGCGCCTGCAATGGGACATCGATCGCGTCGCTCGGGACTATCCCGACCTGACGCTGTCGGCGACGAAGGAGATGATGGTCTGACCTGGGGCCTCGCCTCCACCATCTTGGCCGCGCCGGCGGACATCTTGCGCTTTGCCGCCTATCATTTGGAGGCGGGCGCGCACCGACTGTACCTCTACCTCGATGCGGAGACGGAGGCGTTCGAGGCGCTGAAGGCGCATCCCAAGATCCGGCCCGTTCTCTGTGACGCGGCCCATTGGAAGAAGCTGATCGGCCAGCGCCCGCCCAAGCATCAGGTGCGCCAGATGCTGAACGCCACCCACGCCTACAACCGCCGGGCGGAGGTCGATTGGCTGGGCCATATCGACGTGGACGAGTTTCTGGTCGGCCCGGTGGGCGAGGCGCTGGCCGGGCTGGGGCCGGACGTGCTGACGATGCGCGTACGTCCGATGGAGAACCTCGGCGGGCGGCACGACGTTTTCAAAGCCTGGATCCCGCCCGGTCCGGGGCGCGACCCGCTGGTGCAGACGCTTTATCCTAACTACGGCGCGCATCTGAAGGGCGGGTTTCTGAGCCATGTGGCCGGCAAGATCTTCCTGCGCACGGGGCTGGAGGGGGTGAAATTCCGCATCCACGACGCCTTCCGCGGACCGGACAAGATCAAACAGACGGCGGAGCAGGCGTCCCTCGCCCTCGCGCATCTGCACGCAAAGGATTGGCAGACCTGGCGCGCGCAGTTCGACTACCGGCTCGCCAAAGGCTCCTACCGGGACGAGCTGTCGCCGAACAAGCCGCGGGACAAGGGCGGGCTGTCGATGAACGAGCTCTTCCACTACATCGCCGAGACGGAAGGCGAGGCCGGCCTACGCGCGTTCTTTGCCGAAGTGGCGGAGAACAGCACGGACCTGCGCGCGCGGCTCTCGGCCCACGGGCTTCTGCGGGAGCATGACCTGAGGCTGGACGCAGCGGTGGCGCGGCATTTTCCGGGTGGTGCGACCTAAGTCGCCCCTGGGCTGCCTGCATTTGACGCCGCAGCGCAGCTTTGCTATGGCGCTGCCACGCACCATACGGGTGCGCCACCTCGCGCGGGCGCAAGATATGTCCGCACCCCAAATTGCGGACATACATGACAAAATTCGTCGATCTGAGCCTTAATCCCAAAGTCCTGAAAGCCGTCGAAGAGGCGGGGTATGAGTCCCCCACCCCGATCCAAGCCGGCGCCATCCCGCCCGCGCTGACCGGGCGCGACGTTTTGGGGATCGCGCAGACCGGCACGGGCAAAACGGCCTCCTTCACCCTCCCGATGCTGTCGCTGCTGGCGCGCGGCCGGGCGCGGGCACGGATGCCGCGCAGCCTGGTCCTCTGCCCCACGCGCGAGCTGGCCGCGCAGGTGGCCGAAAACTTCGACACCTATTCCAAATACCTCAAGCTGACGCGCGCGCTGCTGATCGGCGGCGTGAGCTTCAAGGAGCAAGAGGCGATCATCGACAAAGGGGTCGACGTGCTGATCGCCACGCCGGGCCGCCTGCTGGACCATTTCGAGCGGGGCAAGCTGATCCTGTCCGACGTCAAAGTCATGGTCGTGGACGAGGCGGACCGGATGCTTGACATGGGGTTCATCCCCGATATCGAACGCATCTTTGGCCTCACCCCCTTCACCCGCCAGACGCTGTTCTTCAGCGCCACGATGGCGCCGGAGATCGAGCGGATCACCAACACGTTCCTCAGCAATCCCGAGCGGGTCGAGGTCGCGCGCCAGGCAACGGCGTCGGAGACGATCGAACAGGGCGTGGTCCT
>JBCDFL010000232.1:0-4714 GCA_039178165.1 Pseudomonadota bacterium | reverse complement strand
GGTCGAGGATTGGAATGGTGTGATCCGCGGCTTTCTGAGCCACGGCACCCAGACCCCCCATCACCTGGGCCGCGTGCTGGACGCCGCGCCCGACTTTGCCCTGGGCCATGCCGCCAAGGGCCTCTTTAGCCTGATGATGGGACGGGCGGAGCTCATCGCCCCGGCCCGCGCAGCCTACCAGGCGGCCAGCGCAGCGGGGGCGCGGGACGTGCGCAGCCTGTCCTGGATCCGCGCGCTCGGCGCCTGGCTGCAAGGCCGCCCGACGGAGGCGATCGCGGCCATGGAAGACGTCCTGCGCGCCCACCCCACCGACACGCTGAGCGCCAAGGTCAGCCATGCCATTCGCTTCATCTTGGGCGATTCGCACGGCATGCGCGCCTCGGTCGAGCGGGTGCTGGGCGCCCATGACGGGCACGCGCTGGAAGGCTATCTGCTGGGCTGTCACGCATTCACGCTGGAGGAGACGGGCGATTACGCCGGCGCGGAGCGCGCGGGGCGCGCGGGCCTTGCGCTCTGCCCCGACGACGCCTGGGGCCTGCACGCCGTCGCCCACGTCTACGACATGACGGCGCGGCCCGGCGAAGGCATCGCGCTGATCGAGGACAACCTCGCCGCCTGGGATCATTGCAACAATTTCCGCACCCATGTTTGGTGGCACAAGGCGCTGCTGCACCTGGACCAGGGCGACGTCGACCGTGTGGTCGAGATCTACGACCAAGAGGTGCGCGCGGACAAAACCGACGATTACCGCGATATCGCGAACGCTACATCGCTCCTGATGCGGCTGGAGCTTGAGGGCCGCGACGTGGGCAGCCGTTGGGACGAGTTGGGGGCTCTGGCCGCGGCACGGACCGACGATGGCTGCCTCGTTTTCGCCGATCTGCACTACATGCTGGCGCTGTCGGGTGCGGGCCAGGTCGAGCCGCGCGGCAACCTGCTGCTGCGCACTGCCTCCGACGCAACGCGGCCCGGCCCGATGAACGAGATCAAAGCCGATCCCGGCCTCGCCGCGATGGCGGGGCTAGAAGCCTTTGCCGAACATCGCTGGGACCAAGCGTTCCAAAACCTCGCCGCGGCGCGCCGCACGATCCAGACCATCGGCGGCAGCCACGCCCAGCGCGACGTGTTCGAGCGGATGACCATCGACGCGGGCCTGCGGGCCGGGCGGCTGGAGCGCACCGCGCAGATCCTGGACGAGCGCACCGCCCTGCGCGCCGGGCACGAGGACCGCTTTGCCGCCACCCGCCGCGCCGCCCTGGACGCCGCACAGCGGGGGGCCGCGGCCTAGCTGGGCAAATCCGCGCCGGGCGGCTAGGAAGACCGCGCCCGCGCGCACCGCACTCGACCCGCGCATAGACCAGACCGCGCCACCAACGGACCAACATGACCTACGCCGACCCCCTTGCCGCAGCCACTTCGGCCAAACCTGCCCCGGCGGCGCGGGTGCGCGATCTGCGGCTGGATTTCTTCCGCGGGATCGCGATGTTCATCATCCTCTTCGCGCACACGCCGGGCAATTTCCTGACCTCGTGGATTCCCGCGCGCTGGGGCTTCAGTGATGCGACGGAGATTTTCGTCTTCTGTTCCGGCATGGCCAGCGCCATCGCCTTCGGCGCGACCTTCGACCGGGTCGGAATGGCGCTGGGCAGCGCGCGCGTCGTCTTCCGCATCTGGCAGGTCTACTGGGCGCATGTGGGCCTCTTCTTTGCCACGGCGGCGATGCTGGCCTTTCTGACGGACCTCGACATCACGACCCGCAATTATTGGGGCCAGATGAACCTCTGGATGCTGTTCGTGGACCACCGAGAGGAGCTTTGGACCAATCCCGACATCCTCTTCCGGTTCATGACATTGCAATGGGTGCCGAACCTCTTCGACATCCTGCCGATGTATATGGTGATCCTGGCGATCATGCCGGCGATCATGCTGCTGGCGCGGGTCCATTTCGGCGTGGTCGCCGCGTTCTCCGTCCTGCTGTGGGTTGGCGCGCAGCGGGCGTGGATGGAAGGGCTGGGCCTGCCCTACCTCAACTTCACCGCGGAGCCTTGGGTGGGTAGCGACGATTGGCAGCGGCGGTGGTTCCTGAACCCCTTCGGCTGGCAGCTCGTCTTCTTCACCGGTTTTGCCTTCATGCGTGGCTGGCTGCCGAAGCCGCCGGTGACGCCCCTTTTGTTCGGGCTGTGCCTGCTGATCGTGCTGGCGAACGTGCCTCTGTCGAATATCGGCGTGCGCGAGTTTGGTTTCGACTGGGCTCGGGAGTGGCGGATCGAGAACCGGCAGCTGATCTCCAAGACGGATTTCGGCGTCCTGCGCTACGTCCAGTTCCTAGCTCTGGCTTACGTGATGTGGGTGCTGGCGGGGGACAAAGGCGACCGGCTGCGCGCCGGAGCCGGCGCGCTGGGCCGCGCCTGGGCGCCGGTGCTGCGCATCGTCCTGAAGGTCGGGCAGCAATCGCTGGCGGTTTTCGTCGTGTCGATCTTCGTCGCGCGGTTCAACGGCTTTGCGATGGACATGCTGGGCCGCGACGTGCCGACCACGCTGGCTGTGAACGCCTTCGGCTGCGCCTGCCTGATCGCCACGGCCTACGGCGCGGGCTGGTTCAAATCCGTGCCCTGGAAGCCCCGCCCATGATTGACCGCCGCACCTTGCTGGGCCTAATGGCCGCCGCCGCTGCCGCGCCCGCCTGGGGCGAAGAGCCGGGCCTGCAGTTAGGCGAGGCCGCCCCCTTCTCGGCCGAGGGGTTGGCCGCACGGGCCCGTGCGATGGCCGCGCAGCCCTACACGCCGCGCGCGCAGGTGCCCGAGGCGTGGCGCAACCTGACCTACGACCAATACCGCAAGATCTGGTTCGACAGCCGCAACGCCCTGTGGGAGGGGTCGGACCGGCCCCAGCGTGTCGATGTTTTCCCGCCCGGCCTCTACTTCCCCCGCCCGGTGGAGATGTACGCGGTCGAAGGCGGCCAAGCCCGGCCTGTGCGCTTCGACATGGGCGTCTTCGACACGACCGATCAGTTCCCCGACGTGCCGGTGGACGAGACGCTGGGATATTCCGGTCTGCGCCTGCGGGCAGAGCTGCGCGAGCCCGGCATTTTCGAGGAATACGCCGTCTTCCAGGGCGCCAGCTACTTCCGCGGGATCGGCACGGGCGAGACCTATGGCCTGAGCGCCCGGGGCCTCGCGCTGAAGACCGGCGATCCGATGGGGGAGGAATTTCCCGACTTCGTCGGCTTCTGGCTTGAGACGCCCGCGCCGGGCGCGCCATCCCAGGTGATCCACGCGCTGCTCGACAGCCCATCGGTCACAGGCGTCTACCGGTTCGATATTCGGCACGGCGAGGTTCTACGGATGGAGGTGGAGGCACGCCTATTCGCGCGCGAACGGCTGACCCATGTGGGCATCGCGCCGCTGACCTCCATGTTCCTCTTCGACGGGATGGACAGCCAGCGCTTCGACGATTTTCGCCCCGCGGTGCACGACACCGATGGCCTCGCCATCCACAATGGCGCGGGCGAGGCGATCTGGCGCCCCCTCGCCAACCCTAAAACGCTACAGATCAGCGCGTTTTCCGACACCAATCCGCGCGGCTTTGGCCTGATGCAGCGGGCGCGACGCTTTGGCGATTTCAACGATCTCGAAGCGCTCTATCACAACCGTCCGGGCCTCTGGGTCACTCCGCGCGAGGGCTGGGGGCGCGGGTCGGTTGCGCTGGTGGAGATCCCAGCGGATCTGGAGATCTACGACAACATCGTCGCCTATTGGCGCCCCGCCGCGGACATTCCCGCAGGCGGGGAACATGCGATGTCCTATGCCCTCGATTGGGGCGCTGATACCGTGCCGGAGGCGGGGGTGCTGCGGGTGCTGGATACGGCGGCGGGCGGGCGACCCGAGGGCGGGCGCGTCTTCACCATTGATTTCGAGGCTCGGCCGGGCCTGACGGACGATCTAAGCGGCGTGCAGCACATCGTGCGCACCTCCGCCGGGGAGGTCAGCACGGGCCTGGTGCAGCGCAATCCCGAGACGGGCGGGCCGCGCCTCGCGTTCACCTTCCACGCGCAGGACGCCGCCTGGGCCGAGTTCCGCGCGCAGCTGCGCAAGGCAGATGGCGCGCCCCTGTCCGAAGTGTGGCTCTACCGGTGGACGGCGTGAGCTACGCTGCGTGTCATATGCCGGCCGGGGCGCCGCTGGAGATGCCGGAGCAGGATTTGAGTCACCGGCTTCGTGATTTGGGTTTGAGAAGTCCTCAAAGCTCTGAAACAGGCCCGTCGGCACGACGGGCAGCCGCCGACCCGCCCCCACCGGGGCGGCGGCTTCGCCCCCACCCCGACGGGTCGTCGGCTGCCCTCAGCGCTGTAATCGATAAGACAGCACGCCTCGCCGTGTTCCTCCCCGCCCTCACCATCACCGCGCTCCTCCTCTGGGGCCTGCACGGCGTCTTCGCCGCCGGGGGCATGAGCGCGCTGGAATGGGTGCTGCTGGGTATGATCGGCCTGACCTTCATCTGGGTGACCCTCGCCGTCAGCACGGTCGCCGTCGGCCTCACCCGGCGCACGGCGCCGAGCCCTGCACCAGGCACCCCGATGGACATCGCCCTGCTGGTGCCGATCTATAACGAGGCCGCCTGGGACGTCTTTGGCAACGCCGCCGCGATGCTGGACGACCTGAGGGCGCATGGCGGCGCCCACCGCTACACGCTCTTCATCCTATCGGACAGCCAG
>JBCDFL010000231.1:0-4734 GCA_039178165.1 Pseudomonadota bacterium | reverse complement strand
CAATGAATGCGCACCCTACGGAGGCGTTTGGTGATCGGCAGATTGTCCATCATATGCGGTGAACTGGGCGCGGAGGGGTTGGCGCGAGTGGGCATCTTGTTTCAGAGGGTTGAGTGGCGGCGCCGATGGCTGCTCGCCGCGATGTGTTTGGGCGCAGCGGCCTGCGTGCCCTTTTCGGCAACAGGACCTTGGGTGCCGGATTTCGAAGAAGATCGGTTTTTGGGCTCGTGGCGGGTGCGGTTTGCGAGCGATCCTAGCGCGGCACCCTATTGGCTTAGTATCGGTATCCTGACCTCCGATTACAGCTTTGCGGTGCGTCAAGTCTTTACCGATTGCCGCCCGGGCGATGGCGGCTGTGACCCTCGCGCGGGACAAAGCTTGGCTGGCCGGGCGACGGCGCCGGGCGTGTACCGCTTAGGTTCAACAACCGAAGCAGTAGACTTCGCGGTGGTTTGGGTTGACCCAGGCTATCGCACCGCAGCGGTGGCGGCGCCGGACGGGTCGTACGTTTGGCTGCTGGACCGTGATGCAAAAGGCCACAGCACCCGGCTGATACAAGCGCGCGCGGCTTTGAAGGCCGCAGGATTTGGCGCAATAGACTTGGAGGAAAAGCCATGACACGCACAGCCGCGATCATTGGGGGCGGGGTTATTGGCGGGGGCTGGGCGGCGCGGTTTTTGCTGAATGGCTGGGACGTGCGGGTCTTCGACCCTGACCCGGAGGCCGCGCGCAAGATTGGTGAGGTTCTGGACAATGCGCGCCTGTCGCTGCCCGGGCTGACGGATTTTGCGCTGCCGCCCGAGGGCGCGCTGAGCTTTCATGGCGCCATTGCCGAGGCGGTAGAGGGCGCGGCCTGGGTGCAGGAAAGCGTGCCCGAGCGGCTGGAGATAAAGCACGCCACCTTTGCCGCCATACAGGAGACGCTGGACCCGGAGGCGGTGATCGGCTCGTCGACCTCGGGCTTCAAGCCGTCGGAATTGCAGCAAGGCGCCAAGGATGCAACGCAGATCCTCGTCGCGCATCCGTTCAACCCGGTCTACCTGCTGCCGCTGGTCGAGGTCGTGCCGGGGCCGCAGCACGACGCACGCGCGGTGGCCTGGGCGCAGGAGGTGCTGGGCGGGCTGGGCATGAAGCCCCTCATTGTCCGGCAGGAGATTGACGCCCATATCGCCGACCGGTTCCTGGAGGCCGTGTGGCGCGAGGCACTTTGGCTGGTCAAGGACGGCGTGGCCACGACGGAAGAGATCGACGAGGCGATCCGCATGGGCTTCGGCCTGCGCTGGGCGCAGATGGGCCTCTTTGACACCTATCGCGTGGCGGGGGGCGAGGCGGGCATGAAGCACTTCATGGCGCAGTTCGGCCCCGCCCTGGAATGGCCCTGGACCAAGCTGATGGATGTGCCTGAGTTCACGGATGAGTTGGTGGACCTGATCGCCGGCCAGTCGGACGCGCAATCGGGGCATATGAGCATCCGCGAGATGGAGCGCATCCGCGACGGCAACCTGGTGGGCATCTTGCGCAGCCTGAAATGGCGCGACTTTGGCGCGGGTGCGCTGCTGAACCAGCAGGATAGTGGGCTGAAGCCAGACTTTGATCTGGATGCTGCGGCGCCCTTGGTGACCGGGCGGCGGCACGTGCCGCTGGATTGGACCGACTACAACGGTCACATGACGGAGGCGCGGTATCTCGATGCCTTTGGCGACGCGACCACGCGGTTGATGGAGATGATCGGTTGCGACGCGGACTATATCTCGAGCGGCGGCAGCTACTTCACCGCAGAGACGCATATCCGCCATGTGGACGAGGCGCTGGCGGGTACGGGGATCGAGATCAGGACCCAGGTGCTGGCGGGCGCTGGCAAGAAGCTGCACCTGTGGCACGCGATGTATGCGGGCGACCGCCTGCTAGCGACGGCGGAGCACTTCCTGCTGCATGTCGATCTGGAAACGCGCCGGCCCTGTGATCCGGGACCCGAGGTCGCGCCGCGCCTGGCGCGGGTGGCGGCGGCCCATGGCGGCCTGCCGCGTCCCGACGGGGCAGGGCGGTTCGTGGGGCAGCGGCCGTAAAGCGCTCCTTGAAGACTTGGGGTGGATGATCCCTCAGAAAATCAGCGGATGCGGGCGCGCAGGGCCCCCAGATGGGCGGGAATCTCGCGCGCTGTGACCGACGCCTCACGCACCAGCGCGTCGAATTGCGCGGTCAGGGTCTCCACCCGGACGCGGTCGCGGAAGGCCATGTAATGCGCGCCCGTATAGACCACCGCGAGCAAAGGCCCGAAGACGGTGATCGGCGCAGAATACAGCGTGCGCGCGTTGAAGAGGTAGACGCGTGTGCGGGGGTAAAGCTGCTCGGTCAGCGCTTGCAACTGATCAAGCTGTGAGCGGCGCAAGGCGGCGGGCAGCCCGTCATAGTAGCCGGTGCCGGCGGCGAAGCTTTGCACCTCGTAGAGCGGGAGGGCGATCTCGTAATCCGATTGCGCCTGGCGCATCCAGTCGAGCCGGTCGCGCGAATGGCCGATGGCCTGGCGCGCTGTGCGGCCCAGATGGGGGGCGTATTCCCATTCGAGCATCTCGTCGGTTTTGAACATGTCGGGCAGGCCGGCGGGGACATGCCGGATCTTGTAGCCCTGCGCCTCGCGGTGCCAGCCGAAGATGCGCTCGTCCACCAAGGCGCGGGGCGCCTCGGTCAGCTCCAGCGCGCCTTCGATCAGGTCGGCGGCGTTTTCCGGCCGGTCGCTGAGGCCGAGCAGCCAATCCGAAGAGATCCCGAGCGCTTCGGCGCAGCCCCCGACCAGGTGGGCGCTGGGCATGCGGGCGGCGTCATCGGTCAGCGCCTGGCTCAACGTAGAACGATCCACGCCCACGGCGCGTGCCAGCCCGCTTTGCGTCGCGCCGGCCTGATCCATGGCCTGGCGCAGGCGCCGGCGGAAGAGGGCCGCGCGATCCAATTTGGTGAGTGTTTCTGTCATCTGGGGTCTTTTATCACCGCTGCGGAAAGATGTTAACGATATTCCGAATGGGCGGTGATCTGCACACTGCCTAGCGTAGGGTGACCTTACGACGTTGCGCATGACCAAAACCTCCTCAACCCGACTGCCCCACCGCCGGCCGCTGACGCCGGAATGGCCGACCTTGCTCCTCTTCCTCGCGTGCCTTGTGGCGCTGAGTATCGGGGTGTGGGGTTTGCCGCACTTGTCGACGCTTGCGGCGTTTGCGCTCACGACCCTGGCGCTGGTCCTGCACGCCTCGCTCACGCACGAAATCCTGCACGGTCACCCCTTCCGCTCCCGCCGGGCGTCCGAGGCGCTCGCCTGGATCAATCCGGGCCTGGCGATCCCGTATCTGCGCTTTCGCGACACGCATCTTGCGCACCATCAGGACGCAAACCTGACGGACCCCTATGACGACCCCGAGAGTAACTATCTGGACCCGGCGCGCTGGGCGCAGATGCCGGGTTGGCTGCGGGCGCTGCGGCGGGTGAACAACACGCTTGCGGGCCGTATGCTGATCGGCCCCGCCCTGGGGCAGGCGGCGTTTATGGCGGACGATCTGGCGCGCATTCGCGGCGGAGACAGGCAGGTTCTGCAGGGCTGGCTGTGGCACCTACCGGGGGCGGTTTTGGTGCTGTGGGCGGTGATGGCCGCGCCTATGCCGCTGTGGTTGTACCTCGCCGCGTGCTACGCGGCGTTGGCAATTCTGAAGATCCGAACTTTCTTGGAGCATCAGGCCCATGACGCGCCGCGCGGCCGGACCGTTGTGATCGAGGACCGCGGCCCTCTGGCCTTCCTGTTCCTGAACAACAACCTGCACATGGTCCACCACATGCATCCGCGGGTCGCCTGGTACCGTCTGCCGGGCATCTACCGGACAAATCGTGACCGCTACCTGCGGCGCAATGACGGCTACGTCTATTCCGGCTACGCGGAGATTTTCGGGCGGTATTTTTGGCGCGCCAAGGACCCGGTGCCCCATCCGCTCTGGCCCCGGGAGGGTAAGGCGCGCTAGGGCAGGGGCATGAGCCTCTGGATCCCCGTCACCCTCGCCGCCGCTCTGTTTCAGACGCTGCGTTTCGTTCTGCAAAAGACGCTGGCGACCAGCACGCTCAGCGCGGGCGGCGCGACCTTTGCCCGGTTCCTATACTCCGCGCCGTTGGTGGCCGCGCTTTTGTGGACGTACATGTCTGCGACGGCGCAAGCGCTGCCGCAGACCACTGCCGCCTTCTGGGCCTTCGGCGCCGCGGGCGGGCTCGCGCAGGTGCTGGCTACGATCTGCGTCGTTCTGCTGTTCAAAGCGCGTAATTTCGCGGTTGGCATCACGTTTAAGAAGACGGAGACGATCCAGGCCGTGCTCGTCGGCCTGGTAGTTCTGGGGGAAGGCGTGTCGCTCTGGGGCTTCGGCGCGATCCTCTTGGGGGTCGTCGGCGTTCTGCTGCTAAGTGTGCCGCCCGGCCAGGCGCGGTTTTCGTTGGCAGATCTGGGCAATCGGGCCTCACGCCTGGGTCTTGGCGCGGGGTTCCTCTTTGCCATTTCGTCGGTGTGCTATCGCGGTGCGTCGCTGGAGCTTGCGGCGGATGATCCGCTGCTGCGGGCGGGTACGACCCTGGCCGCCGTCACCGCGATGCAGATGGTCGGCATGGCGCTGTGGCTGCGCTGGGCGGAGCCGGGGCAGATGGCCGCCGTGTGGGCCGCGCGACGTGTCGCAGTTTGGGTTGGGCTGATGTCGATGGCGGGTTCCT
>JBCDFL010000230.1:0-4736 GCA_039178165.1 Pseudomonadota bacterium | reverse complement strand
GTAGGCGGTCAGGCCCGCGATCCCGAGCATCGTAACCCCGAGGCCTGCATGGGCCGTCGCCTTGCCCCAATCGGCCCGCGGCAAGCGCAGCAGCCGTGCGGCCCCAGAATTGCCCGTCCGCTTCCACAGATCGAGCGCCGCGGCCATCACCAGCCATGCGCCCAGGAACACGCCGAGCGGCCCACCCAAGCTGCGCCCGGTCTGCATAGCCCAGACCAGCCCAGCGAGAGCCAGCGCGGCGAGAAAGACATAGCGCAGGGGCCGCAGCGCCTTGCCCACCCGCGCCCGCTTCCACGGCAGCATGGAGCCGATGGGCAGGATCAGCCCCAGCGCGACCATGAAGGGTGTGAAGGCGATGTTGAAGAAGGGCGGGCCGACGCTGAGCGTACGGTCCAGGAACATCTCCGCCACCAGCGGCCACATCGTGCCGACGAAGACGACGAAGCAGGACACGGCCAGCAGGATGTTATTGGCGACCAGCGCGCTTTCCCGGCTTTCCACGCCGAAGACGCCTTTCGCCTCCATGATCCCCGCGCGGAAGGCAAAGAGGATTAGCGC
Organism: Pseudomonadota bacterium; assembly: GCA_039178165.1. Taxonomy (GTDB): domain Bacteria; phylum Pseudomonadota; class Alphaproteobacteria; order Rhodobacterales; family Rhodobacteraceae; genus JBCBCP01. The sequence goes on along the minus strand of JBCDFL010000230.1, from coordinate 4,178 downwards.
CCCGCCCATGAAGAAGCCGAGGATCATCAGGATGAACACGCCGCGCTCCGGGTCGTTGGCGAAGGCGTGGACGGAGGTCAGAAGGCCGGAGCGGACGATGAACGTCCCGATGAGCGAGAAGCCGAAGGCCAGGATCGCAAGCAGGATGGTCCAGGATTTCAGCGCCTCGCGCTTCTCCACCACGATGGCCGAATGCAGCAGCGCGGCGGCCAGCAGCCAGGGCATGAAAGAGGCATTCTCAACCGGGTCCCAGAACCAGAAACCGCCCCAGCCCAGCTCGTAATAGGCCCACCACGACCCCAGCGCGATGCCGAGGGTCAGGAACACCCAGGCGGCCAGCGTCCAAGGCCGCACCCAGCGACCCCAGGCGGCGTCCACGCGCCCCTCGATCAGAGCGGCGACGGCGAAGCTAAACGCCATGCTGAGCCCCACATAACCCATGTAGAGTAGGGGCGGGTGAAACGCCAAACCGGGATCCTGCAACAGCGGGTTCAGATCCTGCCCGTCGAAGGGCGGCACCGCCATGCGGATGAACGGGTTGGAGGTGAAGAGGATGAAGGCGAAGAACGCCACGGCAATGGCCGATTGCACCGCCAGCACCCGCGCCCGCAGGGTCGGCGGCAGGTTTCCGCCCCACCAGGCCGCCATCGCGCCAAAGAGGGTCACGATCAGCACCCACAGCAGCATGGACCCTTCGTGGTTCCCCCAAGTGCCGGAGATCTTGTAGATCAGCGGCTTGGCCGAGTGCGAATTCAGCACGACGAGCCGCAAGCTGAAATCGCTCACCACGAAGGCCCACATCAACGCCCCGAAGGCGAACAGCGTCAGCAGGAATTGCAGGTTCGCCGCAGGTTCCGCCACCGCCATCCACGCGGCCTGGCGCCGATGCGCGCCGATCAGCGGCACGACTGCCTGCACGATGGCGACCACGAAGGCGAGGATAAGGGCGAAATGACCAAGCTCTGTCAGCATGTGTGATTTATATGCGCGACCGGCCCGCAAGCCAATGCGGGCCGGTCATATGTCGCAGGGGTGTGAGCGCCTCAAAGGCCGTGCACTTTTGTCGCTCAGCCCACAGTCATTCGCAGGATGTCTTCACGCCTACCGCCCCCTTGCGGCAAGCTTCGGGCTAAGCCCGGCGAACTGCCCATCCTCGAAACTCAGGCCGCCGCCTTCTTCCACGCCTCCAGCGCCGGGTTGGCATCGGGGGACAGGGCCGCCACCGTCAGCGCCGCATCCCGCCCGGTATCTGCCGCGCCCACCGCATCGGCACGCAGCGCGCGCAGCGCCCCAATATTGTCGATCACTTGAGGCACGCGGGCCATGGTGCTGACGATCTCGCGCTGGAAGTCCTGCGCTTTGACCTGGTGCCGCGCCCCGAAATAGAAGCTTACGATCACCCCCAGCAGCCACCACAGAGGCTCGGGCACCAGCGCGATCCCCTGCATCCGCTCCGAAAACCAAAGCGGGTCGAGCATCGCCATCACGAAAAGTCCCATCGTACCAAGGGCCAGCGCCGGACGCGGCAGGCGGTTCACCCCGTCCATGAAGCGGTCGAAGCCGCCACGGCGGGGCACAGCGAACTCGGCGCCGTGCTGGCGCATCGCCTGGGCCTGGATCTCACTGGCCCGCACACTGCCGGCTTCCGCATTTTCGCGGAAGACCTCGGCCGTCTCGCGCACCACGTTGCGCCCGCCCCCGAAGAGCATGTTCAGAAGTCCGTCGATCAGCCCCATTTGGCGACCCTCCGTTGAAAGTCCGCGTCGGACATGTGGTACCGCGGGGCGATGAACTCCTCGGCCCGCTTGATCCAGCCGCCTTTGCCCCCGGCCCGGGTGCGCGCGAACTTGCGGCTGGCGGGGCGCCGGTCGGCGATGCGAAAATAATAGTTGCGCCGCGCGATGCCGTAGGCGTCGACCATATCGGAGGGCGAGGCCTCATAGGCGGCATGGGTCGCCGCAATCGTCTGCGGCCCAATGGCCCCATCGACGCTAACCGCGTGGCCCATCTGGCGCAGAAGTCGTTGCAAGATCTTCACCGCGTTGCCGCCCGCATTGACGTACATGTCGAAGACCGTCGCGTGTAGGGCGCGCGGCAACTCGGCGATGCGCGGGTCTTCGAAGTAATGGCGGATGAAGATCTGCACCGCCTGCGCCCGGGTCAGCGCCCGGACATCCGCAACACCGACGATCCCGTCACCGGTCAGATCCAACCCAAGCCGCCGCATCGTGTGGATCGTCACACCGAAATTCGTCGCCCCGCCCGGATCGTCGGGATCGTTCACATAGCCGCCCTCGCGGGCGACGATCTCTTCCGCGATGTGCTCAACGCTTTGCATCTGCGCCTCCGCTTTCTGTGCGGGAAGACAGATGCGTCCGGTGTGGTTAACGCCGCCTCAGCACAGCGCGCGCTACTCGGCTGGCTTATAGACGCCCTGCGCCTTCAGCGCGTCGACCACTTCGGCGGGCATGTAGGTCTCATCGTGACGGGCCAGGATTTCGGAGGCTTGAAAGACACCGTCCACCAGCTTGCCGGTGCCGACCATGCCCTGGTTCTCCTCGAAAAGGTCGGGCAGCACACCGGCATAGATCACCGGCACGCTCGCACCGCCGTCGGTCACGTCGAACCGAACCTCTAGCCCCTGGCCCCTGACCAAGGAGCCTTCGGCAACGAGCCCGCCGATGCGAAACGTCTCCGACGGGGGCGGTGGCGCCTCGACAACCTCGGACGGCGCGCGGAAGAACTGAAAGGCGTCCTGCGTGGCGTACCACATCAGCCCGACACAGGCTGTGAGCGCCGCAAAGGCCAGAACGATGATCTGGATACGCCGCTGCTTTTTCAGACTTTTCATCTTGCCCTCCCGCGCCCTAGAGCCCCGAGTATACGCCGCGCGCCACGTTCCGTCACGGGAAGAGGGGCGGCATCATCAATCCTTCGGTCTCTGGCGCACCTAACATCAGATTTGCGTTTTGCAACGCCTGGCCGGAGGAGCCTTTGGTCAAGTTATCGAGCGCCGCAACCACGATGGCCCGCCCGGCGATCCGGTCGCCCGTGACGCCGATATGGACGAAGTTACTGCCCCGGACGTGGTGCGTCGACGGGGTTTGACCAAAGGGCAGAACCTCCACGAACACCTCGTCCGCATAGGCCGCTGTCAGCACCTCGTGAATGCCGGCAGCGTCGCCTGAGACGTAGCAGGTCGCCAGGATGCCGCGGTTCACCGGAAGCAGGTGCGGGGTGAATTGCACCTTCACCGGCCGGCCCGCGACGGCGCTGAATTCCTGGTCGAATTCACCCAGATGCCGGTGCGTGCCGCCGACGGCGTAGGCGTGATAGCCTTCGCTCAGCTCCGCATGCAGCAGGTTTTCCTTGAGGCTGCGGCCCGCGCCCGACACCGCGCATTTCATGTCTAGGATGATGTCATCCAGGCCAATCGCCCCCGCGGCGATCAAGGGCCGCAATGCGAACTGCCCGGTGGCTGCGTTGCACCCCGTGCCGGCGACCAGCCGCGCGCCGCGGATGTCCTCCCGGTAGAATTCGGTCAGGCCGTAGACGGCTTCGGCTTGGATATCCGTGGCCGTATGGTCGTTGTCGTACCACGCCGCATAGTCCGCGGGATCCCGCAGCCTGAAATCGGCGCTCAAATCCACGAGTCTAAGGTCCCGCGGCAGGCCCGCGATCACCTCTTGGCTGGTCTTGTGGGGCAGCGCGCAGAACGCCAGATCGATGCCGGACCAGTCGATGGCGTCGAAGGGTACCATGTCGGGCAGGTCCAGATGGCGCAGATGGGGGTAGACCTGCGCCAGGCTCTGGCCCGCCTTAGAATGCGCGCCCAAGGCCTTGATCTTGAACGTCGAATGGCCGGCGATCAGCCGGATCAGCTCGGCGCCGGTATAGCCGGACGCGCCGAGGATTGCGATGGAATGGGTCATGTGTCGTCTCGAAAGAAAAGGGTCAGGTCAGGCGGCGGCAAAGGTGATCTGTCGTCGCAAGAACTGCGTCGCGCGGTCACTGACCCGGCCCGGGTCGCCCGTCGTCAGATAAGCCGCGTCCCCCTGCCCCATCTTGTCGGGGTGGCGCTGCAAGTAATCGGCCAGCGACGCGGCCACTAGCGCGGCTTGAGAAAAGACCTTCACCTCCGGCCCCAAAGCCGCCTGAAAAGCATCCTGCATCAGCGG
>JBCDFL010000229.1:0-4754 GCA_039178165.1 Pseudomonadota bacterium | reverse complement strand
GCGGAAGTTGACGAAGCTGAACTGGCGCAGCTCGTCCCGCTTGGCGCGCGTCAGGACGATGGCGCTGTCCAGCCGGTCCTTGCCCGAATAGCCGTATTCGGTGAGGTAGGCATCGTCCGACGTCGTCTCCACGTCGAATTGAAGGACGTAGTCATTCTCCAGCTGAAACGTGCCCGTGCCGAAGAGGTAGCCGCGCACCTCGCTGGGGCGCAGATCATCTTCGGTCACCGCGCCTTCGAATTCGATCCGGCCCCGGGCGAAGGCCTGGCGATAGCGGAATTCGAGCGTCGTCGTGCGCGAGGACAGGTAGGGTGTCAGCGTCAGGTCGCGCGTGTCGCCCAGCTTGATGAAATAGGGCACCTTGATGCCCGTCCCGAGCTGCGATGTGATGCGCACGTCGGGCGTCAGAAAGCCGCTCGCCCGCTCCAGCGTCGGGTCGGGCAGGCGCAGGCGGGGCAGGTACAGCACGGGCATGCGGCCGATGCGGAACTGCGCGTTATCGAAGTAGAGCTGGCGTTCTTCCTGGTCATGCACCACGCGGGTGGCGCGGATCGACCAAAGGGGCGGCCTGCCGTCGTCGCAGATCCGGCACGAGGTCACGGCGGTCTTGTACAGCTGGGTGTAGCGCCCGCCGACGCGGTTCATTTCTACCGCGGCAAGCTGCAATTGCTGGTTTAGCACCATCCGCGCGCCGGTCAGCAGGCCGTTTTCCAGATCGCGGCTCAGCTGCGCCTGATCGGCCAGGATCAGAACGCTGTCGCCGTCTTCGATCGTGATTGGGCCGGTGATGGTCAGCTGGCCGGTCTGGCCGTCGTAGCGGACCTCCGCCGCGCGCAGGCGGGTCGTACCCTGGAAGGCTTCGACATTGCCGCGGGCGATCAGGACACGGGACCGGGTCAGGGTGACATCGTCCGCGATTAGCAGCGCCGGCTCCGCCCCGCCGCTCAGGTCCTGCGCGGCCAGCGGCGCGGCGCACAGAGCCCAAAGGCAGGTTAGAAGGGCGGCGAGCGCTCTCACCCGTCTTCGGCCTGCAAGAGGAGGCCGAGGGCCAGCAGAACGGAGGCGACCGGCGCGGCCCAGGCGGCCATCAGCACGGGGATTTGCCCGTTCTCCCCCAGAATTTGTGCGAAGCTGCGAATGAAATACAACCCAAACCCCAACAGCACGGCGGCCAGCACCGCCTTGCCGGTCCCCCCAAACCTCGTATGGCGCATGGTGAACGCTGCGGCAACCAGAACCATCGCCACCAAAAAGACCGGGCGCGCCAGTTCCGATTGCAGCCAGACGTGGTGGCGCCGGGCGCTGAAGCCGGCTTGTTCCAGCTGGGTGATGAAGGTCGGCATGTCCCAGATCGACACGCCCGAGGGGGAGCCGAGGCTTTCACGAATCCGGTCGAGTGTGAGGGTTGAGGGCAGCTCCAGGATCGGGAACGTCTCAGACGCGGCTTCGGGGTTGCGGGCGCCGCCGAGCGGCCAGACCTTGGCGTCGCGCACTTGCCACGCGCCGTCCACCAGCGCGGCGGAGGCCGCCTCGATCCGCCGTTCGGGCCCGCCGCCCGGCACGTAGCTGAGGAAGGTCACATCGTAGAGGACCGAAGCGTCGGCGTTGGAGCGGGCGGCCCGGATCACCGTCTGGCCCGCCGCGCTGCCCTGGCGCAGCCAGAGCCCGTCCTCGCTGACCGACAGGGTGGCGGCGCCGCCCGCGCGGTAGCTTTCCGACAGCGCCGCGTGCAGCTTGGTCGTCGCCGCCGCGATCGGCCCCAGCATCGACACGGCCAGCGCCCCGATCAGCAGCGCGACGAGGCCCGGCGCGACGAGCGCGCGGATCGCGGACCGCCCCGCCGCGCGGGTCACGACCAGCTCGGACGAGCGAGCTAGGCTGACGAACAGCACGATGGTCGCCAGGATGACGATCAGCGGCAGGATTTCGTTGATGCTTTCCGGCAGGCTCAGCAGCACCAACTGCAGCTGCGCGCCGAAGCCGACGTCGGAGCCGGCGAAGGTCCGGCTTTCCTCGACCAGGGCGATCAGGCCGATCAACGCGGCGAAGACGGCTGTGAGCAGCCCGAAGGCGACCGCAAAGCGGCGCGCGAAATAGGTGTGCAGGATCATGCCGCCGTCCCCTGGCGCCGCACCAGACGGCGCAAGAGGCCCGGCCGCGCGGCCCATCCCAGCAGCAGGACGGTCAGCACCCCGCCCAGGGCGCTGGGCAGATACATCGCCGGCCACAGGGCCGGATCGGCGATCACCAGCTTGGACAGGCTGCCCCGCATCCCGTCGAGCGCGATCAGCAGCAGGAAAGCGATCAGCACCTCCCGCCAGATGCCGAAGCGGGAAAAGCCGCCGATCAGCAGGGTGGCAAAGCCGATGAGCGCCGCGACGATGCAGAAAAGCGGCTGGGCGATGCGGGCGTGAAACCGCTCTGTGATTGATCCGATACTCTCGCCCGTTTGGTCCGCGACATCCGCCCAATCGCGCAGCAGCGCCGGGGTGGGCAGGTGCCGGACAGAGGTGCCAGGTGCGTCCGGGCCCGTGATCAGCGCCGTGATGTCGAAGGAGAAATCGGCGAACTTCGCCGTCGACAGCCGCTGGGTGCCCGTGTCCAGCCGCTGTGCCAGCCCGTCCACCATGATCAGCGTCGTGCCGCCCTGCGCCCGTGCATCCCCGCGCACGATGTAGGCCTCCGCCGCGGTGTAGATCACACGGGAGGCCGGATCGCGCCGGTCGGACAGGAAGACGTCGCGCAGCACGCCGTCCTCCCCGATCTCGCGAGTGTAAAACGTGACGCCTTTGCCAGGGCTCAGGAAGGCGCCTTCGGTCAGCAGGCGGGCGGTGACGTTCTGGCTGATCTCCGCCTCTCGCTGGCTTAGCTGCGCGGTGGCGAGCGGCACCAGGATGTGCATCAGCAGAGACATCATCAGCGCGACCAGCACGCCGAAGACCGCCACGGGCCGCGCCATCCGCCAGGGGCCAGATCCTGTGGCCTGCATCACCGTCAGCTCGCTTTCCGACGTTGCGCGGTTGGTGACATAGACGGCGGCGGCGAAGGTGGCGATGGGCAGCACGCGCGTGATCAGTGTCGGCATGCCGAGGGCCGTGAACTCCAGAAAGACCAGCGCCGTCTGGCCGTCGCCGATCAGCCGATCGAACAGGACCACCGCCCGGTTGATCCAGAAGATCGCCACCAGGACGAGGCTGAAAAAGCCGAACAGCCACAAAAGTTGCGACAGCGTATAGCGGTCGAATCTGGCCAAATTGCCCCCCGGCGTTTGGATTGCCGCTAGTCTTAAAGAAGCGCGGCGTGGGGCAAAAGCCCTTCCCGCGGGGGTCTGGGCGGGCTAGGTCTGGTGGGACAAAGATATTGAGGCTTCCATGACCGATCTGACCCCCATCACCTTCACCGAGACGGATATCGACGCGCTGGCCGCGCGGGCGGGGCGGCTCGCCGTCGTGCTGGGGCCCGAGGGCAAGATGGACGCCGCCGCGCGCCGGGTAAACCGACTGACGCGCGGGGCGCTGGTGCGGATGACCGAAAGCGAGGCTTTCGCGAAGATGCCCTTCGGCACGGTGCAATCGATCACGCTGCCCGCGGGTGTCGCGGCGGAGGCGGTGGATGTGCTGCACCTGCCGAACCGCCCGGACGCCGTGACGATGCGCAAGGCGGGCGCCGCGCTCGCCAAGCTGCGCGGGGGCCAGGACCTGACCATCGCGCTGGGCAACCGGCCCCGCGCGGCCGAATTGGCCTTTGGGCTGGCGATGCGCGACTACGACTACCAGGCGATGCGGTCCGAGCCGAAGGCGCGCGAGGGCGCGGCGCACATCATGGTCTCCAAACCGGATGAGGCCGAGGCTGCTGCCGCGCCGCTGATGGCGGTGGCGGAGGGGGCGTTCTTCACCCGTGATTTGGTCAACGCGCCGGCCAACCACCTGACGACGACCGCCTTTGCCGAAGAGCTCAGCGCGCTCAGCGCCTTGGGCCTCGAAGTTGAAGTTCTGGATGAAGAGGCGCTGGCCGATCTGGGCATGCGCACGCTGCTGAGTGTCGGGCAAGGCTCCGACAGCCCGTCCAAGGTCGTTGTGATGAACTGGAAAGGCGGCGGGGACGAGGCGCCGCTGGCCCTGGTGGGCAAGGGCGTCGTCTTCGACACCGGAGGCATCAGTCTCAAACCCGCGGGCGGCATGGAAGACATGACCATGGACATGGGCGGCGCGGGTGTCGTTGCAGGCGCGATGAAGGCGCTGGCGCTGCGCAAGGCCAAGGCCAATGTCGTCGGGCTGGTGGGCCTGGTCGAAAACATGCCCTCCGGCAACGCCACACGGCCCGGCGACGTCGTGACATCGATGAAGGGCGACACGGTGGAGATCATCAATACCGACGCCGAAGGGCGCCTCGTCCTATGTGACGTGATGTGGTACGCGCAGGAGCGGTTCAAACCCGCCGGCATGATCGATCTGGCGACGCTGACCGGCGCGATCATCATCGGGCTGGGGCACGAGCGGGCCGGCGTCTTCTCAAACGACGATGGGATCTGCAACGCGTTCCTCAAGGCCGCGGAGACGGAGGGCGAGGGCGCCTGGCGCATGCCGCTGGGCCAGGCCTACGACGACATGCTGAAAAGCCGCATCGCCGATATGAAGAATGTGGGGGGCCGCGCGGCGGGGTCGGTGACCGCCGCGCAGTTCCTGCAGCGCTTCGTGCAGGAGGGCACGCCCTGGATTCACCTCGACATCGCCGGCGTCGCCTCGGTCAAATCG
>JBCDFL010000228.1:0-4840 GCA_039178165.1 Pseudomonadota bacterium | reverse complement strand
TTGACACCGTCCACCGCCAATTCATGGACCGCGGCGATGAATGGCACCTGCCCAAGACCGGGCCGAACCTGGTGATGTGATGGGTGGCGGCGGGCCACCGCCCCAGCGTGGCGGAGGCGGCCGCGCGGCTGCGTCACCTCACAACCCATGGTGCCACCGATCACGCTTTCGACTAGGCCTTCGCTGCCTGACAGCTGAAACGTGCGCGACGCTTGACCCCCGGACCCTCGGGGCCGCAAATGGCTCCGTCGTCCCCGCGCCACAGGAGCCCCGCGATGGAATTCTTCGAGCCCTACAGCCATGCCCTCGCGGCGATGTCCGGCTACGCGCTGCTGATGTTCGTGCTGACATACCTGTCCGTCTTCGGGCGGGGCGAGGACATGCGCACCGCGTCCGGCGCGGTCAAGCGGGACTACGCCAATCCGATGTACCGGCGCGGGCGCGCCCATGCCAACGCGGTGGAGACGGCCGGCCCGTTCCTTTTGGCCACCTGCGCCGGGATCCTGACGGGCGCTGCGCCGTTTTGGGTCAACGCGCTGGCCTCCACCTTCCTGGTCGCGCGCATCCTTATGGCGCTCGTGCATATCGGGACCACCAACCAGCCCGCGCGCTCCGCATTCTGGGGCATTTCAATCGTTTGCGTGCTGGCGCTCGCGGTGCTAGGCCTGCTGGCAGCCTTCACCTGACCGGAGCGTTCCCGTGACGAAATGGACTCTTGCCGCCGCCCTGATCGGCGCCCTGGCCTTGCCCGCGTGCGGAAACCGGGACGAGGACGTCGCCTTCGACGGGCAGTTCTTCAACGCCCGGGCCAAGAAGGTCGACGGAGAGCGGGACCAGTTCGAGGTGACGGTCAAACCCTTCTCCGCCAGCGCCGACGGCGCACGCGCCGCGGGCGAGTACGAGGCGATCAAATATTGTATCGACCTGTATGGCTCGTCCGACATCATCTGGCAGCGCGGCCCGGACGATGAAGACGGTCTTCTGGTGGCCGGCGACACGCTGTCGCTGCGGGGGGCCTGCGCCCCTTTATGAGGCAAAATGCGCCGTTTTCGGCTGGCATCTCGGGCTGATATTGCATAGCAAGTCCCCGGCTCCCCATCTGCGGCAAGACGCGGATGGAAGGAGAGAAACATGTGCGCGAAGACAATTATGAGCCTGATCCTAGCCAGTGCCCTGATGGCCAGCGCGGCGGCGGCAAAGCCACCCTTGCGCGATACGGTCATCGACGATGCCCTGCTGTCGATTGGCCTTGCGGACGAAATCCGTAAGACCTGCCCCGACATCTCGGCACGGATGGTGCGTGCGCTGCGGACGATCAACGGGCTCAAGGATCAGGCGATAGCGCTCGGGTATTCGGAGGCCGAAATCGACGCCTACCGCAAATCCGAAGCCGAAAAGGCCCGTCTGCGCGCCCGCGGCGCCGCCCGGCTGAAGGCCGAAGGTGTCGCACCCGGGGACAAAGAAGCGTTTTGCGCGTTCGGTCGGCGTGAAATCGAAAAGGGCAGCCAAATCGGCGTGTTATTGAGGTAGCTCATGAGCAATCTGCGCAAGATCGTTATCGACGGACAAGAGATCGAGGTCGACGGGGCGATGACCCTGATCCAGGCCTGTGAAGAGGCGGGGATCGAGATCCCGCGCTTTTGCTATCACGAACGTCTGACGATCGCGGGCAATTGCCGTATGTGCCTGGTCGAGGTTGTCGGCGGCCCGCCCAAGCCCGCTGCCTCCTGCGCGATGCAGGTCAAGGATTTGCGCCCCGGCCCCGAAGGTCAGCCGCCAGTGGTCAAGACGAACTCCCCCATGGTCAAGAAGGCCCGCGAGGGGGTGATGGAGTTCCTGCTGATCAACCACCCGCTCGATTGCCCGATCTGCGATCAGGGCGGCGAGTGTGATTTGCAAGACCAGGCAATGGCGTACGGCGTGGACTTTTCCCGCTTCCGCGAGCCGAAGCGCGCCGTGGACGATCTGGACCTCGGCCCGCTGGTCGAGACGCACATGACGCGCTGCATCTCTTGCACGCGGTGCGTGCGCTTCACGACCGAGGTGGCCGGCATCACCCAGATGGGCCAGACCGGTCGTGGCGAGGACAGCGAGATCACCGCCTATCTGGGCGAAACGCTCGACAGCAACATGCAGGGTAACATCATCGATCTGTGCCCCGTGGGCGCGCTGGTCTCGAAGCCCTACGCCTTCACCGCGCGTCCCTGGGAACTGACGAAAACAGAAAGCGTGGACGTGATGGACGCGCTCGGCTCGTCGATCCGCGTGGATACGAAGGGGCGGGAGGTCATGCGCTTCCTGCCGGTCAACCACGACGGCGTGAACGAAGAGTGGATCAGCGACAAGACCCGCTTCGTCTGGGACGGTTTGCGCCGCCAACGCCTTGATAAGCCTTACATTCGCGAGAACGGCAAGCTGCGCCCGGCCACCTGGCCGGAAGCGCTGGGGAAGGCCGCAGCCGCGCTGAAAGGCGCCACCAAGCCGGTGGGTCTGGTCGGTGATCTGGCTCCGACGGAAGCGGCCTTTGCCCTGAAGCAACTGATCGAAGGGCAGGGCGGTGTGGTTGAGTGCCGGACGGACGGCGCCAAGCTGCCCGCGGGCAATCGCGCGGCCTATGTCGGCACAGCGCGGATTGAGGATATCGACACGGCGTCGATGATCCTGCTGATCGGCACCAACCCGCGCGAGGAAGCGCCGGTTCTGAATGCGCGCATCCGCAAAGCGTGGCTCGCCGGGGCGATCGTGGGCCGGATCGGCCCGCAAGTTGACCTGACCTATGACGTGACCGAACTGGGCGCGGGCCGCGACGTCCTGCGCGCGGTCCTGGCGCAGGATCATTCGGACAAGCCCGATGGCGGCGTGATCATCGTCGGCCAGGGCGCTTTGCAGGGCGAGGACGGCGCCGCCGTTCTGGCCGCGGCGCAGCATCTGGCGACGGCCGGCAAGGCCAAGCTGATGGTGCTGCATACCGCCGCGGGCCGCGTGGGCGCGATGGATGTGGGCGCGGTGAACGCGGACGGCATGGCCGCCGTGCAAGAGGCCGACGTGATCTACAGCCTCGGCGCCGACGAGGTGGAGATCGCGGCGGGCGCCACCGTCATCTACCAAGGCAGCCACGGCGACCGCGGCGCGCACCGGGCCGACATCATCCTGCCCGCCGCTGCCTACACCGAAGAGCCGGGCATTTTCGTCAACACCGAAGGACGGCCTCAGCTCGCGCAGCGCGCGAGCTTTGCGCCGGGCGAAGCCAAGGAAAACTGGGCCATCCTACGCGCCCTGTCGGGCGAGATGGGCACGGCGCTGCCCTTCGATTCCATCATGGCGCTGCGCAAGGCGATGATCGCGGAGGTCTCGCACCTGAACGATATCGACATCGTGCCTGAAAACACTGGCGATGCCTTGCCCGAGGGGACGATCGGCACCGGCGATTTCCTCTACGCGATCCAGGATTTCTATCTGACGAACCCCATCGCCCGCGCCTCCGCCCTGATGGGCCAGCTCAGCGCGAACGCCAAGAGCCGGACCACCAAAATGGCGGCGGAATGATCCGAATGCTGGCTGCGCTTCCCCTTGCCGCCTGCGCGGCCCCGGCGACGGAGTTGCCGAATATCAGCGCGGAGCGGCTGATCCCCGAATATCGCGGGGTGGAAACGCGGCTGCTGGACGACGATTTGGTGCAGTTCAACGTCGCCATGACCAACGCGCTGAGCGAAGCGGATGTGAGCGATTATGCCCGCTGCGCAGCCGCGCAATACGCGCTGATCCGCGGCTACGGGTTCGCGCGCCACGTGCGCACCTCCGTGGCCCAAGAGGGTGATCTGTGGACCGGCGATGCCGCCTACGTCATCTCGCCCGGCCTGCCGCAGGGGCTGCGCACCATCGATGCCGAGGTCACGGTCGCGGCCTGCAAAGAACGCCAAATTCCGACGGTTTGAGGGACAATGATCGAGTTTTTCACCACAACGACCACAGGCCTGCTGCTGACCATCGTCGGGCAGATTCTGCTGCTGATCGTCCCGCTGCTGCTGGCGCTGGCCTTCCTGATGTATGCCGACCGCAAGATCTGGGCCGCCGTCCAGATGCGCCGCGGCCCCAACGTGGTGGGCGTCTATGGCCTCCTGCAATCCTTCGCGGACTTCCTGAAATACGTCGTGAAGGAGGTCGTCTTCCCCGCCGGTGCGGACAAGGTCGTGTTCCTCCTGGCGCCGATGATCTCCCTTGTGATGGCGTTCATCGCCTGGGCGGTGATCCCCTTCAACGAAGGCTGGGTGCTGGCGGACATCAACGTCGCTATCCTTTACGTCCTCGCGATCTCCTCAATGGAAGTCTACGGCGTGATCATGGGCGGCTGGGCGTCCAACTCGAAATATCCGTTCCTGGGCTCGCTGCGGTCTGCCGCGCAGATGATCTCTTACGAGGTCAGCATCGGCCTCATCATCGTGGGCGTCATCATCTCTGCCGGGTCGATGAATTTCACCGGCATCGTGCAGGCGCAGGACAATGGCTACGGCGCCCTGGGCTGGTTCTGGCTGCTGCACTTCCCGATGCTGTTCCTGTTCCTCATCTCCGCCCTGGCAGAGACGAACCGTCCGCCTTTCGACCTGCCGGAGGCTGAATCGGAACTGGTCGCCGGCTACCAGGTCGAATACTCGTCCACTCCCTTCCTGCTCTTTATGATCGGGGAGCTGGTTGCGGTCGTCTTGATGTGCGCGCTGACCTCGCTGCTGTTCTTTGGCGGCTGGCTGTCGCCGATCCCGGGCCTGCCCGACGGTATCCTGTGGATGGTGCTGAAGATGCTGTTCGTCTTCTTCATCTTCTCGATGGTGAAGGCGATCACGCC
>JBCDFL010000227.1:0-4862 GCA_039178165.1 Pseudomonadota bacterium | reverse complement strand
GAACATGCCGGTGTGGATTTATTTAAGCTCAATCTCACCACGGGAGGCATTTGCTCCAGCATGATTTTGTTCGTGCACCTTCCACGTATCTTCGATTGGTGGTGAGCCTATGGACCTGAGCGCGATCAATCCGATCCTACTAATCGCCGCGATGATTGGTGCGGCGACGCCCATTCTGCTGGCTGCGATTGGGGAGCTGGTCGTCGAGCGCGCCGGGGTACTGAACCTGGGCGTTGAGGGAATGATGATCACCGGTGCGGTGTGCGGCTTCATCATTGCGGTGAATACAGACTCGCCGACTCTGGGGTTCGTTGCAGCGGCCATCGGAGGGGCGGTGCTGTCGCTGCTGTTCGCGTTTCTCACACAGGTGGCGCTGGCCAATCAGGTGGCCTCGGGCCTTGGTCTCACGCTCTTTGGTCTAGGGCTCTCGGCGTTGATGGGGCAGAGCTATGTCGGGATCAAATCGCCGCCCGTGATGCAGCAGCCGCTGGGGTCGCTGGGGGACATTCCGGTGGTTGGACCGATCCTCTTTGGTCACAACCTCATGGTCTATATCGGCCTCGGCATCGTTGCCGCTGTCTGGGCCACGCTGAAATACACCCGCGCCGGGCTGATCCTTCGCGCCGTGGGGGAGAACCACGACGCCGCCCACGCGCTGGGCTACAAGGTCAAGCGCATCCGCACGCTCGCCATCCTTTTCGGCGGGGCCTGCGCGGGACTAGGGGGCGCCTATCTGAGCCTCATCCGCGTGCCGCAATGGACCGAAGGCATGACGGCGGGGGTGGGCTGGATCGCGCTGGCGCTGGTCGTCTTCGCCTCTTGGAAGCCGTGGCGGGTGCTGATCGGTGCCTATCTTTTCGGCGGGATCACTCAGCTGCAGTTGAACCTGCAAGGGGCGGGCGTTGCCATCCCTGTCGAGTATCTGGCAATGTCCCCCTACATCGTGACCATCGTCGTTTTGGTGATGCTGTCGGCGGACAAATCACGCGCACCGGGGTCGCTCGGGCGCACATTCCACGCCTCGGGATAAGAGGCCACTTGGGGAGAACCACATGAAATTGATGAACCTTCTGGCCAGCGCCGCGCTGGCCATCGGCGTTGCGGGCGGCGCGCTGGCGGACGGGCACGAGAAGACGAAGGTTGGCTTTGTCTATGTCGGCCCGGTCGGCGATGGCGGCTGGACCTACGAGCACGATCAGGGCCGCCTCGCGGTCGAGGAGCACTTTGGCGACCAGGTCGAGACGGTGTTCGTGGAAAACGTCGCCGAAGGCCCGGATTCCGAGCGGGTGATGACGCAGATGGCGCTGGACGGGGCCGATCTGATCTTCACCACTTCGTTCGGCTACATGGACGCCACCAACAACGTCGCGGCCAAATTCCCGGACGTGAAGTTCGAACATGCGACGGGCTATAAGCGGCTGCACGACAACGTCTCCACCTACTCCGCCCGGTTCTACGAAGGGCGCGCGGTGCAAGGGCACATCGCCGGCAACATGACCGAGAGCAACATCATCGGCTACATCGCGTCCTTCCCGATCCCAGAAGTGATCCGGGGCATCAACGCGTCGTTCATCCACGCCAAGAAGGTGAACCCGGATGTCGAGATGAAGATCATCTGGGTCTATACCTGGTTCGACCCGGCCAAAGAGGCGGATGCCGCCCGCGCGCTGATCGACCAGGGCGCCGACGTGGTGCTGCAGCACACCGATTCCACCGCGCCCCAGGCGGCTGCGGCCGAGGCGGGCAACGTGGTGACCTTTGGCCAGGCCTCCGACATGGGGCAATTCGCGCCGTTCCCGCGGGTGTCTTCGATCATCGACGATTGGGCGCCTTATTACATCGCACGCACTCAGGCCGTCATGGATGGCACCTGGGCGCAGCAGGACACCTGGGACGGCATCGGGCCGGGCATGGTGAAGATCGGTGAGATCACGGACGCCGTGCCCGCCGACGTGCGCGAAGAGGCGCTGGCGATGGTCGAGGCGCTCGGTTCGGGTGAATACCACGCCTTCACCGGGCCGCTGAACAAGCAGGACGGCTCCGCTTGGCTGGCCGAAGGCGAGACCGCGTCCGACGCCGATCTGGCCAGCATGACCTTCTACGTCGAAGGCATCGAGGGCGATATCCCGCAGTAAGCTTTAGGCTTTGGGTTTTGGGGGCGGCGCCGAAGGGCGCCGCCCGTTTTGTTGGAGATGGGCATATTGCCCATCCTACCCTCACAGCGCTGGGATTTACCCTGCATGCTTAGCCCATTGGCCTCCGCAGGAGGCCGACACGCCTGCCGCCCCCCTGCGGCTGGCGTGTCCCACGCCACCCGCGCGGCAGGCTTGGGGCGGAGTGGGAATCTCGGCGAAATCAGCAATCAACCGGTAGGATGGGCAATCTGCCCATCACCCCCCTCACAAATGCTGCTCGAACAAGTCCCACACGGGCTTCACGTCCCGCACGCGGGCGAGCGTCGCCTTCAGAACGCCGTCCTCCCAACCCTCGATCGCGGCGGACAGGGTAAAGCCCTTGCGTTTGAGCAGATCGGCGTGGGGATGATCCGCATCGAAGGGCTTCGGCACCCGCTTCAGCGGCGCAGGGCCCCAATCGCCGAAGGACGCGCCCGCCTCCATCGCCTGGTCCAGCGCATCGCTCAGCGTGTCGCCCCAATTGTCCACCAGCGCGCGGTAGCGGGTCAGCCCCTCGCCCTGCAAGCCCACCACGCCCATGCCCAGCACCAAGTAATCCGGTGACAGGCCCCAGAACCAGGACGGCGCCAGTACGTCCTTGTCCGCAGGCGACCAGAGCAGGTGCAGATGCGCGTTCAGCGGTGTCTTATCCTTGGAAAAGCGCACGTCGCGGTAGATGCGAAAGACCTTGGGACTGTGCGCCTTGCCGGTGATACGGGCCAAATCCTCCGCCACCAGATCGGCGAAGAGGGCCGCCGGCGCCGCGATCTGATCCTTGTAACGGGCCTTGTGCGGCTCGAACCAGGCCTTGGAGTTGTTCTCCCGCAGCTCGGTGAAGAACGCCCGCGCCTCCCGCACCATCTGGTCAAAGCCGTCGGCCATCTTGTCCTCTTGTCCCGCATGCCGCAACCTAGCGCCATGATCACGCTGCACCACCTGAACAGGTCCCGCTCTCACCGTATCCTTTGGCTGCTGGAAGAGGTCGGCGCGCCCTACAGGGTTCTGGCCTACGCGCGCGATGCCAAGACGAACCTCGCCCCGCCCGAGTTGATGGCGATCCACCCGCTGGGCAAATCCCCGATGGTCGAGATGAACGGCAAGCTGGTCACCGAAAGCGCCGCGATTGTGGAGCTGATCTGCGCCGCGCACGCGCCGGACATGGTGCCCGCCCGGGGCACGGACGCTTATATCCAGCATCTGGAGCTGATGCATTTCGCCGAAGGCTCGGCCATGACGCCGATCCTGCTGAACCTCTATGTCGGCCGTCTGGGGGAGGCGGGCGCCCCGCTGCACCCGCGTATCCAGCAGCAACTCGACAGCCATTACGGCTACATGAACGACATGCTGCGCCCCTCGGGGCATTACGTTCTGGACGATCTGAGCGCGGTGGACATCATGCTCTCCTTCCCCGCCGAGATCGCGATGATGCAAAAGCGCGGCGACGACTTCCCGCGGCTCAAAGCCTTTGTGGAGCGGATCCACGCCCGCCCCGCCTACCAGCGCGCCACGGCCCTGGGTCACGGCTGATGCGGACGCTGGACGGCACACCGGTGCGCGGCCTGACCTTCGGCACTATGCAGTTCGGGGGCCGCGCGAACGAGGCCGCCAGCCGCGCGATGTACGACGCCTGCCGCGCGGCGGGGGTGGTGCACTTCGACACCGCCTGGGTCTACACCGAAGGCGCGTCCGAGACGCTGCTCGGCCGCTTCGCTGCGCCGGAGCGAGAGGCGGTCCTGATCGCCTCCAAAGCCGCCTATACCGGCGGCGCGGGGCGGGCGAATATCGCAGTGCAGGTCGAGGCGTCTCGCACCCGGCTGGGTACCGACGTAATCGACCTGCTGTACCTGCACCGCTACGACCCGCAGACCGACTTGGCCGAGAGCATCGGAGCGCTCGCGGACCTGCAGGCGCGCGGCGTGATCCGTTATATCGGCCTCAGCAATTTCGCCGCCTGGCAGGTGATGAAGGCACAGGCCATCGCCGCTGCGCACGGCACGCGGATCGACGTGATCCAGCCGATGTATAGCCTGGTGAAACGCCAGGCGGAGGTAGAGCTGCTTCCCATGTGCGCCGATCAGGGCATCCTGCCCGTGCCCTATTCGCCCTTGGGCGGCGGGCTTCTGACGGGCAAATACGCCGCCGGAGGGGCGGGCCGGCTGACCGAAGACGACCGCTACGCCGCGCGCTATGGCCTCGCGTGGATGCACGACACCGCCGCCGCGCTGGCGGGACTGGCGGCTGACCGCGGCGTAGACCCGGCCACGCTCGCCGTCGCCTGGGCCGCCGCGCATCCCAGCGGCCCCTCGCCCATCGTCTCCGCCCGTGATGCGGCGCAATTGGCGCCGTCGCTTGCGGCGGCGGCGTTCGAGATGGACGCGGACCTCTACGCCGCGATCACCGCGCTCAGCCAGACCCCGCCGCCCGCCACCGACCGGCTGGAGGAGGCGTGAGCGACATTATCGTCATCGGCGGCGGCATCGCCGGCATCAGCGCCGCCGCACGGCTCAGCGCGGACGCCCACGTCACCGTGCTGGAGGGCGAGGACGCGCTGGGCTACCACGCCTCTGGCCGGTCCGCGGCCCTGTTCGAGGAAAGCTACGGCGCCCCCTCCGTCGTCGCCCTGAACCAGGCCAGCGCGGCCTACCACCGGGACGGCGGGTACCTGTCGGACCGCGGCTTCATGCTGCT
>JBCDFL010000226.1:0-4929 GCA_039178165.1 Pseudomonadota bacterium | reverse complement strand
GGTCTTCCAGAACGTCCGGGGCTGCGTTTTCCTCAACCGCGCCGCAATCGTCGCAGACCGACAGAACGGTGCCGGTGTCGTGATGGCTGTGCTGGCACGCCACGAAGGCGTTGCGCGATTCCAGCCGGTGCACGCGGTCGCGTTGGGGCAGCGCGCTCAGCGCGCGGTAGATCGTCGGCGGGGCCAGCTTGGGATGCTCTTTGCGCAGCTCGCCCAGGATGTCATAGGCCGACAGCGGCGCGGGCGCGCGTTCGAGGATGGCCAGCACATCGGCCTGCATCTGTTCTCCGCGCGTGGGCATGTCCGGTCCTCTCTGCCTGGTCTGTTACCCTGTAACAGGCCGCGCCGCCCGGCGCTAGCCCAGGCCCGGAGGGTCGGCGGGGCCCGGCGGACCAGGACAGGCGCGGGCCAGCGCGCAGTGCCACGCCGCGATTCCCTGTTGCCACACGGCAGGGCTTCGTGGCGTCATCGGCGCGAGACCAAGACGAAAGGCCCGCCCATGTTCGACCTTCTGATCCGCGGCGCAACGCTGCCCGATGGCCGCACGGGCCAGGACGTCGCCGTACGCGCGGGCCGCATTGCCCAGATCGCGCCGCAGATCGAGGCGGAGGCGCGCGCGGTGATCGACGCCGGCGGCAACCTGCTGATCCCGCCCTTCGTCGATGCGCATTTTCACATGGACGCGACGCTGTCGCTGGGCCTGCCGCGCATGAACATGTCGGGCACCCTGTTGGAGGGTATCGCGCTTTGGGGCGAGCTGCGCCCGACCTTGACCGAGGACGCAGTGGTGGAGCGCGCCTTGCGCTACTGCGATCTGGCGGTGAGCAAGGGCTTGCTGGCCGTGCGCAGTCATGTCGACGTGTCGGACCCGGCGCTGGTCACGGTCCGCGCGCTGCTGGAGGTGCAGAAACGGGTGGCGCCCTATCTCGACCTGCAGCTGGTCGCGTTCCCGCAGGACGGCTTCTACCGCTGCGCGGCGGCGCAGGACGCGCTGACCCGCGCGCTCGATATGGGCGTGGAGGTCGTTGGCGGCATCCCCCATTTCGAGCGCACGATGGAAGAGGGGCGCGCCTCCGTCGAGGCGCTCTGCCGTCTGGCCGCCGACCGGGGGCTGCGCGTCGACATGCATTGTGATGAAACTGACGATCCCCAGTCCCGGCACGTGGAAACGCTGGCCGCGCAGACCGTGCGGTTTGGGTTGGAAGGGCGGGTTGCGGGCTCTCACCTCACCTCCATGCACTCGATGGACAATTACTACGTCTCCAAGCTGCTGCCGCTGATGGCGGAGGCGCAGATGGCGGCGATCCCGAACCCGCTGATCAACATCATGCTGCAGGGCCGGCACGACACCTACCCCAAGCGCCGCGGGCTGACGCGCATTCCCGAACTGCTGGCCGCAGGTGTGCCAGTCGCGCTGGGCCAGGATTGCGTCCTGGATCCGTGGTACGCGATGGGCAGCGGCGACATGCTGGACGTGGCGCATATGGCCGTCCATTGCACCCAGATGGGCGCGGGGGCGGACAAGCGGACCCTTCTGGACGCCGTCACCGAAGTGCCCGCGCGCATCCTGGGGCTGGAGGATTATGGCCTCGCCGAAGGGTGCTGGGCCGACATGGTGCTGCTGCACGCGCAGGACGCGGCAGAGGCCATTCGCCTGCGGCCCGCGCGGCTGAAGGTCATCCGCCGCGGCGTCGTGATTTCGGAAACGCAGCCCGATCAGAGCCGCCTGCACATCGACGGGCGCCCGGACGTCGTCGTGCCCGCCAGCTACGCCCCCAACGCCGCCACCTGAAACTTGCCTGCGTTTTGAGCACTGCCCCCTTCCCCGCCCAAAGATTGTGCGGCTAGACTGGGCGAACGCGCCGGGCCCCTCGACCCTGTCCGGGCGATGCCGAAACGATACCGCGACACCAGCCTGAGGAGAGAGACAATGCCCAAATTCACCCCGACCCGCCGCCATCTGCTGAAGACGGGCGCCGCCCTTGGCACGGCCCTCGCCGCCCCCAGCCTGCTGCGCGCCCAAGGGGTGCCGAAGGTCGCGGGCATTCACGCCTCTCCGGTGGAGAATGCCTGGAACTCGGTCCTGCACGCGGCGATGGTCGCGGCGAACGAGGAAGGCGCCATTGAATACACCTTCTCCGAAGGGGTGTCGGGCACGGATTACCCGCGCGCGATGCGCGAATTTGCCGAAGCCGGCAACGTGCTGATCGTCGGCGAAAGCTACGCCGTCGAACGCGAAGCCCGGCAGGTCGCGGGCGATTATCCGGACACCTCGTTCCTGATGGGCTCGTCGGGGGACGCGGCGGGCGACAATTTCGGCGTCTTCGGCACCTGGAACTGGGAAGCGGCCTATCTGGCCGGGATGCTCGCGGGCCGCATGACGCAAAGCGGTGTGGTCGGATCGGTCGGGGCGATCCCGATCCCGGAGGTCAACATGCTGATCAACGGCTTTGCCGATGGCGTGAAGCGCACCAACCCCGAAGCCCGGCACCTCGTCAGCTTCATCGGCACGTTCTTCGATCCGCCCAAGGCCCGCGAGGCTGGGCTGGCACAGATCGACGCCGGCGCCGACATCCTCTTTGGCGAGCGGATCGGCACCGCCGACGCGGCGCAAGAGCGGGGCATTCCCGCCATCGGCTCGCTGATCGACTACACGCCGCGCTACCCCGAGACGGTGTTCGCCAACGCGCTCTGGTCCTTCCGCCCGCTGGTCGATGCGGCCCTGGCCGACGCGGTCGCAGGCCAGCCCGTGGGCAAAAACTACACCCCGCTGAGCCTGATGGAAGATGGCGGCAACGACATCACCTACGACGCCAGCAAGGTACCCGCGGACGCCGCCGCCGAGATGGAAGAGGTACGCGCCGCGATCAAGGCGGGCACGTTCGAGGTGCCGCGCAACTTCGACGAGCCTGCATGACGCGCAGACGATGGGGGCGCGGGTGAGCCGCGTCCTCGACCTTTCCGGCATCACCAAGCGCTTCGGCGACACGCTTGCCAACGACGACGTGTCGCTGCACCTGGATCAGGGCGAGGTCGTCGCGCTGCTGGGCGAGAACGGCGCGGGCAAGACGACGCTGATGTCGATCCTCTTCGGCCACTACACGGCCGATGCGGGCGAGGTGCGTGCCTTTGGGCAGCGCCTGCCGCCGGGCAAATCCCGCGCCGCGATCGAGGCGGGCGTGGGCATGGTCCACCAGCACTTCGCCCTCGCGGCCAATCTGAGCGTGCTCGACAACGTCATGACCGGGACGGAGCCGCTGTGGCGCCTGCGCTCGGACCGGGCGGCGGGGCGGGCGAGGCTGCGCGCGCTTGCGGACCGTTTCGGCCTGCCGGTGGACCCGGATGCCCGTGTCGCGGACCTATCGGTGGGCGAGCGTCAGCGGGTCGAAATCCTCAAAGCGCTGTATAACGAGGCGCGGATCCTGATCCTGGACGAGCCGACCGCCGTGCTGACCACGCAGCAGGCCGAACATCTCTTCGCCACCTTGCGGGAGATGACGGCGCAGGGCCTTTCGGTCATCTTCATCTCTCACAAATTGGGGGAGGTCATGCGCGCCGCCGACCGGGTGGTGGTCCTGCGCCAGGGCCGCGTCGTGGCGGAGCGGCGGACGGCGGACACCAGCAAAGACGAATTGGCGGCGCTGATGGTCGGGCACGCCGTCGCGCGGCCGGTTCGCCCCGACGCCGCGCCCGGCCCCGTGCTGCTGGAGGCGCGGGATGTGCACGTGGACGCGCCCGGCACGGGCTTGCGCGGCGTGTCTTTCACGCTGCACGCGCGCCAGACATTGGGGATCATCGGCGTGTCGGGCAACGGACAGACGGCGCTCGCAAACGTTCTGTCGGGTCTCAGCCCGCCGGACCAAGGCACGCTACACATCCGCGGCGCGCCGCTGGCCCGGCACGATGTGGCCCACGCCATCGCCGCCGGGATCGGGCGCATCCCCGAAGACCGCCATGCCGAAGGCGTGCTGGGCGATATGACGACGTGGGAAAATACGGTTTTGGAGCGACTTTGGTCGCCCGCCTTCTCCCGCCGCGGCCTGGTCCGGCGGGGTGCCGCGCGGACGGCGGCGCGGCAGATCATCGACGCCTACGACGTGCGCGGCGTGGATGTGGACGGACCTGTGCGCGCGCTGTCGGGCGGCAATATGCAGAAGCTCATCCTCGGCCGGGTGCTGGAGGCGGCGCCGGACATCCTGATCGCGGCGCAGCCCAGCCGCGGCCTCGACGAAGGCGCGATCGCAGGCGTCCACCGCCGCCTTCTGGACGCGCGGGACCGGGGCGCAGGCGTGCTGCTGATTTCCGAGGACCTGGACGAAGTGCTGGCCCTGTCGGACCAGATTTGCGCCATTGCAGGCGGCCGTCTGTCGCCGCCGATCCCGGCGGCCCAGGCCGATGCAAGGCTACTAGGCCTGATGATGGCCGGGGACTGGCGGGATGCGGAGGGGCTGCGCGATGCGGTTTGAGCGGCGCATCGCGCCCTCCCCCGCGCTCAGCGTTCTGGCCCCGGCGGGTGCGATCTTCGCGGCATTAGCCCTGTCGGGCGTTCTGATCGCCATCGCGGGCGCAAACGTCGCCGGGGCCTTCGCCCTCATCCTTAAAGGCGCCTTAGGCTCGCGACTGGGCCTGACGGAGACGCTGACCCGCGCAGCGCCGTTGATCCTGACCGGCCTCGCCGCCGCCGTCGCTTTCCGCGCCAAGCTGTGGAACATCGGCGGAGAGGGGCAATTCTACATCGGCGCCTTAGCCGTCAGTGCTTTTGGCCTGGTGCCCTTGCTCGCGGACGCGCCCGCGGTGCTGAGCATCCTCGCCTGCCTGATCGTCGGCGCTCTGGCCGGCGCGGCGCTGCTGCTGGTGCCTGTACTACTGAAATTGCGGCTGGGCGTGGATGAGGTGGTGACGACGCTGCTGCTGAACTTCGTTGCGATC
>JBCDFL010000225.1:0-4958 GCA_039178165.1 Pseudomonadota bacterium | reverse complement strand
GGCACCAAGCTGCTGGAAGACGGCGTGTTCGTCCCGCCCGTCTCCTCCACCCTGGTGGAGCGGTTCAAGGCGGCGGGGCTGAACATCCAAGCCATCACCACGAC
Organism: Pseudomonadota bacterium; assembly: GCA_039178165.1. Classification (GTDB taxonomy): domain Bacteria; phylum Pseudomonadota; class Alphaproteobacteria; order Rhodobacterales; family Rhodobacteraceae; genus JBCBCP01. Next base: position 4,854 of record JBCDFL010000225.1, on the reverse strand, counting down.
GCCCGAGATGGGCTTTTCCGCCACGACCGAAGCCACGCTTTACGGCCCGACGCGCAACCCTTGGGATACGGGCCGCAGTCCCGGCGGCTCTTCGGGTGGCTCTGCGGCGGCGGTGGCAGCGGGCGCGGTGCCGGTGGCCCACGCCAATGACGGAGGCGGGTCGATCCGCATCCCGGCGGCCTCCTGCGGGCTGGTGGGCCTGAAGCCGACGCGGGGGCGCACGCCACTGGGGCCGGTGAACATGATGCCCCTGTCGGGCATGGGGATCGAGTTCGCCGTGACGCGCTCCGTGCGCGACGCCGCCCGCCTTCTGGACATGGTCGAGGGGCCGGAGGTCGGCGCGTTCTTCCACGCCCCGCGGCCGGAGGGGCCCTATGCCAAGGCCATCGGCACGGCCCCGCGCAAGATGCGCATTGCCTACATGACCCATCTGCCCGGCACGCCGGAGCCGGTGCCGGGCGTCATCGCGGAGCTGGTGGCGACGGCAGAGGCCCTGCGCGCGCAGGGGCACGAGGTTGTGGAGATGATGCCAGAATACGATGTGGCGGCCTGGCGCCGGGCGAATTTCTGCGCCTGGATGGGCTTCACCGCTTCCGCCGCGCTCGGCATCTCGGCCCAGCTCGGGCGCGAGCTGACGCCCGACCTGCTGGAGCCCGCGACGCTGGCCTGTGTGGAGGCGGGATCGCAGCTGTCGGCCATGGATATGGAGATGGCCTGGGCGACGATGGCCGGTGTCTGCGGCGCGTTCGGGCAGTTCATGACCCAGGTTGACGCGATGCTGCTGCCGACCCTGCGCCAACCGGCCCCGGAGCTGGGCAAGATGCGCCAGGACGAGCCGGGGATCACGGCGCAGGACTATTACGACCACCTCTTCGATCTGTTCCCCTATTGCGCGCAGTTCAATATGACCGGCCAGCCCGCGATCTCCGTCCCAATGGGGCTGGTGGACGGGCTGCCGACGGGGGCGCAGCTGGTGGGCCGGATGTACGACGAGGCGTCGATCCTGCAACTGGCCGCGCAGCTGGAAGAAGCGCGGCCCTGGGCCGACCGGCGGCCAAGCGTGCACGTGACGGCGATGATGGCCGACGCCTGACGGCTTCGCCCCCGCCGGCTGCCACTCACGGACACTGCGGCGGGGGCGTCCGGCGCGGGGGGCGCCTTGCCCCTCGCCGCATAAACCTCCGTTGAGAGGTGATCCGCCGGACAAGCCGGGCGCCGGGTCTCGACACAGGGCGCAGTCCCCCGGGTTGATCGCCGCGGCGCGCTGCGACTAGGCTTGGACGATGAACAGGGCGGACTTGTCGGATGTTGTGCTCGACCTGACGGGCCGGGCCGTGCGGGATGCGCCGCTGGTGCTGCACGACGCCGTGCCGGATGTGTTGGCGCGTGTGTTCAGCTTCGATGCGGCCTGGTGGGGCTGGTGTTTTCTGGACGCGGCGGCGCCTGCGATCATCCGTTCGCGCACCCGCGGGCTGGGGGCAGGCTATGTGGACCGTGCCCTGGGGCAGTTGGCCAGCGATCCCGTGCTGCGCCGCCTGCGCCAGGCGCCACTGTCGACGATGGCGATGTCCACGGCCGCGGTCCCACCGAACACCCCAACGGCGCAGCTGGTGCGTGATTTCGACATTGCTGAGGTCCTGACCGGCCAGGCCCAGCTGGAGGCCGGAGCGTTCCGCTGTTTCGTGTCCCTCTACCGCCGCGCGGGCGGTGCTGCGTTTTCGGGCGAAGACGCGACCGATCTGCGGCTCTTGATGCAGCACCTCAAACAGGTGCTCGCGCTGTCGCTGCGACTGGACCTGGCCGCGCGCCTGCCCGAGGGCGCGGCCTGGGCGCTTGTGGACCGGGCGGGCACCCGGTTTCTGAGCGCGGCGGGCGCCGAGCGCGCGCACGGCACGGTGCGGGAAGAGGCCTATTCGGGCGAATTGCGCCTCCGCGTGACCGAAGTCGCGCCGGCCGCCCTGGGCGCGCGGGAGGCGGAGGCGGCGCGGCTCTACGCCGAAGGGCTGAGCGCGCGGCAGGTCGCCGGGCGGCTCGGACGGGCGCATGGCACCGTCCGCAACCAGATCGCCGCCGCCTATCGCAAGACCGGCTGCCGTGACCGCGTGTCTTTGGGCCGCGCGCTGCGCGCCGGTCGGGGCCTGTGACGGCGCAACCTCATTCATCGCGGAATGCGCGGGCCAGCGTACCGTGCGGCTTTGCCCCGGCCATGTCCTTTCGTATCGTCACGCGATTAACGTCTTTGGGGGACACATGCGGTATGGGGTAGGGCTGGTCAGCCTCTTTGCGGTCATTGGATCGGTTGTCGCCATCCATCACATCGTCAGCGGCGCCACGCCGGACTGGGTGAGCCAGGACATCTACGCCTATCTGCTGACCCGGATGGATTTCGATCCGCGCAAGATTTGGCCGATCACGGGGCCCCAAAGCGTGCTGATGTACGTCACCCACGGCTTTCGCCACGCCTTCTGGGCGCATGTCTGGGTGAACATGATCCCGCTGGCGATCCTGGGCGCCTATGCGATCTGGCGCATCGGCGCGTGGCGGTTCTGGGCGCTGTATCTGGGCGGCATGGCATTGGGCGGTCTGCTCTTCGTGCTGATCGACGGCGGCGGGCTGCGCGGCGCGTCGGGCGGGGTGAACGTGGTCTGGGGCACGCTTCTGGTCTTGGCCGTGCTGGACCGGGCCTGGGGCCTTTTCGCGCTCTGGGCGCTGGGGTCGGTCGCGGTGCACGCCTACATCATCTCGGTCGTAGGGTGGAATTTCGCCTGGGAGGGGCACGCGATCAGCCTGGTTCTAGGCGCGCTAGTTGCGCCGATCCTCGCGCGTCGGGGCCGAGAAATGGCCAATTAGGCGCGCGCCCCCTTCACGCGGGCGCGCAGCCATGCGAAAGGGACGCGCCAACCGATGCCCTCCCAAGGAGAAACCGATGGAGATTCGCGAGGCCCTCACATTCGACGATGTCCTGCTGGTGCCCGGCGCCTCCGAGGTGCTGCCCTCCAGCGCAGACACCCGCACGCAGGTGACGCGTGACATCGCGCTGAACATCCCATTGCTCAGCTCCGCCATGGACACGGTGACCGAGGCGCGCATGGCGATCACCATGGCGCAGGCGGGCGGCATGGGGGTCATTCACAAGAACCTCTCCGTCGAAGAGCAGGCGCGCCAGGTTCGGCGCGTGAAACGGTTCGAAAGCGGCATCGTCTACAACCCCATCACGCTGACCCCAGACCAGACGCTCGCCGATGCCAAGGCGCTGACAGAACGCTACGGGTTCAGCGGCTTTCCGGTTGTCGATGAGACGGGGCGCGTCCTGGGGATCGTGACGAACCGCGACATGCGCTTTGCCCAGCGGGACGAAACGCCCGTGCACGCAATGATGACGGCGGAGGATCTGGCCGTCCTGCACGAGCCCGCGGACCGCGAGGAAGCGATCAGCCTGATGCGCGCGCGGCGCATCGAAAAGCTGCTGGTGACGGATGCGGCGGGCAAGCTGACCGGCCTTCTGACCCTGCGCGATACGGAGCAATCGGTGCTGAACCCGACCGCCTGCAAGGACGATCTGGGCCGGTTGCGTGTGGCGGCCGCCACCGGTGTGGGGGATTCGGGCTTTGAGCGGTCGGAGGCGCTGGTGGACGCCGAATGCGACATCGTGGTGATCGACACCGCGCACGGGCATTCCGCGGGCGTGCTGGAGGCTGTGGACCGGGTGAAGCGCCTGTCGAACAGCGTGCAGGTCATCGCCGGCAACGTCGCGACGGCGGAGGCGACGCGGGCGCTGATCGACGCGGGCGCGGACGCGATCAAGGTGGGGATCGGACCCGGCTCCATCTGCACCACGCGGATGGTCGCGGGCGTGGGCGTGCCGCAGCTGACGGCCATCATGGACTGCGCGGCGCAGGCCGGGGACGTGCCGGTCATCGCCGATGGGGGCATCAAGTTCTCGGGCGATTTCGCGAAGGCCATCGCCGCTGGAGCGTCCTGCGCCATGGTGGGCAGCATGATCGCGGGCACGGACGAGAGCCCGGGCGAGGTGATCCTCTACCAGGGCCGCAGCTTCAAAGCGTATCGCGGCATGGGCTCTCTGGGCGCCATGGCGCGCGGCTCGGCCGACCGGTATTTCCAGAAGGACGCGGCCAGCGACAAGCTGGTGCCCGAGGGGATCGAGGGGCAGGTGCCGTACAAAGGCTCCGCGGGCACGGTGATCCATCAGCTGGTCGGAGGCCTGCGCGCGGCGATGGGCTATACCGGCAATGCGACGGTGGCGGATATGCGCGCCAAATGCCGCTTCGTGAAGATCACCGGCGCGGGGCTGAAGGAAAGCCACGTGCACGATGTGCAGATCACGCGCGAAAGCCCGAACTACCGTATTGGGTAGCGATATCATGCAGCTGTGCGCTGAAATTCATGTGATACTTGAATGACGCCCGGCGCGCGGGTCGCGGCGGCGATCGAGGTTTTGGATCGGATCGCGGCAGGGGATGCGCCTGAAGCGGCGCTTACCCGCTGGGCGCGCGCGAGCCGTTTTGCCGGCTCTAAAGATCGGGCGGCGGTGCGGGATCACGTCTTCGATGTGGTGCGCACCTGGCGCAGCAGCGCGGCCTTGGGCGGGGCAGAGACGGGGCGCGGCCGCATGATCGGTCTGGCGCGGCGCGCGGGCTTGCCGCTGGACGATCTGTTCTCCGGCGAGGGCCACGCGCCCGCGCCCCTTAGCGCGGCGGAGCGTGCGGCCGGCAAGGCGCCGGATAATCTGGCAGCAGCGTGGGACCTGCCGGACTGGCTGCTGCCTCTGTGGCAGGAGAGCTTAGGCGACGGGGCGGAGGCTGCCGCGCGGGCCAGCCAGGCGCGCGCGCCGGT
>JBCDFL010000224.1:0-5013 GCA_039178165.1 Pseudomonadota bacterium | reverse complement strand
GCACCCTGGTTCGGCTTCGCAGCCGCGCAACTGAACGGAGGCTAGGCGAGATGCAGACCCATTTCACCGACGCACAGCTCGAAGATCCCAAGCTCAAACGCGCCAATCAGATCCTGCGCTCCTGCGTGCATTGCGGGTTCTGCACCGCGACCTGCCCGACCTACCAAGTGCTGGGGGACGAGCTCGACAGCCCGCGCGGCCGCATCTACCTGATGAAAGAGATGCTGGAGACGCAGCGCAAGCCCGATGCCAAGACGGTCAAACATGTCGACCGTTGCCTCAGCTGCCTGGCCTGCATGACGACCTGCCCGTCGGGCGTGCACTATATGCATCTGGTCGATCAGGCGCGCGAATATATCGAAGAGCATTACGACCGCCCCTGGTCCGACCGCGCCCTGCGCTGGGTGCTGGCGCGGATCTTGCCCTACCCGATGCGGTTCCGTCTGGCACTTCTGGCGGCCAAGATCGGACGACCCTTCGCGCCGCTGATGCCCGACGCCCGCCTGCGCGCGATGCTGGAAATGGCGCCGAAGCACATCCCGCCGGTCAGCCGCAACGACGATCCGCAAAGCTTCGCCCCCGCCGCGCCGCGCCGCAAGCGCGTGGCGCTGATGACAGGCTGCGCGCAACGAGCGCTGAACACAGATATCAACGATGCAACGATCCGTCTGCTGACCCGGCTGGGCTGCGAGGTGGTGGTGGCCAAAGGCGCCGGCTGCTGCGGCGCGCTGACCCACCACATGGGCAAGACCGCCGAAAGCCACGCCACCGCGGCCAAGAACGTGCGCGCCTGGACGGCAGAGATGGATGGCGGCGGCCTGGACGCCATCGTCATCAACACCTCCGGCTGCGGCACGACGGTCAAGGATTACGGCCACATGTTCGCCGGCACCGATCTGGCGGAGGACGCGCAGCGCGTGGCGGACAAGACGATGGATATCAGTGAATTGCTGATGCAACTCGGCCTGCCGGAAGGGGAGGCGAAGCCGGGGGTCGTCGCCTATCACGCCGCCTGCTCGCTGCAACACGGCCAGAAGATCAAGACCTATCCCAAGGACCTTCTGCGCCGCGTCGGCTTCAAGGTGGCGGAGCCGGCCGATTCGCACCTCTGCTGCGGCTCGGCGGGGACGTATAACCTGATGCAGCCGGAGATTTCCAAGCAGCTGAAGGCGCGCAAGGTCCGCACGCTGGAGGCGGTGCAGCCCGACATCATCGCCGCGGGCAATATCGGCTGTATGATGCAGATCGGCGCTGGCACTGGCGTGCCTGTCGTGCACACGGTGGAGCTGCTGGATTGGGCCACGGGTGGGCCGCGGCCCCCGGCGCTGGACCGTAATTCGGCCTCGGACGTGCCAATTTTGAAATAAGCGCCGCATTTTCGCCACGTTCCACCGCTACCTGCGTCTCCACCTGGTAAGGAGAGCCGTATGCGGCGGTGGATGTCCCTTTCGCTGATGATCCTGGTGATCACCTCCGCCGCATTTGCGCAGGACGCGCGGCTCAAGCGGTTGGACACGAGCGAGGCGGGGCGCGCCTGGGATGCGGTCGGGCGGCTCGACCTCGACGGGACGGGCTTTTGTACCGGATCGCTGATCGCGCCGGACCTGGTCCTCACGGCGGCGCATTGCCTTTATGATAAGCGGACGGGCGCGCGGATCGACCATGAAGGCATCGAGTTTCGGGCCGGTTGGCGCAACGGGCGCGCGGCGGCTTATCGTTCTATCCGCCGGGCGGTGACGCATCCCGATTACGTCTATTCGGAGCGGGTGAGCGCCACGCGCGTGCGCAACGATCTGGCCCTGCTGGAGCTCGACCGCCCCATCCGCCTGCCGCAGGTGCAACCTTTCGGCACCGCGACCCGGCCCCGGACGGGCGACCGGGTCGGCGTCGTCAGCTACGCCAAAGGCCGGTCGGAGGCGCCCTCGCTTCAGGAAGTATGCCGGGTCTTGTCGCGCCAGGACGGGGTGCTCGTGACCTCGTGCAACGTCGATTTCGGGGCGTCCGGCGCGCCGATCTTCACCTTCGCCAGCGGGGAGGCGAGCATCGTCTCGGTCGTCTCCGCCAAGGCGGAGCTGGAGGGGGAGGTGATCTCCATCGGCACGGCACTGGGCGAGCCTTTGGCCGAATTGCAGGCCCAGCTTCTGGCCGGCGCCGGGGTGCAGCAGGCGCCCGCGCCTGGCCAAAACCGCGTTCGCGTCGGCGCCGCCCGGCGCGAGACGGGCGCCAAATTCGTCAAGCCCTGACGCCCCCGCGCCGGGGTCTTGAAACGCCCCGTGCCCCCTCCCACATGACGATCATCGGAATGCCCAGACGGGGTTCCGACATATCGCAAACCCTGCCGCGTCCGTGATCGGAGCGGTGGACCAACGATCGCTCAACTCATGAGGATGACTATGCGTAGCTTTGATTTTGCACCGCTTTACCGCACCACCGTCGGCTTCGATCAGATCGCCGACCTGATGGACCGGGTCCTGACCAACGACGTCACGCCCGCCTCCTATCCGCCCTACAACATTGAAAAGACGGCGGATGACACCTACCGCATCTCGATCGCCGTGGCCGGCTTCTCCGACGCCGATCTGAATGTCGAGGTTCGCGAGAAGGCGCTGATCGTCTCCGCCAAGCGGGCGGATGAGGACAAGGCCCGGACCTACCTGCACCGCGGCATCGCGACCCGCGCGTTCGAACGCCGCTTCACGCTGGCCGATCACGTGCAGGTCACGGGCGCTTCGCATACCGACGGGATGCTGCATATCGACCTGGAGCGTCAGGTCCCCGAAGCGCTGAAGCCGCGCCGGATCGAGATTGCCGCGGGCACCCGCGCGATCGAGAAAGACGTGGTTGACGCGAAGGCTGTAAATTAAGCGGCGATGGCGCGACCTTCCAAGGACGCGCCTCGCGTTTCGCCGAAGACTTACCTCGACGGCAGCAGCCGGGCCCGCGCGATCCCCCTCGCGCGGGCCTTTTCTTTGGTTAGATCTCAACATCCGTTTCCGCCAGCAGGCGTTCGGTGCGCGCATCTTCGATCCGGTTGTGCAGGCGGTTCGCCTCTTCCCCGTCGCGCAGCGATTTGGAGATCGCGGCGGTCGAGCTGACCAGCATCAAAGCCGCCATGGCGTAGAACCCCTTGGCGGCGAAACTCGCCTCCAGGAAGTAGATGCCCCCCGCCATCATCAGCGCGGCGACGCCGAACTGAAGGTAGGTGAACATCGTCCAGGCGGTGGAGGGTTTGTTGGCGTACGTGGTCATTGGATTGATCCTTTAAGCTTGAATTACTTGGATTTCAGCCGCGCCAGCACGGCGTCGGCGGTCGTTTGTTTCGGGGCGCCCATTCCGGCGGCGGCCAGGCGGTCGCTCACGGCGTCCGCGCTTTGCGCGGTGCTCAGCTCCGTCATCGCGGCCATCGTCTCGTCCGCGAGGGCCTGCCGGTCCCGCAGGCGGGCGAGCGTTTCTGCCGCATCGGTCAGATCGCTGGACGGGCCGGCGGGCAAAGTGCCGCGGACATGGTGCGTCTTTGCTGCCGCCTCCGCCAGCCGCTGGCCCCGTTGCAGTTGCGCGAGCTGGCTTTCCGACTGCTTGAGGCTGCGCCGCAGCCCGGCGATGTCGCGGTCGTAGGTATCCACTGTCCGCTGCGCCGCGTCCCGGTCCGCCTCCAGATCGGCGATGGCGTTCGCGGCCTCCAGGGCCAGGTCCTCGCGGTCCTTCTCCAGCGCCGCGCGGGCCCGGTCTTCGAGGTCGGCGATCTGCCCGTCCAGCTTGGCCAGCGCGGCGCGCTCCCGCTCCGCATAGGCCATCGCGACGGCCACCGCCTTGCGCGAACGGGCCACGCCGGCCGCCGCCTCGCGCATTTGCTGGCGCAGCAGCGCGACCGCGTTGGCGTCCAGATAGGTCTGGCCCGCATCCGTCGCGCGGCCCCGCGCCAGGGTGAAGAGTTGTTTGAGCATCGTGTCCTCCTCTGCTACATGAACATCGTTCACAGGAGCCAAGATGGGAATCTGTGAACGTTGTTCAAGTATAAAAATGAACTTTGTTCAAAAAATGTGGAGGCGCGCGTGATCGAAGGTCTGAGCCCGAAGAAGAAGAAGCTGCTGGAGCGTGTGATCGACGTGGCGGAGGCGGAGGTCGCCGCCCACGGGGCTAAAACGCTCAAAGCCCGCGATCTGGCGAGTGCGGCTGGTGTGGCGCTGGGCACGATCTACACGGTGGTCGAGGATATGGATGACGTCGTCACCCACGTGAACTCCCGCACATTGCGCCGGCTGGGCGCGGCGCTGCGCGATGCGGTGCCTCCGGATGGCGATGCGGTGCGGGCGATGCACGCGCTGGCGGCGGGATACGTCACCTTCGCGTTGGAGAACCTCAACCTCTGGACCGCGATCTTCACCCAGAGCCTACCGGCGGGCAAAGACTACCCCGACTGGCACAAGGCCGATTACCCGGCCCTGATCGAGCAGATCATCGCGCCCCTGTCCGAACTGCGGCCAGACCTGGAGGGTGAGGCGCTGATCTTGCGGGCGCGGACGCTCTTCGCCTCGGTCCACGGGGTCGTATCGATGTCGGTCTTCGGCCGCTTCGTCGGCGTACCGCGCGCGCAGCTGCACGCGGAGGTGGACGCGCTGGTCGATGCGATGACGCGGGGGCTTGAGGGGGTGGCGCAGTAACTGCGAGACTAGCGCAAAGCCCTCAGACTTCCGCAGGAAGTCTACACGCCGGCCGCCCCCCTGCGGCTGGCGTGTTCCACGCCACCCGCGCGGCCTGCTTGGGGCTAAGCAAAAAGATCGCGGAGCGACCTTTAAGCCTCAAACACTCATACAAACGTACTTCATCTCCAGGAATTCCTCGATCCCGTGGTGCGAGCCTTCGCGCCCCAAACCCGATTGCTTCACCCCGCCAAAGGGCGCGACCTCGGTCGAGATGATGCCGGTATTCACCCCGACGATCCCATATTCCAAAGCCTCGGCCACCTTGTAGACGCGGCTCAGATCGTTGGCGTAAAAATACGACGCCAACCCG
>JBCDFL010000223.1:0-5033 GCA_039178165.1 Pseudomonadota bacterium | reverse complement strand
TGTGGCCCAGAGGCGGATGGCTTGGGCTGCGGCCAGTTCGGTCCGGCAGGCCGTGCGCTGATCGCCCCGGTCGTCCATGTAGGGATGCACCGAGCTGAGGCCGAAGGTGCAATGGGTGCCCATCCAGACCTCCCATTCCGCATGCGCCTCCTGGGCGATGGTTACGCCAAGGACGTCCTCCTTGCCGCCGACCCAGCCTTTGTCCGCGACGATGCTGTGCAGGATCGCCCGCCAGGTGCGGTAGCTGTGGTCGAGGCAATTGCGAGCGCCGAAGGCGAGCTTCGTGTAACTTTGACAGCCCGCAAAGACGACGTCGTTGCAGGATTGATAATTGCCGAAGCTGGAATACTGCACCTCAAGGCACTCGCGCACCTTGAAGACGGCGTCGAGCTCAGCATTGGTCCAGTCGTCGCGGGGCAGCTCCCACGGGGCTTGGGCCGCGGCTGGCATGGCGGTGAGGCACAGGGCGACGGCACAGCCGATGGCATGACGCCACAGGCGCGCCCTGCCCTCACGCCAAAGGCGTGTCATGCCATCGCCGCCATCAGCTCCCGGCCCACCAGCATCCGGCGAATCTCAGACGTGCCCGCGCCGATCTCCATCAGCTTGGCGTCGCGGAAGATGCGCGCGACGGGCGCGTCGTTCAGGAAACCCGCCCCGCCCATAGCCTGCACGGCTTGGTGCGCCTGCTTCATCGCCTCCTCAGAAGCGTAGAGGCAGCAGGCGGCAGCGTCCTGGCGGGTCACGTCGCCCCGGTCGCAGGCCTTCGCCACCTCGTAGACGTAAGCCCGGGCGGAGTTCATCGCGGTGTACATGTCCGCAATCTTGCCCTGCATCAGCTGGAAGGACCCGATGGGCTTGCCGAATTGCTTACGCTCGGACAGGTACGGCATGATCTCGTCGAGGCAGGCCGCCATGATCCCCAGACCGATGCCCGCCAGCACCACACGCTCGTAATCGAGGCCGGACATCAGGACCTGCACGCCGCGCCCCTCTTCGCCCAGCACGTTCTCGAACGGGACGACCACGTCGTCAAAGATCAGTTCGGCCGTGTTGGACCCGCGCATGCCCAGCTTGTCGAAATGGGGGGAAGTGCTGAAGCCCGTCATCACCTTCTCGATCAGGAAGGCGGTGATGCCCTTGCTGCCCGCGTCGGGGTCCGTCTTGGCGTAGACGACCAGCGTGTCGGCGTCCGGGCCGTTGGTGATCCAGTATTTGTTGCCGTTCAGGCGGTAGTGATCGTTCCGCTTTTCGGCGCGCAGGGACATCGAGACTACGTCTGACCCGGCGCCGGCCTCGGACATGGCCAACGCGCCGACATGGTCGCCGCTGACCAGCTTGGGCAGATACTGCGCCTTCTGCTCGGGCGTGCCGTTCAGCTTGATCTGGTTGACGCAGAGGTTCGAATGCGCCCCGTAGGACAGCGAGACGGAGGCTGAGGCGCGCGCGATCTCTTCGATGGCGACGGTATGGGCAAGATAGTTCATCCCCGCCCCGCCATATTCCTCTTCCACGGTGACGCCGAGCAGGCCCAGATCGCCCATCTCTTTCCAAAGCTCGGCCGGAAATTCGTTGCGCGCGTCGATCTCCGCCGCCATCGGCTTTACGCGGTCCTGCGCCCAGCGATGGGCCACCTCACGCAGGGCATTCACGTCCTCGCCCAAGTCGAACGTCATGGATTGAGTGAACATCGCCGCCTCCCGTTAATGAACACTTGTTCATTTATAGCGAGACGCGGCGCAATGTCGAGTGGATTACGCCCCGATATCCGGCAGGAACATCGCGTTGCGCTCCATCCGGCCGGCGAGACCGTATTTCGCCTTGGGATGTTCGGCGTTCAACTGCTCGAGGAAGGCGCGCGCGTCGCGCGGTTTTTCCGCCTCCAGCACGATAAGGGGGCGGTTGTCGCCGATCAGCCGCGCGGCGCCGGTGAGGGCGGGCGCCTCGTGCCCTTCGATGTCCAGATGCAGGACGGAGACTTTGCGCGTCTTGGCCACCAGATCGTCGAGCGGGACGACCTCGACCTCCACCGTCTCTCCCTCCACCGCACCGTCGAGGATCTTGGCCTTGGCGGCGGCGACATCCCCGCTCGGCTCGCCGATTTGCAGCGGCAGGCGCGCGGCTTCCGCCCCGACGGCGACCTGGTGCAGGGCCACGTTCTTCAGCTTGTTCAGCGCGACGGTCCGCGCGCAAGCGTCGTAGGTCAGCGGCGCGGGCTCGAAGGTGTGCAGCTTGGCGCGGGCGCCGAGCGCGGCGGAGATGGCGGGCAGGAAATCACCCACGAACGCCCCGCCCGAGATGACATCCCCACTGCCGCACATCCGGGCGATGAAGCCGAGCGTGCGCCGCTCGTAAACGCGGCCCTCGCGCAGCATTTTGGGCACCGTGCGGTGCTGGTAGCTTTCGGGGATGCAGTACACGCCGAATTCGTTCACCGCGTAGATAAGGTCCTGCGTGTCCTGTGCGGCCTTTTGCGCGCCGGCTTTTGTGTCCAACATTATGTGCTCCGTCCTCATTTTTCCGGAGAGCGTAACACAACGCCCACTCGGTTTCAGCGTCTTTTGCGCGGCTCCGGCCAGCGCCGACGCGGAACTTGGCCACGCGGCGGCACGTTGCCCTGCCAGAGGCAAAAATGGAGGACGAGATGAAAGACCATCATCACGAGTTGAAAGACGAGTTCTGGGACCGGCTGGAAGACATCAGCGCCGGTATGCTCAGCACCCTGGCCGCCCCAGCCCGCCCGATGGCGCATATCGTGCGCGACGATGACGAGGGGCTTCTGTGGTTCATCACCGCCAAGGGCACCGATATCGCGGAGGCCGCCGCGCAAGGCTCTGCCGCCACGCACATGGTGGCCTGTCCCAAGGGCAAACTCTTCGCCACCGTCGAAGGCACGTTGAGCGGCGTCGATGACGCGAAGGTGCTGGACGATATCTGGTCGCCCACGGCCGCCGCCTGGTTCGAGGACGGGCGCGAGGACGAGGCGATCTGCCTGGTGAAATTCACGCCGCGCACCGCCGAAGTGTGGCTGACCGACGGCAGCGCCAAGTTCCTTTATGAGGTCGCGAAGGCGAACCTGACGGACGGCACGCCGGATGTCGGCGCGCACGGCACGCTGACGTTCTAGGCCGCTTGCTGCACCGCCGACACTTCAGATCGGATGATGCGGGCGATGAGTGCGCAATCGTCCAGGCTGAAGGTCAGTGGCACCCGCATGTCCAAGATGCCCGCCAGGATCCGGTCCGTGGCGGGCATTTTTTCGGGCGCTGCATAACGCCAATGGGCATAGCGCGAGGTGAAGGCCGCCGGGTCCGGCGCGCCGAACCATTTCAGCTCCACCCCCCGCGCGGCGCAGCGGGCGACGACGTCACGGATTGCGCCCTCCGCCCAGTCCAGAAGCAGGAATTGAAAGGACGAGCCGACGATCGTCTCCTCCGCCGGGCGGTGGGTCAGCGTCAGGCCGGGCGTGTGGGCCAGACCATCGTGCAGCACCGAGTAGCGCGCGTTCCATCGCTCCACCTGGGCGGCGAGGTCCGCAAGTTGCGGGCGCAGGATCGCGGCGCGCAGGTTGTCCATCCGGCCCGAGATGTTGGGCATGTCGTATTTCAAAGCCGCGAACGCCTCCGCCGGCGGGGCAGCGAGGTGCCGCTCGTACAACATATAGCTGCCCGAGAGCAGGATCGCCTTGGCAGCAATCTCCGCGTCGTCGGTGACGAGGAAGCCGCCCTCGCCCGAGTTGATGTGCTTGTAGGTCTGCGTGGAATAGCAGCCCACCGCCCCGTGCCGGCCCGACGGCACACCCCGCCAGGCGCCGCCCATCGTGTGCGCGCAATCCTCGATCACCGTAACGCCCGCCGCGTCGCAGATCGACATCAGCCGGTCCATGTCGGCGATGTGCCCCCGCATGTGGCTGAGCAGCAGCACTTTGGCCTGATCGGCTTTGGCCGCGAGATCGTCCAGGTCGATGGTGAGATCCTGTGTCACACCGACGAAGACCGGGCGCGCGCCGACGGCTGAAATCGCGCCGGGCACGGGCGCCAGGGTGAAGGCGTTCGACAGGACCGGATCGCCGTGCTGCACGCCCACTGCGCGCAGGGCCGTCGCCATGGCGTAGCCGCCCGACGCAACGGCGAGGCAGTATTTGGCTTGGGTGAAGGCGGCGAAGTCCTGTTCAAGCAGCGCCGCCTCAGACAACTCTCCCGCGCCGGTGTTGTAGCGGTGCAGCCGGCCGTGGGTCATGACAGCCATCGCCGCCTCGATCCCGGCCTGTGGGATGGGCTCTTGCTGGGTGAAGTTTCCGCGAAACACCTCTGACATGACGTCTCCGTTCCTCTTCGATAGCGCGTTAGGCAAGCAGACGCCGGGCGAGCGCGGGCAGATCGGCATAATCGGCCAGCAGCGCTTCGGGCTCCAGTGCCGCCATGTCGCCGCCCGCGGGCCCGAAGGTGACGAGGACCGACGGCACGCCGGCAGCTTTGGCGGTGTTGCGATCCGTGTCGCTGTCTCCGATCAGGATGCAGTGGCGCGAGCCGCCCGCCGCCTCTGCCGCCGCAAAAAGCGGTGCCGGATCGGGCTTGCGCACCGGCAGAGTGTCAGCGCCGATGAGGCTGGCGAAGGCGTCGAGGATGCCCAGATCAGTCAAAAGCTGGCGGGCCAGACCTTCGGGCTTGTTGGTGCATATGCCCACCGCGAAGCCGTCATCCTTCAGGGCGGCCACCGCCTCCATCGCGCCGGGGTAAAGCACCGTGTGCGTGCTGATCGCGCCGGCATAGGCGTCCAGAAGCGGCTGGTAATAGGCCTTCACGACCGCCTCGTCGTAGCGGCCCACGCGCTCCAACCCGCGGGTCAGCATCATCCGGCCCCCGCGCAGGGCGATGGCCTGATCGCGCGCAGGCTCCAGCACATCGCCCAGACCCATATCCCGAAAGCAGCTATTGGCGGCGTTGATCAGGTCGCGGCTGGTATCGGCGAGCGTGCCGTCCAGATCGAAGATGACCGATGCGACCATGCGCGATTCCCCGCTTGCCTGTGTT
>JBCDFL010000222.1:0-5154 GCA_039178165.1 Pseudomonadota bacterium | reverse complement strand
CTGAGCTGGCCGGAGACCAAGACCGTCTCCGTCGAGACGGGGATCCAGAACGCGACGCTGGGCATCACGCTGGCGGCGCTGATCTCGGGCCAGTCGGAGGGCTTTTCGACCTACGCCCTGCCCGCCGCCGTTTACGGCATCACTATGTATCTGGTCGCAGCGCCCTTCGTGGCGTGGTTCCGCAGCCGCTGAAGGGAGGCTTTCATGGACAGCGCAGACGCCATCATCGTCGGCACCGGCCTCGCCGGCCTCGCCGCCGCCGCAGAGCTTGGGGACCGCGGCAAGCGGGTGATCATGGTCGATCAGGAGCCGCGCAGCTTTCTGGGCGGTCAAGCCTTCTGGAGCCTCGGGGGCCTGTGCCTGATCGATACGCCCGAACAGCGCCGCATGGGCGTGCGCGACAGCCGCGAGCTGGCCCTGAATGACTGGATGGGCAGCGCCGGGTTCGACCGCGAAGAAGACCACTGGCCGCGCAAATGGGCCGAAGCCTATGTCGACTTCGCCGCCGGCGAGATGCGCGAATGGCTCTACAAGATGGGCCTGCGCTGGTTCCCGGTCGTCGGCTGGGCCGAACGCGGCGGCGGCTTCGCCAATGGCCACGGCAACTCCGTCCCCCGTTTCCACATCACCTGGGGCACCGGGCCGGGCAGCATCGAGCACTTCGTGCGCCGCTGCGAAGAGCACGAGCGCGCGGGTCTGCTGGAATTCCGCTTCCGGCACCAGGTCGACCGGATCGACATGGAAAACGGCGCCGCCAAAGGCGTTAGTGGCACGATCCTTGCCGAAGACAATGCCGCCCGCGGGCAAAAGACCAACCGCGACGCGGTCGGCGATTTCGCGGTCCAGGCGCCCTCCGTCATCGTGACCTCCGGCGGCATCGGCGGCAATTTCGAGATGGTGCGCAAGGTCTGGCCCACGGAGCGCCTCGGCCCCGCGCCCAAATCCATGGTCGCGGGCGTGCCGGCCCATGTGGACGGCCGCATGATCGGCATTTCGGAGGCCGCGGGCGGGCACGTTATCAACGGTGACCGCATGTGGCATTACACCGAAGGCGTGCAGAATTGGGACCCGATCTGGCCCGCCCACGGCATCCGCATCCTGCCCGGCCCCTCGTCGATGTGGTTCGACGCGGAAGGCAACCGCTTCGCGCCCCCCGCCCTGCCCGGCTTCGATTCCGTCGGCACGCTCAAGGCGATCCTCGACACAGGTTACGAGTATTCCTGGTTCGTCCTGACCCAGAAGGTCATCAAGAAGGAATTCGCCCTGTCGGGGTCCGAGCAGAACCCCGACTTCACCTCGAAATCCTGGCTCGAGGTCATCAAGCAGCGCATCCTTTCCGGCTCCAAAGCGACCGGCCCGGTGGAGGCGTTCAAAGAGCGAGGACAAGACTTCGTCGTGGCGCAGGATTTGGCCTCCCTCGTGCGCGGCATGAACCAAGTGGCGGGCGGGAGCCTCATCACCGAAGAGAAATTGCGCCCGCAGATCGAGGCGCGAGACGCCCAAATCGACAATCCGTTCAGCAAGGACGCCCAGATGATGGCGATCCACGCTGCCCGCAACTACCGCGGCGACCGGCTGATCCGCACGGCCAAACCGCACAAATTCCTCGACCCCGCCAACGGGCCCCTGATCGCGGTCAAACTGCACATCCTGACCCGCAAAACCCTGGGCGGCCTGCAAACGAACCTCGACAGCCAGATGATCGGCGCCGACGGCGCCGTGGTGCCGGGGCTCTTCGCAGCAGGGGAAGTCGCCGGCTTCGGCGGCGGCGGCTACCACGGCTACAATGCGCTGGAAGGCACGTTCCTCGGCGGTTGCATCTTCTCGGGGCGCAATGCGGGGCGGTCGCAGGCGATTGCGTAGTCGATCCTTGAAGGATCGATAACCTTCAATTCTTGAAGAATTGACGCGCCCCGAGCGCAGTATACTTCTTGGGCACACGCAGTATTGTGCGCGCTTTTTCACAACAATAGTTCAAGTTCACTGAGGTGTTACGATACTGTTTTGACATGGTTTCAAATCTTTTTCGGAGCGCCCCCATGAAACATTTCATCTCCAAAGCATTCCTGGCCGTGGCGGCCCTGTCTTTGGCTGGCACGGCCCAAGCGGATTTCGACCCGCTCGACGGGGTTTGGTTCGGCGGCGTGCGCACGTCCGAGAATGGCCAGCCCACGGGGCAGTTCAGCTAACAGTTGTATCGGCACGGCCCGCTGGGCATGTTGCTGGCCAATCGCCAGGCCCAGAGTGGGCAGATGACGGCGGAATGCGTTTACGGGCTGCGCTTTGAGGGGGTGGCGACGTCACAGCTGGCCCTGGGCGGGACGAGCAAGGGCAATTGCCCCGCCAGCGGAACGGTCACCGTGACGGCCAATCCGGCGCAAGGCGTCGACGTCGCCTTTCCCGCGTTCCACCCGGAGCCGCTGACCATCGCGGGCATCCAGCTGCCGAACGCGCCGTCGCCACTGCCTTCAGGCTACGATCTGCTGGGTGTGAGCCTGGATCAGACCCGGGACGACGTCGAAGCGAACCTGGTCGCAGGGCGCGGGTGGACAGCGCTGGAGCGCGGGGTGCAAGGCAGTGCGACCGGGATGGCGAGCCTGCGCTCGGGCGCGGCGCATCGCGCGTTTCAATCCTATGTGAAGACGACCGACATCATCGAAACCAGCGCCCGCGGCGCGAAAGGTTATGTCGATCAGATCGACGTTCTGTTCGAGTTTGCACCGACGGAGGAGGCGGCGGCGGCTGGCACGGCTCGGGTTCTTGGGGTCTCTCGGACGACGTATTATAGCCCGGCGGGCCAGAACGTGCCCATTCCCACGATGAAAAGCGCGTTGCAGAACAAATTTGGGTTTCAGGATCCCGAGATCGACATCATGTTCCAGCGGACAACCTTCACCATCAGCTTTGATCAGACCGGGGCCTACAGGCAGTTGGTCTGGTCGGCCAGCTCGGGCGAATGTTCGGAAGCTGACCGCGCCTCGGGCGTGCGCGGGATTTCGGTCGGCGACATGCATACGTTTCCGTCCTGTGGCCCAGAAGTTGATATAAACGTCACCTCGAATGACGATGGCAGCATCCGCAAGATGGTCATGGACTTGGGTGATGCCTCACGCGCCTATAACGATGAGCTGCTTGGCACGTTGCTGACCGTCGATGCCCGGGTGAACCAGATGCTGGAGACGGCGGCCGCCCCGCAGGACGCGCCGGAACTTTGACGCTGGAAGGCGCGGCCACAGGGGCTGCGCGTCACAGCGCCCAAATGAACGGAATGATGGCGGAGGCGAGGAAGCCAATGCTCAGGTTCAGCGGGATGCCCACGCGCATGAAATCGGTGAACTTGTAGCCGCCCGGCCCGTAGACCAGCATGTTGGTCTGGTAGCCTATGGGCGTCGCGAAGCTGGCCGAGGCGGCCACCATCACCGCCACGACCAGCGGGCGAGGGTCGAGGCCAAGGGCCGTGGCCAGCCCGATAGCGATGGGGGTCATCACCACGGCGACAGCGTTGTTGCTCACCAGCTCGGTCAGGACGGAAGTCAGCAGGTAGACCGTCCAGATGATCAGGAAGGGCGGCAGCACGCTGAGGCCCGGCGCGATGGCCTCGGCGATCAGGGCCACGGCACCCGACGCCTCCAGGGCCGCGCCGATGGCCAGCATCGAAAAGATCAGCGCCAGAAGGCGGCCATCGACGAAGGAAAACGCCTCGTCCGCGTCGATGCACTTGGTCACGAGGACCAGCGCGACAGCAATCACGCTCAGCGCCAGGATCGGCGCAACGCCGAAGGCCGCCAGCGCCACGATCCCGATGAGCGCGCCCAGCGCGATGGGCGCGTGGCTGCGCCGGAAGGCCCGGCCCGAGGGCTGCGAGACGTCGACCATATCCATGTCCTGCGCCAGCCGCTGGATGTCCGCCGGCGCACCCTCCAGCAGCAGCGTATCGCCGACTTTGACCACCAGATCGTCGAGCGCACGGCCGATGTTCTGGTTCCGTCGGTGCACCGCCAGCGTGTAGACGCCGTAGCGCCGGCGCAATCGCATGGCCCCAAGGCTCCGCCCGATCATCTTGCAGCCTGGGGTGATCAGCACCTCGACCGTCGTCGTCTCCACCGCGGAGACCTGATCGACCCGCTTCAGCTCCTTGTTGCGTTGCAGGCTCAGCAGCTCGGTGACGGCGGAGCGCAGGACAACCCGGTCGCCGACCTGCAACTCTACCCCCGCGAGGTTGCGGCGCAGGGACAGGTCACCCCGGATCACGTCGATCAGGCGCACGCCGTCGCGCTTGAAGAGCTGCACGCCGGTGACCTCGCGCCCGATGAGGTTGCTGTCGGGGGGGATGACGGCCTCGGTGAAGAACTTCATCTTGGCCCGATCACTCAGCAGACCCGCCATGCTGTCGCGGTCGGGCAGCAGCAGGGGCGCCACGAAGCGCAGGTAGACCATGCCCCAGACCACCAGGATCAGACCCAGGGGCGTGACTTCAAAGATGCTGAACGCGGCAAGCCCATTGGCCCGCGCCACGCCGTCCACCAGCAGGTTGGTCGAGGTGCCGATCAGGGTCAGCGTGCCCCCGAGGATGGCGGCGTAAGACAGCGGGATCAGCAGCTTGGAGGGCGCCAGATCCATGGTTTTTGCCAGCTGGATGAAGACGGGGATCATCACCACGACCACGGGCGTGTTGCTGACGATGGCGGAGGCGAGGATGACAAAGGCCATCAGGAGGGCGATGGCCACCACGGGCCGCGTCTTGGCCTGGCGCGAGGCGAGGCCGGTGAAGGCGTCGAGCGCCCCGGTCCGCACCAGCGCGCCCATGATGATGAACATCGCCGCGATGGTCCACGGCGCGGGGTTGCTGAGCACATCGAGCGCCGCGTCGTAGGGCAGAACGCCGGCCACCAGCATCAACGCAACACCGCCCAGCGCGACCACCTCGGTCGGAAGGACTTCCCGCAGGAACAGGATGAACATGACCCCCACGATGGAGAGGGTCAGGAGGGCGTCACCGGTCGGCGACAGCTCGATCAGGCCCATTGGCGCGGCCCTTTTGTTAGCCTCTGGCGGCGGTACAATCGCCTATGCGGCAGCCCGGTTCAAGCGCCGGGGCTGCACCAGCGCCATCCCGAGCATCATCAGCGCCAGCGCCGCCCAGACGGTGGGCGG
>JBCDFL010000221.1:0-5160 GCA_039178165.1 Pseudomonadota bacterium | reverse complement strand
GCCAGCACCTTGCCAAGGCCGCGACGCCCGCCGGTATTGCGCAGGATCAGCGCGCCGATGCCGCGGGCCTGGAACAAGGCCGCCTCGCTGCCCTCGTCGTAATCCGCGGCGAGGGTGAAGTGGTAGCGCACGTTCGGCGCGCTCGGCGGCGCGTTGTGCAGGCTGTTTTGGCGCAGGAAGACGGTGCCATCGTAGCCCGCCAGCGCCGCTTCACTCTCCCGCCCGGTCGCCGCGAAGAGGCGCAGGCCCGGCGGCATCGCCCGCACGGCGGCGGCGACGTCCGGCGCGTGGGCCCAGGCTGCGCTGCCGGGCACCTCCGCCCCCCAGGCGGGCGCGGGATGCAGGGCGCAGGGCAGATCGGGCCAGAGGGCCGCAACCCGCGCCGCGGGGGCAGGATCGAACGGGTGCGCCGCGCAGATCACCCCCCGCCAGCCGCGCCCCAGCGCCGAATCGAACGGCCCCGCCACCTCGCGCCGCGGTGCGGGCAAAGCGGCCGACAAGCGCAGCGTGGAGGCGCCAAGCCCATCCGCAAAAGCGACCGCGTCCCGCCGCCCGGCGAGCACCAGAATATCTGCAGCGTCCATGCCCCTTCCTTGCACCTTGGCGCATGCGGCGTGCAAGCGCCTTGCCGCTGGCCCTGCGCAGGCGTAGGCATCGGGCATGAACATTCCAGACGACAGCCGCGCCAAGCGCAACGTCGCCGTCCTCGTGGCGGCGCAAGCCCTGCTTGGCTCCCAGATCACCATGATCTTCGTAATCGGCGGGCTGGCGGGGCAAAAGCTGTCGCCCTTCGTCTGCCTGGCGACGCTGCCCATCTCGCTGATCGTCTTCGGGTCCATGACGACTGCGCCCTGGCTCAGCACGGTGATGCAGCGCTTCGGTCGCCGGACCGGCTTCTATATCGGCGCGGCGGGCGGGCTGATCGGCTCGGCCATCAGCGCCTGGGCGCTGATGCTGGACAGCTTCGCCGTCTTCCTGATCGGCAGCTACCTCACCGGCATCTACATGTCGTCCCAGGGCTTCTTCCGCTTTGCCGCCGCCGACACGGCCTCCGACGCGTTCAAGCCCAAGGCGATTTCCTACGTGATGGCGGGCGGCCTGATCTCCGCCTTCATCGGCCCGCAGATCGTCGCCGCGATGACCGCCACCAACCCCGACGCGTCGGCGATGCGCTATTTCGACATCTATCTGGTGGCGATGCTGCTGAACGTGGCGGGTATGGCGCTGTTCCTGCTGCTCGACATCCCGCGCCCTGCGCCGCAAAGCACCAGCGCCGCGCCGGCGCGCACGCGGGGCGAGATGCTGCGCGATCCGCGCATCGCGGTGGCGGTGATCTGCGCCGCGGTGTCCTACGCCCTGATGAACCTGGTGATGACCTCCACGCCCCTGGCGGTGGTCGGCTGCGGCTATACCGAGCCTGATGCCTCGAACGTCGTCACCGGACACGTGCTGGCGATGTTCGCGCCCAGCTTCTTCACCGGCCACCTGATCGCCCGCTTCGGGGCGGAGCGGGTGATGGGCACCGGCCTCGCCATCCTGGCGCTGGCCGGCGTCGTGGCCCTGTCCGGCGTGACGCTGCCGCATTTCTTCGCGGCGCTCATCCTGTTGGGGCTGGGCTGGAATTTCGGCTTCATCGGCGCGACGACGATGCTGACGCAAAGCCACAGCGTGGCGGAGCGGGGGCGCATCCAAGGGCTCAACGATCTGATCGTCTTCGGCTCGGTCACGCTGGCCTCGCTCGCCTCGGGCGGGCTGATGAACTGCGCCGGCGGCACGGCGGAAGCGGGATGGACCGCGGTGAACGTCGCGATGGTGCCGTTCCTGGTGCTGGCGGGCGGCGCGCTGGTGTGGCTGGTGCGCCGACACCCGCGCCCGGTCGCGGGTTAGACCCGCCCAAGCAATCGCGCGCGCAGCCGCGCCCACGGCGCATCCAGCGGGGGCAGACCGCCCTGCCCCACCAATCCGGGCGCCTTGATCGCCGCGCGCAAAACCGACCGCGCCCCGGCGGCGGGCAAGGCCGCTGGCCCGCCCGGTCCCAGCCGCCCGAGCGCGTCCTGCGCCATCGCCTGCACGCCCTGCGCCGTGCCGTTGACCAGCGGGATGCGCCCCAGCCCTTCCAGCTTGGGCACTGCGTGAAACCAAGCCGCGACCCCGCCCGCATAGCCCGTGCCGCGCAGCCGCGCGTCTCGGCCCGCGACCACCATCAGCGTCGCCGCCGTCGCATCCAGATAATCGTGCAGATGCGCCTGATCCTCGTAAGGCTCTTTGTAGATGTCCCAGCGCCGCGCCGCGACCAGCCGGTCGAGCGCCTGCGCCTCCTCCGCGCTCAGCACACCGGCCAGGGGCGTCGTCACCTCGTGCGCGCGCACCGGCCCGCCCGCCGCGATCTCCTCCAGCGCGTCGCGCCACCATTGCAGGCGCATCTCCGCGATCATCGGCTCGGCCGTGACCCAAGGCGCGCGGCTGACCTCCACGTTGAAGGCGTAAAGCGGGAACAGCCGCGCCCGCAGCGCCGGCTCCACCGCCATCGTGCAGGCAAAGCGCAGGGGGTCCGCCCGCTCGACAATGCGGGCGCAGGCGGTGAGGTTGGTGTCGAAAGTCATGGCGGTCCGGCTCGAAGTCTCTGGCATGGCGGGCGGCGCGGGAATGGCAGCGCCCGGGCGCCTTCACATAGCGCCCACCTCACGGCAAGTCCTGCGGCATCCCCGCTGCCAGGCGCTCATTCGGACAGATCGAGGGCAAAGATATCCTCCACCCGGCAGCCCAGCACCTGCGCCAGCGTCAGGGCCAGGACGGTCGAGGGCACGAAGACGCGGTTTTCGATCGTGTTGATCGTCTTGCGCGACACGCCCGCCGCCTCCGCCAGCGCCGCTTGGGTCAGGTCCCGTTCCGCCCGCAGCACCTTCAGCCGGTTCGTAAGACCCGCCATCAGCCGCCTGAGACGTCGCGCCAGACCAGCAGGCCCAGATAGGTTCCGGCCATCCCTGTGCCGAGCGCCGTGAGCATCGCGCGGGGGTCGAACAGCTCCAACACGGAGGCGACCGCGGCCAGTAGAACCAGCGCCATCCCGACCCAAAAGGCCGTCGCGGCGGCGCCGCGCTGGGTGGCCAGATACATCTCATCCGTGGCGCGGTCCGTCTCCCGCGGGCCGGCGCGGCGTTCGACCAAGGAAATCGCCAGCGCCGCCAACGTCCCGATGGTCCCCGGCACCCACCAGTAGAACGGGTCGGGCCGGTCCTGGATCAGCGACATCAGCGCGTAGCCCAGACAGGCCAGCGCGGTTGTGCCCAGGGCGATCTGACGGATCCGTTCGATATGCGTGGCGTCCATGACGTGGTCCCTTGTTTGTTACCTACAGGTGACATAATAAGCAAAGAAAGATACGTCAAGGTTACATATAGGGGATGACGCGCCTCACCTCGGTCGAACGACCAGCAGGAGGTAGCCGAACTCCGCCCGCCCGGCGCGCCAGGCGGCGGCTTCCGCTTCGGCCTCATCGAGGACCGCGGCCAGCGCCGCATCCGCACCGGGGCGCAGGGCCGCGATGCGCGCGTCGATGGGGGTGTAGTACGCCTCCCACGCCGCGTCCGACACTTTGCGGGTGCCCACGACCGCGTAGCCCGCCGCCTCCACCCGCGCGCGGATGCCCGCCGCATCCGTCATGGCCGGATAATCGGCCCAATTGGCCCGCGCGGTGTCAGATGGGGCGTCCGTAAACCAGCAGGGTTCGGAGAAGGCGATGGCGCCGCCGGGATTGAGGCTCTTGCGCCAGGCGGTCAGCGCTTCGGTAACGCCCAGGAAGTAGACGGCCCCGGCGCACCAGATCAAATCGTAGGTGTTGGCGATCGTCGCCATGTCGGCGCGCAGCACCGTGACGCGGTCGTCCGCGGCCCAGTCCGCGCGGGCGGCATCCACGAAATGCGCGGTCTTATCGAGCGCGGTCACGTGCCCCTGCGGCGCAGCCTCCAGCAGCGCGGCGATGTCCCCGCCCGGCCCGCAGGCGACGTCGGCCATGTCGGCGTTTTGGCCCAGCCCCGCGGTGGCAGCCGCCCAGGCGACATCCGCTGGCTCGCCCGGCCCTTCACGGGCCAGATCGCGGTGCAGGGTAAAGAAGGCATCCCAATTCATGCGCTGTCCCTCAAGAGCTTCCAGCGGATCGCGTCGAGCAGCGCCTCGAACGAGGCGTCGACGATGTTGGGGCTGACGCCCACAGTGGACCAGCGGTTGCCGGCGCCGTCCTCGCTGTCGATGATGACGCGGGTCACGGCCTCCGTCCCGCCTTGGGTGATGCGCACCTTAAAGTCGACGAGGCGCATGTCTTCGAGCTGCTCCGAATAGCGCCCGAGGTCCTTGGCCAGCGCCTTGGCGAGGGCGTTGACGGGGCCGCGGTCGCTGCCGTCGGCATCCATGGATTCGCTGACCGAGAGCTTCTTTTGCCCGTCGACCTTCACCACGACCACCGCTTCGGAGAGGCTCACGACCTGGTTGCGCTTGTTCTTGCGCCGCTCCACCGTCACCCGGTAGCGCTTGACCTCAAAGAGCTCCGGCAGCGCGCCCAGCTCGTCCCGCGCGACCAGCTCGAAGGAGGCTTGGGCGACGTCGTAGGAATAGCCTTGCGCCTCGTTCGCCTTGATCCGTTCGAGGATGCGCGCAAGGGCCGGATCGCCTTTGGCCACCTTCAGGCCCATGCCCGCCAGCCGCTCGCGCAGATTGGACTGGCCCGCCTGGTTCGACATCGGGATGATGCGGGCGTTGCCGACGGCGGCGGGGTCCACGTGCTCGTAGGTGCTCGGGTCCTTGAGGATCGCGCTGGCGTGCAGGCCCGCCTTGTGGGCAAAGGCCGAGGCGCCGACGAAGGCCGATTGGCGGTGCGGCACGCGGTTCAGGATATCGTCCAGCATACGCGCGGTGCGGGTCAGCCCCGCCAGCGCCTCGGGCGTGACGCCGGTCTCGAAACGCTCCGCATAGGCGGGTTTCAGGGCCAGGATGGGGATCAGCGTGGTCAGGTTGGCGTTCCCGCACCGCTCCCCCAGCCCGTTGAGCGTACCCTGAACATGCGTGGCCCCGGCGTCGATGGCGGCCAGACTGCCGGCCACCGCCGCCTCCATATCGTTGTGGGTGTGGATGCCCAGCCGCGCGCCGTCGATGCCGGAGGCGATG
>JBCDFL010000220.1:0-5265 GCA_039178165.1 Pseudomonadota bacterium | reverse complement strand
CGTCTCCAGCACGGTGATTTGGTGCGGCTCGTCGTTCAGCTTCTTGCCCGCCGCATCGTCCCAGACGGTCAGGTTGATGATCAGCACCGATTTGGGCGACACGACCAGCGGCACGCCCGGCACGGCGAGGTTGTAGCCTTCCACCGAGACGCCGAAATGGTAGTTGCGCGGCCCGTCGTAGCGGTCGAACCGTTCGGCGACCGCAAGGCGCATGGCTTCGGTCAGTTGCTCCTTGGTGGCGGGGCGGCTGAGGGGGCCGCGCTGCGCCTTTGGCGCAACGGCCACGTTGTGGACCAAATTGAAATCGCCCAGCGGCACCGGCGGGCCATCGAGGTCGGCCGCGCCCCCGCAGGCCGCCAGAAGCACGAGGCTTAGCAAAAGTCCGTGGATAAGCCGCATGTTGGTCCCCTTTTGGCTGCGCTCGCCTTGGGTAGCGCAGGCGGTGCGCGGGCGCAATTGCCGCATCCGCGCCAGACATCGCACGCCTATTGTTTTGCCCAGCAAAGGAGATCGCGATGCCCTCATCCGCCCCGCCCGTCCATGTCCCGTTAGAGCCCGATGGCGTCACCTGGTCCCTGTGGCGCAGCGTGCGCGAAACGCGCGCCAATGTGCTGCGCGCGGTGCCCAGTGCCACGACACGGCGCAAGATCGTATCGGGAAAGACGGGCGGCCAGCGCTGGCACATGATCACCGACCCGGAGGCGATCCGTATCGTGCTCAGGGACCGGCTGGACGATTACCCGAAATCTGTGGTGACGAAGAACCTACTGCGCCCGGCCATCGGCGACTCGCTCTTTATCGCCGAAGGGGCGGACTGGCGCTGGCAGAGGCGCACGGCAGCTCCGGCGTTCGCGCGGCGGAATATTACGGCGCTGGCCCCGATCATGAGCGCGGCCGCCGAAAACACCGCCCAGCGTGTGCAGGGCGCCGGCAAACGCGCGGTCAACATGCTGGACGAGATGGTGACCGCGACCTTCGACGTGATCGCCGATGTCACCTTTTCCGGTAATGAGGCCGTGGACCGTGACAAGGTTCATGCGGCCATCAACGACTACATCGCCGAGGCTGGGAAAGTCACCGTCCTCGATATGCTGCAGGCGCCGGCCTGGATCCCGCGGCCCGGACGCATGCGCGCCAGTCGCACGATGGCCCAGACCCGGGAGATGGCGGATGCCGCGATCCGCGCCCGGGCCGCGCAAGGCGCCGGCACCGTGCCCGACCTTTTGGACCTGCTGCGCGCGGGAACGGACCCCGAGGACGGGCGGCAGATGTCGGATGCTGAATTGCGCGACAACCTGCTGACCTTCATCGTCGCGGGGCACGAAACGACGGCGCTGACCCTCGCCTGGGCGATGTATCTGTGCGCCTTCGACACCAAGGTGCAGGACCGCGCCCGGACCGAAGTGCAGAAGGTGCTGGGCACGCGCCGCGTGGCCACGGGAGAAGACGTGCCCAACCTGACCTTCGTGCGGCAGATCATCGACGAGGCGCTGCGCCTTTACCCGCCGGGCGCCCTGGTGTCGCGCACCGCGCAGGCGCGGGACCGGCTGGTCGGCACGGAGATCCATCCGGGCGACACGGTCATCCTGCCGATCTACGCGCTGCACCGGCACGCCGATCTGTGGGAGGAGCCGGACGCCTTCCGACCGGACCGTTTCGAGACCAAGCCGGAGCGCTACGCCTACCTGCCCTTCGGCGACGGGCCGCGCATCTGCATCGGCGCGTCATTTGCCGTGCAGGAGGCGGTGATCATCCTCGCCACCTTGCTGGCCAACCACAGCTATACTGCGGTGCGAGGCCGGGATCCAAAGCCCGTCATGATCCTGACGCTGAGGCCCGAAGGCGGCGTGTGGCTGCAGGCGGAGGCTGTCTAGCCGCAGACCTTTTGCAGCGCGGCCCAGTCTGCCTCCGTCAGGACAGGGCGGGTCGCCCCCTGCTCCGCCGCGTAGTCCCGCGCCCGCTGCGCCCGGCCCGGCGTGTCGGGATGGGTGGAGAGGTACTCGGGCAGTTTCACACCCAACCGCCCTTCCCGCTTCGACAGCACGTCGAAGAAGGCCGCGAACCCCTCGCCACTGACATCCGCGGCGCCCAGCATGTCGAGGGCGTAGGCGTCGGCGGCGAATTCGGCTTCGCGGGTGTAAGAATTGTCGATCACCATCTGCGTGACGCCGACGACGATGGCGCCGCCCGCGAAATCGCCCAGCGCCATCGACAAAAGGCCGGCAGAGCCCGCGATGCGCAGGGCGTTGCGGGTGACGTCGCGGTTGTCGACATGGGCGATCTCGTGCGCCAGCACCCCTGCCACCGCGTCAGCGCCGGGCGCTGCGGAAATCAGACCGCGCGTCAGGACGATCTGCCCGCCCGGCGCGGCGAAGGCGTTGACCATGTCGATGTCGAAGACGGTGATGTCGATGTTGTAGCCCAGCCCCTCCGGACCGGTCAGCCGCTCTTCCATCCGGGTTAGCGCGGCAAGGCCCTCCGCCCCCTCGCAGGTCAGCTCTTCGGAGGAGCCTTCGCCGAGGAAGCGACCCATCTGGCTTACGACAGCCTTGCCCCAGCGCACCTCCCGCTCGATCGGGATCAAGGGGGCCAGCTGGTCGGCCAGGCCGGGCAGGATGACGAAGACCATCAGCGCCACGGCGCCGACGGCGGAGGCGGCGTAGATCCCGATCTTGCGGAACGTGCCGGCCTTCACATCGCGCTTGTCGATGTTGGGCGCCGCGCCACGGATCGTGCGGATCGCGTCCCGTCCGGTGATCGACAGCCGCGCGGTGGTGATCAGGCCGGCATCCACCGCCTCCATATCGGCGAGCGTCAGCACCATCTGATCGGCGCGCGCCTGATCCTTGAGCGCGCGCATAGCGCCGAGCGGCCAGTATTGCGCGCCGTCCGGAAGGTCCGCATGGCGCAGGATCAGGGTGCCGGCAGCGCGGTCGACCTCGACCTCCACATCGAGGCGCAGGCCGCCCTCGCCATCGTAGAAGCGCCCGGTCGGCACGTCAGATCGCGCCGCCGATATCGAGCGCATCGGCAAAGCCTTCCGCATCGGCGCCAGTATCCGCAGCGCGCTGCTGGATTTGGTCCAGATGCGGCGCGTTGGCGACCGTCACGGACGCGATGACGTGCGCGATCACCTTCTGCGTGATCATCACGAGGTTGATCCCCCCGATCATCAGCAGCACCGCAGCGTAGAGTAAGACGCCGACGGCGCTCAGGACAAAGATTCCCGCGCCCAGCGCGTCTGGGTCCACAGGCCCACCACTAAATGCGGCGCCAAACCCGACGGCCATCCCGACGAGGAGGAAGACAAGCCCCGCAGCGATCATCGCGCCGAAAACGGCGAGCATGCCGATCAGGGCGATTGTGACAACACGCCCCGTCTCCGCCTGCGCGTCGAACGTGACGACGCCATCGAGCCGCCGCTCGCGCATCATGTAGTTGAAGGCAGAGACGCGGTAGTAAACGAAACCGATCAGCATCCAGATGTAGCCGACAAAGCCGGCGAGCCCGGCAAGACCCGGCGCGTTCAGCGCGACACCGAGGCCGGCGCCGACGATGATGATCGCAAAGGCGATCGCGACGTGTTTCAGTCCTGGATACAGCGCCGTCCACTTACCGCCCTGGCTGAACTTGGCATCGCCGTACCAGGATCGATCGACCATGTATTTCTCAAGGTAGAACGTCGCGCGCGGCAGCAGCAGGCCCAGGGTTAGGATGGCCAGCAAGCCATGGCCCAGCGCCCGGGCGACATAGCCCCACGCGCCTTGATCCATCCCGAACCGCAGCCCGCGCCAGCGTGTCCGCGCCATCTTGTAGCGCCGCGCACGGTAGGCGGCGAAAAGGAACAAAGGGATCAGCGCGATGAAGTTGGCGTAGATCACGATGATCTGCGTGACATCCGCGGCGGAGCCCTCGAACACGCCGATCACGTTGAGGCCGATAAAGGCCAGGATCAGGTTCAAAAAGCCAAGAAAGATCGCCAGGATCACGATGGCGACCAGGAAGCCCAGGAATTTCTCCAGCCCCGTGCCGGTATATTCAAAGCTGTCCTCACCGCCCGCGCTGGCCGACCAGACATATTTGCGGATCCGCGTCTTGGCCCAAAAGCGGTAGATGCCCAGCGTGACGAGTGTCAGCAGCGAGGTGCGGATATACAGCCAGAAGAGCGGCCCGGATTGGCCGAAATAGCGGCCCGTCAGATGTGTCATGGAGATTGCCTTTGCCTCTATGCCGGCGCGCTCTGCCGCGCCTTGGCGTCACACTACGTGCGCGCGAATGTGTTGTCGCGGGGAAATCCGCGCGGCGCCATCCGGCCCGCGGTGGCCCGCTTGGCGATCCACTCGCTCAGATCCGATTGGGTGCGCGTGCGGCCCGCAGGATCCGGCCAGCTGAGGCCGTCCGCCAGCGTCAGCGTCGTTGCATCTGACAGCCCGCCATCCTTGTACCGCTGCAGCCGCACGCCTTTGCCGCGGCCCATTTCCGGCAGCTCGGTCAGGGGGAACACCAGCATCTTGCGGTTCTCGCCCACGACCGCGACGTGATCGCCGTCGACCCGCCGACACACCGACGCCGCCGCGCTGCGCACGTTCAGCACCTGCTTGCCCGCGCGGGTCTGGGCGACGGTCTCATCTTCCGGCACGATGAAGCCGTCGCCTGCCGAAGACGCGACCAGCAGTTTGGACCCGGGCCGGTGGATGAACAGATCGACGATCTGCGCCTCGTTCGGCAGGTCCACCATCAGGCGCAGCGGCTCGCCCATGCCGCGCCCGCCCGGCAAGTTCGACGCCGACAGAGTGTAGAATCGCCCGTTGGACGCAAAAAGAAGCAGACGATCCGTCGTTTCCGCATGGAAGATGAAACGGGGGCCGTCGCCATCTTTGAACTTCAGCTCGCGGGTCAGATCGATATGACCCGTCATCGCGCGGATCCACCCCATTTGGCTGCACACGACCGTGATCGGTTCCCGGTCGATCATCGCCTCCAACGGCACGTCCTCGACGGTGCCGGCCTCGGCAAAGGTCGTGCGCCGGGCGCCGCCGGGCCAGTCTTTGCCGAACTGCTTCTTGGTGGCCTTCAGCTGGTCCGAGATGCGCGCCCATTGCAGGCCCTCGTCGGCCAGCAGGTCCTCGAGCCCCGCGCGCTCTTCCATCAGCGCGTCGCGCTCGCGGATCAGCTCCATCTCTTCCAGGCGGCGCAGGGAGCGCAGGCGCATGTTCAGGATCGCGTCGACCTGCACCTCCGTGAGCTCGCCCTCGCTCGGGCCCG
>JBCDFL010000219.1:0-5351 GCA_039178165.1 Pseudomonadota bacterium | reverse complement strand
GACGAGGACGGCTTCGACCCGGAGGCCGATCCGTCCATCTACCTCGACTGACGCGATGACAGGGGCGCCGCATATCCCCGTTCTCATCGGCGCGATCCTGCAGCACTGCGCGCCGATCACCGGCCATTGGCTGGACGGCACGTTCGGTGCGGGCGGCTATACCCGCGCGCTGCTGAAGGCGGGGGCGGACCACGTCACAGCCGTCGACCGCGACCCGCTGGCTTTCGAGTTGGCTGCGGAGTGGATGGACGACCGGATCACCCCAGCGCCCGGCGTCTTTTCCCGCCTCGACACCTATGCGCAGGACCTCGATGGCGTGGTCCTGGACCTGGGCGTGTCGTCGATGCAGCTCGACCGCGCCGAGCGCGGCTTTTCCTTCATGAAGGACGGCCCCCTCGACATGCGGATGGGGCAGGAGGGGCCGAGCGCCGCGGATCTAGTCAACGGCGCAGACGAGGCGGAGCTGGCAGAGATCATCTGGCTTTACGGCGAAGAGCGCGCCAGCCGGCGCATCGCCCGCGCCATCGTGCAGGCCCGGCCCCTAACCCGAACGCTCGAACTGGCGGAGCTGGTGGAGCGCCAATTGCCCCGCGCCAAACCCGGCCAAAGCCACCCCGCGACCCGCACCTTCCAAGCGCTGCGCATCGCTGTGAACGATGAATACGGAGAGCTTTATCAGGGGCTTACGGCCGCCGAACGGGCGCTGCGGCCCGGCGGTCAGCTGGCCGTCGTCACCTTCCATTCGGTCGAGGACCGGATGGTCAAACGCTTCCTAACCGCCCGCTCCGGCGGGGGCGGGAACGCAAACCGCTACGCGCCCGAAGCGCAGCGTGCCGCCGCGGCCTTCACCCTCACGCCCCGCAAGGCGATTGCCCCGACAGACAGCGAAATCGCGCAGAACCCGCGCGCCCGCTCCGCCCGACTCCGCATCGCCCGGCGCACCGACGCGCCCGCGGGCCAGATCGACCCCAAAGACATCGCCATGCCGCAAAGGAAAGCTCGCTAGATGCGTACGATCCTCTTCCTCTTCACCGTTCTGGGTGTCATCGGCCTCGCCTTCTGGGCCTACCGCGAGAATTACGCGACCCAGCAGGCGCTTGCGACCAATGACGATCTGCACCAGGGCATCCGCGCCGCCTACGCGAGGCTGGCCGTGCTGAAGGCCGAATGGGCCTATCTCAACCGCCCCGACCGGCTGCGCGATCTGGCGGAGCTGAACTTCGACCGTCTGGGCCTGCTCCCGCTCGATGCCGAACAGTTCGGGCTGATCGACCAGGTCGCCTTCCCGCCCGTCGAGGTGCCGATGATCGACTTTTCGACCGGCGTCGACGTTTCCTCCCAAGGGCAGGGCGAATGAGCGTCCGCACGCCCCTGCGCCCCCTCGCGCGCATCTTGCGCGCGCGCGCCGCCGGCGAAGACCCCGCCGCCATCGAGGCCGCGAACCGCGCCGCCCGGGCCGAGGATAAGGCCGCCCGCGACCGCGCCCGCGCCGAAAGCCGCCTACTGGTCCTGGGCCTGATGTTCTTCGCCGCCTTCGCCGTCGTAGGCGCGCGCATGGGCACGCTGGCCATGTCCGACCCGGTGGAGCCGCGCGCCGCTGCGCCCGGCGCCGCTATCTCCGCCGCCCGCGCGGACATCGTGGACCGGCACGGGCGCCTTTTGGCCACGAATTTCGAGACCCACGCCCTCTACGCCCAGCCGCCCCAGATGATCGAGCCAGAACTGGCCGCCCAAAAGCTAGCGGAGATCTTCCCCGACCTCGATGCGGCCAAGCTGACAGAACGCTTCACCGGCAAGCGCAAGTTCCTGTGGATCAAGCGGAAAATCAGCCCCGAACAGATGCAAGCCGTGCACGAGATCGGCGAGCCGGGCCTCCTCTTCGGCCCGCGCGAGATGCGCCTTTACCCAGGCGGCCCGCTTGCCGCCCACATCCTGGGCGGTGCGTCCTTCGGCACCGAAGGCGTCAGCGCGGCGGAGGTGATCGGCACGGCCGGCGTCGAAAAACACTTCGACGACCGCCTGCGCGACCCCGCCCAAACCGGCACGCCGCTGGAGCTGAGCCTCGACCTTACCGTCCAGGCCGCGGCGGAGCGTGTGCTCTGGGGCGGCATGAAGCTGATGAACGCCAAGGGCGCGACCTCCGTCCTGATGGACGTGCAGACGGGGGAGGTGATCTCCGCCGTCTCCCTGCCCAGCTTCGATCCCAACGACCGCCCCCGCCCGCTGACCGAAGGGGACGCCTCCGACAGCCCGCTCTTCAACCGCTCCGTCCAGGGCGTCTACGAGCTGGGCAGCGTCTTCAAGATCTTCACCGCCGTGCAGGCCATCGACCTCGGCCTCGTGAACGCCGGCACGATGATCGACACCAAAGGTCCCATGAAGGTCGGCGGCTTCACCATCGGCGAGTTCCGCAACAAGAATTACGGCACCATCAGCGTGCAGGACATCATCGTCAAATCCTCCAACCGCGGCACGGGCCGCCTGGCCCTGCAGATCGGCGTGAAGCGGCAGCAAGACTTCCTGCGCAGCCTTGGCTTTTTCGAGGCGACACCGTTCGAAATTCAGGAAGCGCGCGGCGGCGCGCCCCTGCTGCCCAAACGCTGGACCGACCTCAGCGCCGTCACGATCTCCTACGGTCACGGCCTCAGCGCCTCGCCCATGCACCTGGCCGCTGGCTACGCGGCGATTGCCAACGGCGGCTATGCCGTGCAGCCCACGATCCTCAAAGGCGGCGCGCCCAAAGGCCCCCGCGTGATGTCCGAAGGCGCAGCGCGCGCCGGGCGCGAGATGCTGCGCGCGGTGGTGACGGAAGGCACGGCCTCCATGGCCGAGGTGCCCGGCTACCGCGTGGGCGGCAAGACGGGCACGGCGGACAAACCCCGCGCTCGCGGCGGGTATTACGAGGACAAGGTCATCGCGACCTTCGCCAGCCTCTTTCCCGCGGACGATCCCAAATATGTGCTGGTCGTGACCCTGGACGAGCCGGTGGAGACGTCGGGCGACAAACCCCGCCGCACCGCCGGCTGGACCGCCGTGCCTATCGCGGCTGAGATGACCCGCCGCGTCGCGCCCCTTCTGGGCCTGCGCCCCGCGATTGAACCACTGGGCCTCGCTGATATAACGCAGGTGAGCAGCAACTGACATAGGTGAGGCATGTCCGCGCACAAACCCCTTTCCGATCTGGGTCTGCACGCGGCCAGCGGGGCGAACCCGATCATCACCGGCCTCAGCGTCGACAGCCGCGCGGTGAAACCCGGCCACCTCTTCGCCGCACTGCCCGGCAGCCGCGTCCACGGGGCCGAATTCATCGAATACGCCGTGCGCATGGACGCCGCCGCGATCCTGACCGACCGGGCCGGCGCCGATCTGGCGCGCGCGCATCTGGGAAATGTGGCGCTGGTGCTGGCCAATCCCGCCCGCGCGGCGCTGGCGCGGGCCGCGGCGCTCTTCTATGGCGCGCAGCCCCAAACCATGGTCGCGGTCACCGGGACCAACGGCAAAACCTCCGTCAGCACCTTCGTACGGCAAATCTGGCAGGTCCTGGGCCTGCCGGCGGTGAACCTCGGCACGACGGGGGTGGAGGGCGAATGGACCGCGCCGCTGGCCCACACCACGCCGGAGCCGATCACCCTGCATCGCACCCTGGCCGACGCCGCGGCGAACGGCATCACCCACGCAGCGATGGAGGCGTCGTCCCACGGCCTCGACCAGCACCGCCTCGACGGCGTGCTGCTGCGCGCGGCGGGCTTCACCAACCTCAGCCAAGACCACCTCGACTACCACGAAACGCTGGAGGCGTATTTCGAAGCCAAAGCCGCCCTCTTCACCCGCGTTCTGCCCGAAGACGGCGTCGCGGTGCTTAATATCGACGATCCACGCGGTGCGCAGCTGGCCGGCATGGCCCGCGCCCGCGGGCTTCAGGTGCTGACCACGGGCCGGGTGGAGGGCGCAGATCTGCGCCTCGCTGGTCAGCGGATGGACGCCACGGGGCAAGAGGTCCGCTTCGACTATGGCGGGCGCGCCTGGATGAGCCGGCTGGACCTCATCGGCGACTTTCAAGCCGACAATATCGCCGTCGCCGCTGGCCTCGTCATTGCCTGTGGCGCGGCGCCCGGCGATGTTATGCAGGCCCTGCCGGAGCTGAAGACCGTGCGGGGCCGTATGCAGCTCGCCGCCCGGCGCGATGGTGGTGCGGCGGTTTTCGTCGACTACGCCCATACGCCCGACGCTGTCGCGACCGCCCTGCGCGCGATGCGCCCGCACGTGATGGGCAAGCTGGTCGCCATCGTCGGCGCGGGCGGGGACCGGGACCGCACCAAACGCCCCCGTATGGGCGCAGCGGCCGCCGAACATGCCGACGTCGTCTTCGTCACCGATGACAACCCCCGCACCGAGGACCCTGGCACGATCCGCGCCGCCGTCCTCGAAGGTGCGCCCGAAGCGACCGAAGTGCCCGACCGGGCCGAAGCGATCCTGCGCGCCGTCGACGCGCTGGAGCCTGGCGATGCGCTTCTGATCGCGGGCAAGGGGCACGAGACGGGCCAGATCGTCGGCACCGACGTGCTGCCCTTCGACGACGCCGAACAGGCCAGCATCGCCGTCGCCGCGCTGGAGGGCCGGTTATGAGCCTCTGGACGTCCCCGGACGCCGCCGCCGCCACAGGCGGGCGCAGTACGCAGGATTGGCAGGCCACCGGCGTGTCCATCGACACACGCACGCTTGAGCCCGGCGACCTTTTCGTCGCGCTGCAAGCGGCGCGCGACGGCCACGACTTCGTGGCGCAAGCCTTCGACAAAGGCGCAGCCGCCGCCCTTGTCAGCCGCGTGCCGCAGGGCTGCGAAGACAAGCCCCTGCTGATCGTCGATGACGTCCTCGAAGGGCTCGAAGCCCTCGGCATAGCCGCCCGCGCGCGCACCGA
Organism: Pseudomonadota bacterium; assembly: GCA_039178165.1. Taxonomy (GTDB): domain Bacteria; phylum Pseudomonadota; class Alphaproteobacteria; order Rhodobacterales; family Rhodobacteraceae; genus JBCBCP01. The sequence goes on along the minus strand of JBCDFL010000219.1, from coordinate 433 downwards.
GGCCCGCGTCGTCGCCATCACCGGCAGCGTCGGCAAGACCTCCACCAAAGAGATGCTGCGCGCCATGCTGAGCGGGCAGGGGCGCACCCACGCCTCCGCGGCCAGCTACAATAACCACTGGGGCGTGCCCCTGACCCTCGCGCGCATGCCGGCGGACACCGACTACGCCGTGATCGAGATTGGAATGAACGCCCCGGGAGAGATCGCGCCGCTCGCCCGCATGGCCCGCCCGCATGTCGCGCTCATCACCACCGTCGCCGAAGTGCACCTGGAGGCGTTCGAGGACATCATCGGCATCGCGGTCGAAAAAGCCTCCATCCTCGACGGGCTGGAATATGGCGGCAGCGCGATCCTTAACAACGATGTGGAGACGGCGGCGGTCCTGCAGGCCAAGGCGCACGACGTGAAGCGCAAGGATATCGGCTTCGGCTGG
>JBCDFL010000218.1:0-5375 GCA_039178165.1 Pseudomonadota bacterium | reverse complement strand
TGCAGACACTATGCCTTGGCCATGGAAGCTGCACCCACGCGGCGCGCAAACTGCACCGCAGCTCCACATCTTGCAAAAGCGGCACCTCCGCCCCGCTAGCCTAGGTCATGGCTGCTCGTAGCCACCACCGTGACCACCCCAAGCAAGAGCCAAACAAAAACAACGCCCTAGCACGCGCCCACCGCAACATCCCTCAACGGGGCACCACAGCCATTGCACCCCATCTATGCAATGAGGTACAACCCAACCCAAGATATAGCGCCCTGCCACCCAAGAAGGCCGCACCATGAGCGACGACCAGCAACCCCCTGAAAATATTGACGAATCCGGCCGTCCCGAACGGCCAGAGCCGACGGGGCCGACCGTCTCCATCGAGGCGGAGATGCGGGCCTCGTATCTCGACTACGCGATGTCGGTCATCGTCTCCCGCGCGATCCCCGATCTGCGCGACGGCCTGAAGCCGGTGCACCGCCGCATCCTCTACGGCATGGGCGAGGCCGGGAACACCTACGACAAGCCGTTCCGCAAATCCGTGCGCCCCGTCTCCGACGCGATGGGCAAGTATCACCCGCACGGGGACAGCGCGATCTATGACGCGCTGGTGCGGATGGCGCAGGATTTCTCCATGTCGCTGCCGCTGCTCGACCCGCAGGGCAATTTCGGCTCCATGGACGGCGATAACCCCGCTGCGATGCGCTACACCGAGGTGCGCATGGCGCGCGTCGCGAACTTCCTTCTGGGCGATATCGACAAGGACACCGTGGATTTCGTTCCGAACTACGACGGCAAGGACAGCGAGCCCACCGTCCTTCCGGCCCGCTTTCCCAACATGCTGGTCAACGGCGCGGGCGGCATCGCGGTCGGCATGGCCACCAACATCCCGCCCCACAATCTGGGCGAGGTGATCGACGCCTGCCTCGCTCTGATCGAGGACCCGGACCTCAGCTCCGAAGCGTTGATCGAATACGTGCCCGCCCCCGACTTCCCCACGGGCGGCATCATCCTGGGGCGCTCCGGCGCGCGCAAAGCCTACCTCGAAGGGCGCGGCAGCGTCATCATCCGCGCCAAGACGCGCGTCGAAGAAATACGAAAGGACCGCTGGGCCATCGTCATCGACGAGGTCCCCTACCAGCAAAACAAGGCCACCATGATCGAGCGCATCGCCGAGGCCGCGCGCGAAAAACGCATCGAGGGTATCGCCCACGTCCAGGACGAATCCGACCGCAACGGCGTACGCGTGGTGATCGAGCTGAAGCGCGACGCCACCGCCGAGGTGGTGCTGAACCAACTCTTCCGCTTCACCCCGATGCAGACGTCCTTTGGCTGCAACATGCTGGCCCTCAACGGCGGTCGCCCAGAGCAGCTGACTCTGCGCGGCTTCCTGACAGCGTTTCTAGACTTCCGCGAAGACGTCGTGATCCGCCGCACCGCCCACCTGCTGGGCAAGGCGCGCGACCGCAGCCACATCCTCTGCGGCCTCGCCGTCGCCGTCACCAATATTGACGAAGTGGTCGCCACCATCCGTGCCTCCGCCGACGCCGCCGAGGCGCGCGAGAAGCTGATGACCCGCCGCTGGCCGGCGCAGGACATCCTGCCCTACATCCAGCTGATCGACGATCCGACCCATACCGCCAACCCGGACGGCACCTACAACCTCTCCGACACGCAAGTCCGCGCCATCCTCGACACACGCCTGCAACGCCTCACCCAACTGGGCGTCAAGGAAGTCACAGACGAGCTGGAAGAGCTGGCGGCCAAGATCAAAGACTACCTCGCCATCCTCGCCAGCCGCGAGCGGATCATGGAGATCATCTCGGACGAGCTGACAAAGGTCAAAGAGCTCTTCGCCGTGCCCCGCCGGACGGAGATCGCCGACTGGTCCGGCGACATGGAAGACGAGGACCTGATCGAGCGGGAAGACATGGTCGTCACCGTCACCCAAGGCGGCTACATCAAGCGCACGCCACTCGCCGATTTCCGCGCGCAGCGGCGGGGCGGCAAAGGCCTCAGCGGCATGTCGATGAAGGACGAAGACGTCGTCACGACCCTCTTCGTCGCCAACACCCACACGCAACTGCTGTTCTTCACGACCGACGGCATGGTCTACAAGCTGAAGACCTGGCGCCTGCCAGCGGGGGGCCGCACGTCCAAGGGCAAAGCCATCGTCAACATCCTGCCGATCCCCACGGGCGTGTCGATCGCGGCGATCATGCCGGTCGACCGGGAGGAGAGCGAGTGGGACGATCTGCAAGTCGTCTTCGCCACCGACCGGGGCACGGTCCGGCGCAACAAGCTCAGCGATTTCACCAACGTGAAGGCCAACGGCAAGATCGCGATGAAGTTCGAGGGCGACAGCGAAGGCTGGTCCCTGATCAACGCGCGCATCGCCTCCAACGACGACGATGTGATGCTGGTGACGCGTGGGGGCCGTGCGATCCGCTTCCGCGCGACGGACGTGCGCATCTTCAACAGCCGCGCGTCGGTGGGCGTGCGGGGCATTAATCTGGGCGAGGACGACGCCGTCGTCAGCATGTCCATCATCCGCCATTTCGAGGCGACGACGGACGAGCGCTCCGCCTACCTCAAGATGCGCCGCGCCATGGCCGGCCTGACCGAGGAGGAAGCCAGCGAGGATGAGGACGACGTCGCCACCGGCGATGTGGAGATCGATTATCCCGCCATGTCCGCCGCCGAAATGCTGATCCTGACGATCACGTCACAGGGCGCGGGCAAGCTGTCGTCGTCCCACGACTACCCGTTGCGCGGGCGCGGCGGCCTGGGCGTGACGGCGATGGACAAGGCGATGCGCGGCGGCCAGATCGTCGCCTCTTTCCCGGTGGAGATGGACGACCAGATCATGCTGGTCACCAGCCAGGGGCAATCGATCCGCGTGCCGGTCGACGGCATCTCTTTCCGCTCGCGCAGCGCGGGCGGCGTGCGCGTCTTCAATACCGCCGCGGGCGAAGAGGTGACATCTGTCGCATGGATTGCCGATCAAGGCGAAGAAGACGAAGCCGATGGCGAATAAACCGTAGGGTGCCCATTCATTGCGCACCCTGCCGCCCCGGTTACAGGCTCACTCGCAGAACGCCCCACGTGTTGACCGCGTGCGCACCACAGGCTGCGCCCGGCCGCCATCCCAGGCCGCCGCGGCGATGGCACGGCGGGCGGCGATGCCGCTGCGGGACATGGCGTAAATGGTGCTGGCCATACAGGCCTGCCCAGCCTCCTCGGCGTGGCCCAGATGCACGAAATAGAGATCAATCTGCCGCCCGTCCTTCAGCGTCCAGTTGAACAGACGGTAGGGCACGGCCGGCGCCGTGTCGTGCAGGCGCTGCGCGAAGAGCGCGTAGATCGGGCTCGATTTCAGCCAATCGGTGCGGTCCCAATCTTCCAACCCGATCACCCAGACATCCGCTTCGGTCAGGCTCGCCACCTTGCTGTCGGTGTCGAGCGCGCCCGAGTCGGCGTCCGCTTCGATGATCTTCGCCGTAAATGTTCGTGGCATGCCCGCGGCGCGCAGCACGAACCGCTCCGCCACTGGCTGCGTCACCGGGCGGTCCAAGCCGCCCCAATCCGCTTTAACTTCGCCCCCTAACGTCCCGATCGCGCATACGATTCCGGCCGCCAGGCTCACTGCCCAACGCATCGTTCGTTCCCCCGATTTCGTTCCCTAACCGCAGCGTGCGATAGGAAAACCGGAGGGCGCAACCCCTTTCAGCTCAAAATTGAGTGGACATGTGCCCGGTACGCCCTGAGACGCATAATTTCGATGCGGGCACAGGGCTCAGAGGCCCAGCTTGTCCCGCATGAAGGCCAGCGCGACCGACAGCCCGTCGGGGGCGATCCCGTGGGCGGTGCCCTTCATCACGTGGGCGTAGACGTCCTGCCAGCCAGCCTCCTGCAAGGCTTCTGCGGCCTCCGGCAGGCTTTGGGGCGGGACGACATCGTCCGCATCGCCGTGGATCAGCAGGACCGGCGGGCGGCTGACCACCTCATCCGCCAGCAGGTCGGGCCGCAACAGGCGCCCGGAAAAGGCGACGATGCCCGCCACCGGGTCCTCGCGCCGCGGCGCGACGTGCAGCGACATCATCGTGCCCTGGGAAAAGCCAAACAGGACCACCTGTTCCGGCAAGACGTCCTCGTCCACCATCAGCGCGTCGAGGAATGCGTTCAGATCACGGCTCGCCGCCTCCATCCCCCGTTCGGCCTCGTCTTCGGAAGACCCGTCGATCCACGGGATCGGAAACCATTGGTAGCCCGAGGGCATCATCGGAATCGTCTCCGGCGCGTCGGGCGCGACAAACAGCGTGTCGGGCAGATGCTCGCCCAGAGGATCGGCCAGACCCAGAAGGTCGGCACCATTGGCGCCATAGCCGTGCAGGAACACCACGATGGACCGCACATCGCCTGAGACCGGCGCGCGCCGCTCCGCTTTCAAAACCCGTGTCACGCTGGCCTCTCCGTCAACTGCCGCTGCGCGGTCTTGTCACAAAGCGCGGGCGGGCGCCACCCGGCTCAGGTCACGCCCTCACGCCCCTTGACCAAGTGGTAGTAGGAAAAGAGGCCCCGGGCCGCGACCGCGCGCCAGGGGCTCCACGCCTCCGCCGCCTGTCGCAGCGCGCGCTCCGTCGGACGCGCCTCCAGCCCCAGCAAATGCTGCGCGCCGACCTGGAGTGCCAGGTCACCCGGCGCGAAGACATCGGCCCGCCCCAGCGCGAACATGGCGTAAATCTCCGCCGTCCAGACGCCGATGCCCTTAACCGCGGTGAGCGTCCGCACGACCTCCTCGTCCGGGGCGCTGCGCAAAGCGGCGTAGTCGATGCCCGCCGCCGCAAGCGCCTGGGCGTAGGCGATCTTCTGACGGCTCAGGCCCACGGCGCGCAGACCCTCATCGCCCGCGGCGAGTACCGCGGCTTCGGTGACGTAGCCCGCCCCCTCCATCCGCGACCAGATCGCGCGGGCCGACGCGACAGAGACTTGTTGGCTCACGATCTTCGACAGCAGCGGCGCGAACCCATCGGGGGAGCGGCGCAGGGGCAGCGGGCCGGTCTGCGCCAGCGCGTCGGCCCAGCGCGGGTCGGAGGCGGCGAGCCAGGCGGCCCCTTCGGCGACATCGCGATCTGTCTCGATGATCCTCATAGCGCCGCGATCCAAGCCTGCGCCGCCGCCTCATCGGTCAGCGTCACGCCGGGCACGTCCGGCCGCGCGACCATCGCGATACGCAGCCCCGAGCGGTGGCCCGCCAGCACCTTGCCAAGGCCGCGACGCCCGCCGGTATTGCGCAGGATCAGCGCGCCGATGCCGCGGGCCTGGAACAAGGCCGCCTCGCTGCCCTCGTCGTAATCCGCGGCGAGGGTGAAGTGGTAGCGCAC
>JBCDFL010000217.1:0-5421 GCA_039178165.1 Pseudomonadota bacterium | reverse complement strand
TGCGCCGCCTGAACAGAGCGCCGGACCCGCCCCATGCCCTTCACCCTCGCCATCGTCGGTCGCCCCAATGTCGGCAAGTCGACCCTCTTCAACCGCCTGGTCGGCAAGCGCCTCGCGCTGGTGGACGACCAGCCCGGCGTGACCCGCGACCTGCGCGAGGGCGCGGGCAAGCTGGCCGATCTGCGCTTCACCGTCATCGACACAGCGGGCCTGGAAGAGGCGACCGACGAAAGCCTGCAGGGCCGGATGCGGCGCCTGACCGAACGGGCGGTCGACATGGCCGACATCTGCCTCTTTATGGTCGATGCCCGCACCGGCATCACCCCCACCGACGAGGTCTTCGCCGAGATTCTGCGTAAGCGCGCGGACCACGTGATCCTGGCCGCCAACAAGGCCGAAGGCGCCGCCGCCGACGCCGGCGTGATCGAGGCCTACAGCCTTGGCCTGGGCGAGCCCGTGCGCCTGAGTGCCGAACACGGTGAAGGCCTCACCGACCTTTACGCCATGCTGCAGCCCCTGGCGGACGGCTTTGCCGAACGTAGCGAGGAGGCGGAGACCGATATCGACATAGAAGAGGACGAGGGGACCGAGGATCACGCGCCCACCCCGGCCAAGCCGCTGCAAGTCGCCGTCGTGGGCCGGCCCAATGCAGGCAAAAGCACTCTGATCAACCAGATCGTCGGGGAGGACCGCCTGCTGACGGGGCCGGAGGCGGGGATCACGCGCGACTCGATCTCCCTCAACGTGACGTGGGACGGCACGCCCATGCGCCTCTTCGACACCGCCGGGATGCGCAAACGGGCCAAGGTGCAGGAAAAGCTCGAAAAGTTGTCCGTGTCGGACGGCCTGCGCGCGGTGAAATTCGCCGAAGTTGTCGTGGTGCTGCTGGACGCTGCGATCCCGTTCGAGCAGCAGGACCTGCGCATCGCCGACCTGGCAGAGCGGGAGGGTCGCGCGGTCGTGGTCGCGGTGAACAAGTGGGATATCGAGGAGGAGCGCCAGGCCAAGCTCGCCGGCCTCAAGGAGGCGTTTGCCCGCCTGTTGCCGCAGCTCAAAGGCGCGCCGCTGGTCACAGTCTCCGCCCGCACGGGCCGGGGTATGGACCGCCTGCACGCCGCGATTTCGCGGGCGCACGATGTCTGGAATCGCCGGGTGCCCACAGCGGCGCTGAACCGCTGGCTCGACGGGATGGTCCAGGCGCATCCGCCCCCCGCGCCGCAGGGCAAGCGGATCAAGCTGCGCTACATGACTCAGGCCAAGACGCGGCCTCCGGGGTTCGTGGTGATGTGCAGCCATCCCGACAAGATGCCCGACGCCTACAGCCGCTATCTGGTCAACGGTCTGCGGGAGGATTTCGACATGCCCGGCACGCCCATCCGCCTGACGATGCGGGGGCAGGGCGCCGCAAACCCCTACAAGGGCCGCAAGAAAGCGGCGCCGTCAAAGCTGCGCAAACATATCGAGGGGCGGCGCTAGGCCCGTGCGGCCTGCACCGTCGGCACCGCCACTAGCCCCGCCCCGGCGAGCGCTGCGGCGACCAAGCCCGCCTCACCGCCGTTCTGCACCGCCACCGCGACGAGTGCCCAGATCGCCGCCGCGCCATAAGTAGGCGCGCGGCCCAGGCGCCACTGCACCGCAAAGGCCAGCACGCTCGCCACCGCGATCCCGGCATAGCCGGCTGCCACGCCACTCATCAGCCCGTAGCCCGCGGCTAGCAGGCCCAGAGCCACCACGCTCGCCGCGCTCAGCCAACCGGCGTAAAGGCCCACGGGCCAGGCCGCCCAGGCCAGATCGCCCCGCGGCGCGCGCGCCAACGCGATCAGCGCCGTGATCAGCATCAGCCAGATCAGCACCGCCGCCCAAACAGGGCTGCGCACCGCCACCGCCAGCCACGCCGCGCCCACGACCAGCGAGGCCAAAAGCCAGGGCCGCATCGGCGCCCAGTCGTGCGCGCGCGCCCGCGCTGCCACGCCAAAGCCGGCGGAGATCAGCAGCCACAGGTAGATCAGCCCCCAGATCGCAAAGGCATAGCCCGCGGGCTGCACGGGCGGGTCGTCCTGCGGGATCGGGAACTGATCCGCATCGAAACCCCCGAAATCGGGCACGAAGAGGGGCGAGGCGGCAAAGGCCAGCGTGGCCAGCAGAACAGCGAGAGCGAGGGGCATTGGCGTTTACAATTCCTGAGTGTCGTCTAACCTGGCGGTATTTAGACCAATTGCATAAGCGATACAGCCCATGACCCGCATCGCCGTGTTCTGCGACGGCACCTGGAATTCGCCGAACATCCCCGAAGTCACCAACGTGCGCAAACTCTACCAGGCGGTGGAGCGGGACCCGGCCAAGGGCCAAGTCGCGGCCTATTTCGCCGGTATCGGCGTGAACGACCAGTTCTCCGGCAACGTACGCAAATTCTTCAATCGCTGGGGCGGCGGCGCCTTCGGCTGGGGCCTCGATGCCAAGGTAAAAGAGGCCTATGCCTTCATCGCGCAGGTCTACCAGCCGGGCGACGAAATCTATCTTTTCGGCTTTTCCCGCGGCGGCTTCACCGCCCGGTCGGTGGCCGGGATGATCCGCAAGGTCGGCATCGTCGCCGACACTTCGCCCGACGGGATCAACGCGGCCTTCAAGCTCTACCGTAAGCGCGGGAAGCGCAACGGGCCGGACAAGCTGCACATCCTCAAGGCCCGGCGTAAACTCTCGCCGGGTTTCGCCACATCGCAGGAGGATTTGGACTGGCGGGGCGATGGCTCTGCGTTGGTCGACATCGCCTATATCGGCGTGTGGGACACCGTCGGCGCGCGCGGCGTGCCGGTGGCCCTGCTGGGTCCAGTGGCGGCGCTGTGGAACATGCAGCACAAGTTTCACGACATGGTGCTGTCGAGCCTCGTCAAAAGCGCGCGCCATGCCCTTGCCGTGGACGAGCGGCGCGTCTTCTATGTGCCCGCCAAATGGGACAATCTGGGCATCCTGAATAAAGGCGACCGCGGCCCGCTGCGCCCCTATCAACAGGTCTGGTTCGTGGGCAATCACGGCGTGGTCGGCGGCTCCAGCGTGGACCAGCGCCTTTCGGTCATCACGCTCGACTGGGTGCGGCAGGGGGCGGGGCGCCTGACATTGGTGCCCGGGGTACGGTTCCCGCTGATCGACCCGGACCCATTGGTCGACGCCGAAGATATCGTCATCAAATCGGGCCCGCTGTCGAAATGGCGCGACGGGCCGCACCATCCGCACCAGATGCATGCTTCGGTCGAGGCGCGGGTGCTGGGACGCCGGGATTACCGCCCAGCTTCCCTGTGGCGGCTGTTTCGCGGAGCCTAAGAGGGGTCCCTTACGTCGGAGGGGCCAGGGGGGCTTCGCACCAAGCGAGGAATGGCGCTTCAGGCCAGTACCCCGTCCGCGCCCAGCGTGGTCTTGCCGCCCAGATAGGGCGCCAGCGCCGCCGGCAATTGGACGGACCCGTCCGCTTGCTGCCCGTTTTCCAGCACTGCGATCAGGCAGCGGCCGACGGCGAGGCCCGAGCCGTTCAGCGTATGCACGAATTGCGGCTTGCCGCCCTCTGGCCGGAACCGCGCGTTCATGCGCCGGGCCTGGAAGTCACCGGTGGTGGAGACCGAGCTGATCTCGCGATAGGCATCCTGCCCGGGCAGCCACACCTCGATGTCGTAGGTCCGCCGCGCGCCGAAACCCATGTCGCCGGTGCATAGGATCACCGTCCGGTAGGGCAGGCCAAGCGCCTCCAGCAGCGCCTCCGCGCAGCCCAGCATGCGCTTTTGTTCGGCGTCCGAGGCGTCCGGGTGCACGATGGACACCATTTCCACCTTCTCGAACTGGTGCTGGCGCAGCATGCCGGTCGTGTCGCGCCCCGCGCTGCCCGCCTCCGAGCGGAAGCACAGCGTGTGGGCGGTGTAGCGCACGGGCAAATCGCCTTCCGCCAGGATCTCGCCCGCAGGGATGTAGGTCAGAGGCACTTCGGAGGTCGGCACCAGCCACATGCCTTCCTCAGTGCGGTAGCTGTCGCCGCCGAATTTCGGCAGCTTGTCGGTGCCGTACATCGCCTCGTCGCGGACCAGGACGGGCGGGTTCACCTCCGTCAGGCCGTTCTGGTCGACATGTGTGTCGATCATGAACTGCGCCAGCGCCCGGTGGATACGCGCGACCGCACCCTTGAGCATGACGAAGCGGCTGCCGCTGATCTTGCCTGCGGTCTCGAAATTCATCGACGGCGCGACGCCCGCAATCTCGAAATGCTCCTTGGGCGCGAAGTCGAAGACGGGCAGGTCGCCCCAGCGCTTGACCTCCACATTCTCCGCCTCGTCCGCGCCATCCGGCACGTCCTCGGCGGGCAGGTTGGCGATGCGGGCGAGGGCATCGGTCAGCTGCGCGTCGAGCGCTTTGGCCTCGTCTTGCAAGGTCGCGATGGCGGCTTTTTTCTCGGCCACCAGAGCGCGCAGCCGCTCGAACTCTGCCTCATCGCCGCTCGCCTTGGCCGCGCCGACGGCCTTGGAGGCTTTATTCTGCTCGGCCTGCGCTGTCTCCGCCGCCAGGATCTTTTCCCGTCGCGCGGTGTCGAGGGCCAGCAGTTCGGACGACATCGCCGCATCCCCCCGCCGCGCCAGAGCGGCGTCGAAAGCGTCAGGGTTGTCGCGGATCAGTCGAATGTCGTGCATCGCAGCCTCCATGTGCTGAGGCGCGCTATACCGGGACGGGGCAGGGGGGTCTAGTCGGGGGTGGCGCGCCGATAAAGCCTCCGCGCATCACTAAATTGTTTTGGCGTTTAGCCCATAGGCCTCCGCAAGGAGGCCGACACGCCGACCCAAGCGTGCCGCGCAGCGGTGCGCGTTGACCCGGCAGCGCATCGCAGATGCGCGAGAGGGTGCCCCCCTGTGGGCGGCGTGTCCCACGCCACCCACGCGGTCGGCTTGGGCTCAGCGGGACCAACCGGGTTGGAAACTCCGGACGCCAATTCCAGCACCCCCCCGCCACCCCAAAACCCCCATTCCCGCTTGCGCGGCCCGGGCCGCCCGCCTAGGTACTGCAAAACCGCAAATACAGGACCGCCGATGGAAGCCCTCGCCCAGTTTGTTCCCCTCATTCTGATCTTCGCGATCATGTATTTCCTGCTGATCCGGCCCCAGCAGAAGAAGGTCAAAGAGCACGCCGCCATGGTCGACGCCCTGCGCCGCAATGACGTCGTCGTCACCCAAGGGGGCCTCGTCGGCAAGGTCGTGAAGGTCCACGAGGGCCAGAACGAGATCGACGTGGAGATTGCCGACGGCGTGAAGGTCCGCGTCGTGCAAAGCACAATCGCCGCCGTCCGCTCCAAGACGGAACCCGCGAAGTAATGCTGCAAATCCCCCTCTTTCGGCGGCTGCTAATCTGGACGGTCGTCGCGGCGGGGCTGATCCTCGCGCTGCCCAACGG
>JBCDFL010000216.1:0-5433 GCA_039178165.1 Pseudomonadota bacterium | reverse complement strand
CGATCCCGAGGCGTGGGCCGAACGGATCGACGGCGATCTGGCCCTGATCGCGGCGCCACTGGTCACCTCCGTCACAGGCCAGATGCTGCCCGCGGCGCAGATCGCCGCCCTGCCCCGCCCGGAGCACACACTGACCCTCCTGGACGCAGCGCAAGGGCTGGGCCGGGTCCCGATGGATCAGGCGGGCGCTTGGGACATCGTCGCCGCCACCAGCCGCAAATGGCTGCGCGCACCCCGGCAGACCGCGCTGATGCGCTTGTCCCCGCGGGCGGCAGCGGCGCTGGGAGCGGAGGCGGGCGGCCTGACGGGCGTTCTGCCGAATATCCCACTGCGGCTCGGCCTGGCCGACGCGCTGGCGGCCTTTCGCGCGGATCCGCCCTTCGCGTCGATAGAGGCGCAAGACACCGCCCTGCGCACCGCGCTGGCGCCCACGGGTTGGGTTCAGCCGAAGGGAGCAGCGGGCACTGTCACCCTCGCTGTGCCGGAAGACAGGCGCCCCGGCATCGCCGCAGCGCTGGCGGCCGCGGGGATGGAGGCGAAATGGTGCACGCCCACGATGGACGAACCGAGGGCGCCCTGGCCCGAGGGGCACGCCGCGCTGCGTCTCTCCCCCCTCCCGGACACGTCGCCGGACACATTAGAGGCCGTGATCCCGCCGCTGCAGGCCGCGCTGGCCCGTTGACGGCACGCGGCGCCTGGGCCATGGACAGCCCATGCTGCGCCTGACCGATATCCGCTACGCCGTCGCCGGACGGCCCCTGTTCGAGGGCGCATCGGCCACCATTCCCGCGGGTCATAAGGTCGGCGTCGTGGGGCGCAACGGGACCGGCAAGACCACGCTCTTCCGCCTGATCCGGGGCGAGCTGGCGCTAGAGGCGGGCGAGATTGCCCTGCCCCGCGGCGCCCGCATCGGCGGCGTCGCGCAAGAGGTGCCGTCTTCGGCCACGTCCCTGCTCGACACCGTCCTCGCCGCCGACACCGAACGCGCCGCCCTTCTGGCCGAAGAAGCCACCGACCCCGCCCGCATCGCGGAGATCCAAACCCGCCTCACCGACATCGACGCCTGGTCGGCCGAAGCGCGGGCGGCCACGATCCTCAAGGGCCTCGGCTTCGACGAGCGCGATCAGCACCGCCCCTGCAGCGACTTTTCGGGCGGCTGGCGGATGCGCGTTGCCCTGGCCGCCGTGCTCTTTGCCCAGCCAGACCTGCTGCTGCTGGATGAGCCGACCAACTACCTCGACCTCGAAGGCGCGCTGTGGCTGGAGGCGTATCTGGCCAAATACCCGCACACCGTCCTCGTCATCTCCCACGACCGGGGCCTGCTAAACCGAGCGGTCGGCGCCATTCTGCACCTCGAGGACCGCAAGTTGACGCTCTACCAGGGCCCCTACGACCAATTTGCCCGCCAACGTGCGGAAAAGCTGGCCCAAGCCGAAGCGATGGCCAAGAAGCAGGAGGCCCGCCGGGCGCACCTGCAAAGCTATGTCGACCGCTTCCGCTACAAGGCCGACAAGGCGCGCCAGGCGCAAAGCCGGCTCAAGGCCCTGTCCAAGATGCAGCCCATCACCAGCCCGCAAGAGGCGGGTCTGCGCAGCTTCGCCTTCCCCGAGCCGGAGGAGTTGTCGCCGCCCATCGTGCACCTCGATGGGGCGGCGACGGGCTACGGCGACACCACGATCCTCAAACGCCTGAACCTGCGCATCGACCAGGACGACCGCATCGCGCTACTGGGCAAGAACGGTCAGGGCAAATCGACCCTGTCGAAGCTGCTGTCGGGGCGGCTGGACAAACAGGCCGGGCGGCAGACAAACGCCAAGGGCCTGCGCATCGGCTACTTCGCCCAGCATCAGGTGGACGAGTTGGTGCTGGCGGACACGCCGCTCGACCACCTGCGCGCCGTCCGCCCCAGCGAAGAGCCCAAGCGCCACCGCGCGCGCCTCGCCGGTTTCGGTCTGCACGCGGATCAGGCCGACACGCCGGTCGGTCAGCTGTCGGGCGGGCAAAAGGCGCGTCTGTCGCTGCTGCTCGCCACGCTGGACGCGCCGCATCTGCTGATCCTGGACGAGCCGACCAACCACCTCGACATCGAAAGCCGGGAGGCGCTGGTGGAGGCGCTCACCGACTATACCGGGGCGGTCATCCTCGTCTCCCACGACATGCACCTGCTGGAACTGGTCGCCGACCGGCTCTGGCTCGTCTCAGACGGGACGGTCGCCCCGTTCGAGGACGACCTGACCGCCTACCGCAGCCTGCTGCTGAAATCGGACGCGCCGAAACAGGCCAAACCCGCCCCGGCGCCCAAGCCCAAGAAAGCCGATCTGACCGCCCTGCGCTCCGCCGCGCGCAAATCCGAAGAGCGGGTGGAGAAGCTGAACCAGATGCACGAAACACTTTCCGCCCGACTGGCGGACCCGGACATCTACGATGCGGCCCAATCCACCGACCGCCTCGCCCTGCAGCGCAAATATGCGGAACTCGAAGAGGCAATGGCCCGCGCCGAGAACATCTGGCTTGAGGATCTCGAACGGTTGGAGGCCGCGGAAAAACCCTGACCCTTTTCACTTGGCCAAAAACAACTCCGGGGAGCGCGAGGGGCTGGCCCCTCGCCCCGACCGCAGGAAACCATGATCGACACCGCCTTCCTCATCACCGCCTTCGTAACGATGTTCGTCGTCATCGACCCCGTCGGCCTCGCGCCGCTCTTCGTCGCGCTGACCGCCGGGATGGACCGGCGCAAGCGCGTGGCGGTGGCCCTGCGCGCCTGCGGCATCGGCATGGCGCTGCTGATCCTCTTTGCCCTCGCGGGGGAGGCAGTGCTGGGCTTCATCGGCATCTCCATGCCCGCCTTCCGCATCGCGGGCGGCATCCTGTTGTTCCTTACCGCCCTCGACATGCTATTCGAACGGCGCACCGCCCGGCGTGAAGATCAGGCGGAGGATGATCCAAGCGACGATCCATCGGTCTTCCCCCTCGCCATCCCACTGATCTCAGGGCCCGGCGCCATCGCGTCGGTGATCCTACTGACCGGCCAAAGCCCCGGCTGGCTCGGCCTTGGGCTGGTTTTGGGCATCACGGCGGCGGTCATGCTGCTGGTCCTCGCGCTGTTCCTAGCCTCCGGCATGATCGAGCGGGCGCTGGGCAAGACCGGTATCACCGTCATCACCCGGCTTCTCGGCATGCTGCTCGCGGCCCTGTCGGTGCAATTCGTGCTGGACGGGCTGCGCGCCTTCTTCCCGCTGGGCTAGGGGCATCCTATATCGGCCCCATGGCAACGAGCGATATCGAACGGCTGGTCTACCTCGTCATCCTGGGCGGCGTCCTGGGCTTTTTCGCTTTGCGCAATCGGTTCAGCTGGTCGCAGACCCTGCAACAGGCGGCGGTGTGGGTGTTCATCTTCATCGGCGCCACGGCGGTCGTCGGGCTGTGGCAAGACATCTCGCGCCCCTTCGCGGCCAGCGTGTCGGGCGATACAGTAACCGTCCCGCGCAGCCCCGATGGCCATTACTACCTGACGCTGGAGGTCAACGCAGTCCCGGTCCGTTTCGTCGTCGACACCGGTGCGACGGATATCGTGCTGACCCAAACCGACGCGGCGCGGGTGGGCCTTGCGCCGGAGGATCTGCGCTATGTCGGGCGCGCCGGAACCGCCAACGGCGTGGTGGAGACCGCGCCGGTCCGCCTCGATTCCATCGCGTTGGGGCCGATCATGGACACCAACGTGCCGGCCATCGTGAACGGCGGGGAGATGTTCGGCAGCCTTCTGGGCATGGGCTATCTGGAGCGCTGGGGCAGCGTCGCGATCAGTGGCGGGGAGCTGACGCTGAGCCGTTAGGCGCCCATCCTTCAAGGATCGGTGCGCGCTGAATTTTGCAAAATTCAGCCTTGTCAGATCCCCGGCGGCACGCCGCCAGTCACCGGCAGGATAGCCCCCGTCACATACGCTCCGCCCGGCCCGCAGAGATATCGGACCGCCGCCGCGACGTCCTGTGGTGCGCCCGCGCGCTGCAGCGCGACGGGGACGTAGCGCTGGGTCTGCATGTCCGCGACGCTCACCCCCGCCTCCGCCGCCAGACGCGCATTCGCTGCCGCGTGCATGTCCGTCGCGATGAACCCAGGGCAGACGCAATTGCACAGGATGCCGTTCGGCCCGAACTCCGCCGCGACCGGCTTGGTCAGACCCACGAGCCCGTGCTTCATCGCCGTATAGGCCCCAAATCCCGGCTCTGCCCCCATGGAGCCGGTCGAGCCGATATTGACGATCCGTCCGCCGCCCCGGCCCGCATCAAGGGGATCGCCGCTTGGGTCAGTCGCATCGGCGCCAGCAGATTCACCTCCAACGAGGTCTGCCACTGCGCCGGCGTCGTCTCCATGGACGGGGCTGACCCTACGAGCGTCGCAGCGTTGTTTACCAGGATGTCGAGCCGCCCGTGATCCTCCGCCAACCGGGCGAAAATGCCCGCGACAGCGGACGCATCGGTCACGTCGAGCGCTTCGGCGCGCGCGGGCGCCCCAAGCGCCTGCGCCACATCAAGCGGCGCGGTCAGGTCCGTTACGATCACGTGCGCGCCGCCCGCCGCCAGGTCCGCCGCGATGGCCGCGCCGATCCCGCCGGGCGCCGCGGCGCCGGTGACCAGCGCGATCTGCCCGGCAAACGCGCTCACACAGCGACCCCGGTCTGCGCCTTCTTTTCCCAACGGCCCGATTCCTCGGACCAATACTGTGCGGCGGCGCCCGCATCGGCGAGGGTTTTCCACTGCACCCGCGCACGGGCGACAGCATCGTCGTCGTTACCGTCGAAGAGGATGCACACCCGCTCCAGCCGCGCCACGTCCGCCGCGGCGATCTCGGCCCCGTCGATGGACATCACGCAATCGGGGGCGTTCGGGGCGTCCACGGCGTCGGTCAGCAGGATCGGCTGGCGGGCGTCTTGCGGCCCGCCCGCGCGTCCGTGCGGCAGAAACCCCTCCTCCGGCCCGAGCCACAGCACAGCGTCGAGGTGGTCGAGCCGCGCGGCATCCGTCCCGCACACCGCCACACGCCAGCCCGCCTCCAGCGACTTGCCGAGCAGCAGGCGCAGCGTGTCCTCCAGCGTGCCCCGCGTCAGGTGATAGAAGTAAGCGGCGCCCACGGAGCTAAAGGCCCCGCGCGCAGCTGCTGCAGGCCGCCTCACACAGGCTCAGCGACCCGCCCGGCCACCGCATGGACCCCTCACCCCTCGTATTTGTCGGCAACCAGACGGCTCAGCGCGGCCACACCCCACCCGGTGGCACCTTTGGGCGCGAGGGTCGTGGCCGATTTGACCGAGGCGACGCCGGCGATGTCGAGGTGAATCCAGGGCGTGCCCTCCTGCACGAAGCGCTGCAGGAACTGCGCGGCGGTCACCGACCCCGCCGCGCGGCCCCCCACATTCTTCATATCGGCGATGCGGCTTTT
>JBCDFL010000215.1:0-5440 GCA_039178165.1 Pseudomonadota bacterium | reverse complement strand
TTCCAGCGGATACTTGGCACCTACCAGATCCCACGGATCTTCCTGCAGCTGCTTCATGCCGAGGCTGATGCGGTGGGTTTCCTTGTTGATCTTGATGACCTGCACCTTGATCGTTTCACCGATGGTGAGGATCTCGGACGGGTGGTTCACGCGGCGCCACGCCATGTCAGTGACGTGCAGCAGGCCGTCAACGCCGCCCAGATCAACGAACGCACCGTATTCGGTGATGTTCTTGACCACGCCGTCGACATTCTGCCCTTCGGACAGGTTGCCGATGACTTCGGCGCGCTGCTCGGCGCGCGACTCTTCGAGGATCGCGCGGCGGGAGACGACGATGTTGCCCCGGCGGCGGTCCATCTTGAGGATCTGGAACGGCTGCTTGAGGCCCATCAACGGGCCAGCGTCTCGCACGGGACGCACATCGACCTGAGAGCCGGGCAAGAAGGCCACGGCGCCGCCCAAATCGACGGTGAAGCCGCCTTTGACCCGCCCGAAGATCGCGCCTTCGACGCGGGCTTCGCCGGCATAGGCGGTCTCTAGGCGGTCCCAAGCTTCCTCGCGGCGGGCCATCTCGCGGGAGATGACGGCTTCGCCCCGGGCGCTTTCGGCCGAGCGCAGGAAGACTTCGACTTCATCGCCCGGGGCGATGGTCGGCGCTTCGCCGGGCTCTGCGAATTCTTTGACGTCGACGCGGCCTTCCATCTTGTAGCCTACGTCGATGATGGCTTGGCCCGCTTCAATCGCGATGACCTTGCCTTTGACAACGGTCCCCTCTTCGGGCGTGTCCATTTCGAAGCTTTCGTTCAGGAGGGCTTCGAATTCCTCCATCATTTTATCAGCCATGTGGCGTCGGGTTTCCTTCGGTTATGTATCTGGCCGCGCGGTTGTCTCCGCCGGTCTTTGGGTTTGGCCTTTTGGGCGAGGGCTAGAAACGCGAAAGGCCGGAACGTCCGGCCCTGTATGCGCGTCGCTGATGTTTCACCTTGTCGACCCGCGCGCGTATACCGGTGGCCTGCCGGGTTGGCAAGGGCGGCGCCTGCAAAGCGGCGCGATCCGTGCTAGTCTCCGCCGCATTTACACCGCCGCGCAAGGAGCCCGCCATGCCGCTCATCGACATTCACGTGCTCGAAGGGGTCTTCACCGACGATGAGAAGGCTCGGATCATCACCGAAACGGCCAGGGCCTTCGGGTCCGTTGCCGGGCAGCGCATGCAGGACATGACCTCCGTCCGGGTGCACGAGGTCCGCAGCGGTCACTGGGGCGGCGCGGACAGCGTTTGGACCACCGCACGGGCGCTCGAAGCCAAGGGCCAAGGCGGCGCGAATTAATCCGGCACGTCGCCCTCGAGCAGCGGCATCGACAACCCTTCGATCTCGGGCACTGAACTGCCCGCAATGCCCTGCACGTCGCCGTACATGCCGCTCACCGCCTCGATCGCGCGGTCGAGCTGCTTTTCCCGCAGCGCCCATTGCTTGGTCAGCGCGCGCTTTTCCTGTGCCAGAGCCTTCTGCATCTCCTCGAACGGCTCCAGCATCGCCCCGACCCGCGCCCGAAATTGCGGGCCGGTCAGGTAGTCGTAAAGCAGCTCTGTCTTCGTCGCCTGCCCCTCGCGCGCCGCGCGGGCCTGCGCGACTTCCGCCAGGCTGTGGCGCAGCACGGACGCCAAGGCCACGGCAAAGCGCGGGGCGCAGACCCAGATGCCGTCCCGCTCGGCAAAGGCCTCGACCCCGTCGGGCCGCGCCGTGCTGACCAACACGGCCAGGTCCGCACCCGCCGTCCGCATGTCTGCACGCAGCTTGGGCGCCCACTCGTTCGACCAATTCTGGGTCCGCTTGCTTTCCCACAGGATCGCGCCGCCGGCGACCAGCTGCAGACAATCGGCGCCCCGGATACCCTTGCCAACTTCTTCGATCCGGTCGGCGGGAAAGGCGCGGCGCAACTGGTCCTCGAGGATCAGCTCCGCCGCCTCGCCCTGCGCCTGCATCGAGCCTTGTTCGGACTTCTGTTTGAGCGTTTCGATCTGGCGGCGCATCGCCTCGGCCCGAACATTGGCCTGTTCTAACTTCTGCGCCAACTCGGCATCTTTCTCGGCCAGCTTTTCGTTCAGCGCCTCCAGCGCCGCGGCGGTTTTGGCCTCGGCCTGCGCTTCGGCGCGTTGCTTTTGCCGTTCGGCCTCCTTCTTGGCCTCTTCGGTGACGCGGCGCTGAATTTCGAGGTCCATATCTGCCGCCCGCGCTTCCAGGTCCCGTTGCGCTTTGAGCAGCTTGGCCTGTTCGGATTTCGCGTCACGCTCGGCTTGTTTGGCGTCGCTCAGGTCCTTTTGCAGCGCCGCCATGTCTGCCTCGCGCTGTTTCGCCGCTTCCGCCGTGCGGTCGATTTCGGCTTGCGCCTTCTTCATAGCCTCCGCTTCGACGGCCTGGCGCTGCGCCGCGAGGGCCTTGTCCCGCTCGGCCTCCATCTCAGCGCGGATCGCGTCGAGGCGGGGGCCGACCAGGCCTTCGGTTAGGGGCACGGCGTGGCCGCAGCTTGGGCAGGGGACGGTCAGATCATCGGACATGCGCGCATGACGCCATGCCGCGGGGCGGCGTGCAAGGGGCTAGAGCTCTTGCCCGCGCTTCAAAAGCTCCTGCAGCAAATCGCGGTAGATGCCTTGCGTGTCCCCGCCCCCAAAGATCGCCGCCCCACCCGAATAGGTCTGGCCGTAGGTGCGCGCGACGTTGACCGTCTGGATGAGCGCGGAAATCAACTGTTCCCGCTCCAGCGCGGCGAGAGGATGGATGAACACGCCCCACAGCCGGCCGCGCGCCACGGCATAGCGGGCGTCCAGAGCGCTATCGAAATTGGCCTGCATGAGCCGCATCAGCTCGTCCGGCTCCAGCCCATCGGCGCTGCGGATCGGGACCATGGCGCGCATGCGGTCGTTGGCCGGATCGGTGATCAGAAGGACGGGCACGTCGTCGATGGTCAGCTCCATCACCGTGCCTTGCACACGCGCGTCGGGGTCCAGCGCGGCGACGATCTGGGACAGCCGGTCCAGCGTCATTGGGCCCTCCAGTGCTGCCTCCTGAGCCGTGAGCGGGCTGGCAAGCAGGGCGAGAGCGAAGGCGAAATGTCTCATGGCGCGAGCTTTCATCTTGGGGTGCGACAAAACGTACACCGCGTCACGCCACCGGACCAAACATCTTTGCGTGAGCGCGCCCCGGCGCCGCGCCGTTACAGCGCCGCGCGCACGGCCCGGAAGGCGGCTGCAGTCGCATCCTCGATGCTCAGATGGGATGTGTCGAGGAGGATCGCCCCCTCCGCTGGCCGCAGCGGCGCGTCGGCCCGGCCCATATCCCGCGCGTCCCGCGCCCGGATATCGGCGAGAACGTCCTCCAGCGTCGTCTCCAGCCCGCGCGCGGACAGTTCCGCGTGCCGGCGTGCGGCGCGGACCTCTGCGCTGGCGGTCACGAACAGCTTCACCTCCGCCTGCGGGCAGATCACCGTGCAGATGTCACGCCCGTCCAGCACCGCACCCCCGGCCCGGCGCGCGAACGCCCGTTGGAAGTCGAAAAGTGCGGCGCGCACCTCCGGGATCGCCGCGACCTTACTGGCCGCCTCTGCCACTTCGGGGGTGCGCAGGGCGGAATCGTCCAGAGCCTCGGCCGACAACGCCTCCGCCGCCGCAACGGCGGCCACGCCGCGCAAGGTTTGGGCGCCCACGGCACGATAGAGGAGGCCCGTATCCAAGTGCGCCAGGCCGAATTCGGCCGCGATGGCCTTGGCGATGGTGCCCTTACCCGACGCCGCCGGCCCGTCCAGCGCGACCGTGAAGGGCCCCGTCATCGGGTGATCCGGGCGCCCAGCGCGCCCATCAGCGGCTCAAAGATCGGGAAAGACGTGGCGATCGGGCCACCATCGTCGACGCTGACCGGGGCCTGCGCGGCGAAGCCAAGGATCAGGCAGGACATGGCGATGCGGTGGTCGAGGTGGCTGGCGCAGGTGGCCCCGCCCGGCACGCCGCCCGGTCCCTGCCCCGTGACGGTCCACCAATCCGGCCCATCGGTCACTGCTACACCATTGGCCATCAGTGCGTCTTTCATCGCGGCGATGCGGTCGGATTCCTTGACGCGCAACTCCTTCACGCCCGGCATGTGCGTGTCCCCGGTCGCATTGGCGGCCACGACGGACAGGATCGGGTATTCGTCGATCATCGACGCCGCACGCTCCGCCGGCACTTCGATGCCGCGCATGTCCGGGGAATAGCGCGCGCGCAGGTCGGCGACCGGCTCGCCGCCTTCCGTCCGCTCATTCTCGAAGGTCAGATCGGCGCCCATGTCGCGCAGAGTGGTATACAGCCCGGCCCGCGTCGGGTTCAGCCCGATGCCCGGCACCAGCACGTCCGAGCCGGGCGTGATCAGCGCCGCGCAAACGGGGAAGGCGGCGGAGGACGGATCGCGCGGCACGTCGATATGCTGCGGCACCAGCTCCGGCTGGCCGGTGAGGGTGATGACGTGTCCTTCGTCGGTGTCTTCGGTGATGATCGTCGCGCCGAAGCCCGCCAGCATCCGCTCTGTATGATCCCGCGTCGCCTCCCACTCTATCACCACAGTCTGGCCCGGCGCGTTCAAGCCCGCCAGCAGCACCGCCGATTTGACCTGCGCCGAGGGCACCGGGACCGTGTAGCGCACGGGGATCGGGTCCGCGGCGCCCACCAGCGTCATGGGCAGGCGCCCACCCGCGCGGCCCACGGCCTGCGTGCCGAAGAGCGCCAGCGGATCCGTCACCCGCGCCATGGGCCGTCCGTTGAGGGAGGCATCCCCGGTAAAGGTCGCGGTGATGGGCGAGGTCGCCATCGCCCCCATGATCAACCGCACACCGGTGCCAGAATTGCCGCAATCGATGACGCCGTCCGGCTCGGCGAAGCCGCCGACGCCAACCCCGTGCACCGACCAGGACCCGGCCCCGTGCTGCGTGACCTCCGCCCCGAAGGCGCGCATGGCCTTCGCCGTGTCCAGCACGTCCTGGCCTTCCAGAAGGCCGGTGATCGTCGTCTCCCCCACGCTGAGTGCGCCGAGGATCAGCGCGCGGTGCGAGATCGATTTATCCCCCGGCACCTCCGCCGTGCCGGTCAGCGCGTGACCTGGAAAGGCCGTCATTGGGATGGGATCGCCGTGATGGGACATGAAGCCTCCGCTTTTCGGCATGGCCTAGCCTGCGGGGGCGGCGTGGTCCATAGGCTGGCGCAGGAAGGTCATGTAATGCGGCGTGCGTCCTTCGCGCAGGGCCTTCTGCTCGTACCGGGTGCTGAGCCAGTCGTCCCAGGGCTGCTCCCAGTCCGCCGCGCGCTCCGCCGTCCAGGTGAAGCCGTGGCGCGGCACTTGGATCATCGTTTGACGCACGTAGTCGGGAATGTCGGTCGCCACTCGCAGCGCAGCCCCCGGCTGCATCACACGCGCCA
>JBCDFL010000214.1:0-5445 GCA_039178165.1 Pseudomonadota bacterium | reverse complement strand
TACCAAGAGGTATTTGAGGCTCAGCGCCCGGAACGCGAAGGTCAGCCGCGCGATGTAGCGGGTCAGCACCTTCGTTTCGTCCCGCGCGAGCGTCCCGTCCGCCTCCATCACGCCGGCGACGCGGCCCAGATGGGCGGTGATCGCCACGAACTTCTGGAAATACCGGCGGGACGCGTGGGTGTCGGTAAGGCCGGTCGGCGGCATTGAGGTCATATCGCGGGAACCACCCTGGTCATGTGGCTAAATCCCGGGACGTCTGCGCGTATCGAGCACGCGCAGCACCTCGATCTGATGGGCATTTGTCCGGTACACCAAGGCAAAGGGCGTTTTTGAGATGGGCAGCTTGCGCACGTTCGGCCGCTCGGGCACCGCTTGACCCATGTGTGGGTTCGCCTCCAGCAAGGTCAGAAGGTTGGTGATCCGCATCTTCGCATTCTCCGCCCCCTGCGGGAAAACCGCGCGGTAATATTGGCGGAACCACATCAGATCATCCGCCGCCGTCTCGACAAAGACGATCCTCATTCCGCCCGCGGAATTGGGCGTTCATCATCCGTATCCCAGCTTGCGATCCAGGCCATCATGTCATCCTGAGAGATGAGCTTGCCTGCGTCGGCGGCCTCCAATGCCGCGTCGATCGCATGCCGCTCGGCAGCTTGTGCATCCAGATGCGCTTGGATCGCCTGAACGGCCAGTTGGGACGCGGACACATTGGCCCGCTGCGCTTCGGTCTCGAGCGCCGATTTCAGCGCTTCGTCCACGCGCATTGTGAAGGATACCGATGCCATAGGGTGCCTCCCTGCTGCACTACAATGTAAGCGGCGCGCTTACAGGCGTTCAAGCCCCGTACGCGCTGCTGTCGTGCTTCTTCACGATCTCTTCGAAGCGGCGGGCGAAGCGTTCGTCGGCCTTGGCCTTCGCCTCCAGCACGTCGCGGGCGAAGACCATCTGGCCCTCGTGCGCTTCCAGCATGTCGGCCATCCGGGCGTTGGTCGCGGCGCCGATGCCGGCCATAGCTTGCTGCGCCTCCTGGTCGGTCTGCACGCCGATCTCGTTGATGCGGTGCGCGACCTCTTGCTGCTGGGCGGTCTTCAGCGACTTGGTCAGCGCGTCGTAGAGGACCACGCGCTGTTTGGTGTCTGTCTGCAGCTTGTTGATCAGTACCATCTGCGTCGCCGCCTGGTTCTGCAGCGAATCGATCCAGCTTTTGCCCTTTTCGATATAGCGCTCCAGCGTCTGCGATTTGGCCAGCTGCACCTGTTCGTCCTGGACCATCGCGTTGTAGCGGGCGTTCGTCTCTGCCAGCTCACTTTCCAGCTTGGTGCGCGCGGCGGCGTCGGTTTCGGACGCGATCTTGTTCTCCAGCGTGATGATCGCCGGGTCCATCGCTTTGATCTGCGCCTGCAGGTCGCTGAGCGTCTGGACCGTCGCCTCCCTCTCGTCCAGCGTGGTGGTCAGGTTGCCCTCGACCTTGGTCTTCTGCTCTTCGAGCATGGCAAGCTGACCTTGCAGCAGCTTCACGATCACGTCCGATTTGGCGATCAGATCCTGCAGCTTGTCGTCGATAGAGGCGGTGCGCACCCGCTCCTGGCGCATGGCGTCCGACTTGGCGGAGGAGAAGATGCCGACAAAGCTCTCCCAGCCCGTCTTGGACCGCATTTCATCGAAGTCCTTGGAAAAGGCCGCCGTCACATCGTCGAGGCCCATGATCAGCTCGGCGATGTTGGCGTTCATCACGTCCGTATGGGCGTGCACATCCTCGAGCGTGGCGTTTTCGATGTCGATGCTGGCGTCGTCGCCCGAGGCGATCTTGCTCCGCGCGGCCTCGATCCGGCTGGTGAGTTCGGCGATCTTCGACTGCGCGGCGGACACCTGCGCCTGCGATTCCTGAATTTGCGTGTTGAAATCCGACATGGAAAACCCCCTTCGTTCAATTGCTTGACACCGATCTAGGTAATGTGACGGCGATTTACATCACCCAGCCGCGCGTCTTAGGGGCCAGCGTGGCAAAAAGGACCCGCTCGGGGAAGGATCAGGGGACGAAAATCAGCCTTTGGCGCAGGCCGGACCGGTCAACATCCGCGGTGGCGGTGCCGTCGATATTGTGCATCGCGGCCTCGATGATCTGGCTGCCGGTGCCAGGGGGCGGGGGCGGGCCGGCGATGCCGATGCCGTCATCGGCCACCTGCAATTGCGCGGTGCCGGCGCCGGTGTCGATCAGACTGATTTCGACGATGCCGGCGCGTCCGGCGGGGAAGGCGTGCTTAAAGGCGTTGGTGACCCATTCGGCCAGGATGATCCCGAGGGACGCTGCCTTGCTGGCCGAAGTGCTGAGCGCGCTGACCCGCGCCTCCACCTGGATGCCGGGGGCGGCCTGCGCGGCCAGTTGCAGGGCGACGCGGTCCAGATAGGCGCCCAGATCGACCACGCCTGCGGTGCCCGTATCCTGAAGCAGGGCGTGCAAGCCGCCCATCGCGCCGATGCGCGCCTCCACCTGCTGCAGCGCCAGGCGGGTTTCGGGCTCGAACGCGGCGCGGCTGTCCATCCGGGCCATGGCCGACAGGTTCTGCAGCGCGTTCTTGATCCGGTGGTTGGCCTCGCGCGCGAGGACCTGCTGCTGGTGCAAGGCGCGCCGCATCTCAAGCTGCGCCATGACCTGCATCGCCAGCATCTCCAGCGCGCCGCGTTGGAGCGGCGTCAACGTGCGCGGCACGACGTCGATCACGCAAAGTGCGCCGATGGGCAGACCCGACGGCGTCATCAGCGGCGCCCCGGCGTAAAAGCGCAGAGCGCCATCGCCCGTGCATTGCGGGTTGGCGCGGAAGCGCGGGTCGCGGGTGGTGTCCGGCACCTCGAGCAGCCGCTCCTCGAGGATGGCGAACGCGCAGAGCGAGGTGCCCAGCGGCGTTTCGGCCGTGTTGAGGCCGATCTGGGATTTGAAGAATTGGCGTTCGGCGTCGATCAGATTCACCGCGGCGATCGGGGTCTCGCACACCCGCGCGAGGTAGGAAGTGATGCCGTCGAATAGAGGCTCCGGTGGGGTGTCCAACACGCCGAAGCGGCGGAGCGCAGCCAAGCGTTCGGCCTCACGCGGGTGGGGCGGCGCAGCCGCCGCTTGCTGTCCGTCTTCGCCCAGCTCAGGCGAATCGGACGCACTGTGATCAACCTTAAGCTGCATTTCCAGGATGGGCTGACACCTCTAACGCGAGCGAGTCAATCACGCCGTGGGCAGAACGTCTGGCAAATCGTCGATGATTGAATAGTGGTGATGCCCGGCGCGGATGTCGACGGGGCAGCCCCAGGCCGAACCCAGCCAGCGCGCTTGATCGAGGAAGGCGGGCCGTTCCTCTTCGCCGACCCAGATGCGCACGGGCACGTCCGGCGCCGGCTGGTGGACCGGGCTTTCCGCGCGCGCCAGCCCCGCGTCGAGCGCGAAATCGGCGTTCATCGAGGTCGCCAGAAGCGGCTCCAGATCCGCGAGGGGGGAGATCGGGACGACCGCTTTCACCCGCGCCATCACATCTGCCGGCAGCATCCCCGGCGCGCACATGCGGGCGACCAATTGCCCGCCCGCGGAATGCCCCGCCAGGATGAGCGGACCGTCCACGCGCCCGGCGATGGCGGGGATCGCCTGCGCGATCTGCTGGGTGATCCCGGCAATGCGCACCTGGGGGCACAGGTCGTAGCCGGGCAGCGCGCAGGACCAGCCGCGCGCCAAAACCCCGTCGGCCAGGTGCGACCAGACCGACTGGTCCGTCATCCGCCAATACCCGCCGTGCACGAAGATCAGCGTCCCGCGCGCCTGCGGTGCCTCGTAAAGCTCATAATGCTGGCGGGGGCTGGGGCCGTAGCTATAGACCTCCCCCGGGACGCGGGCGCGGAAGGATGCGGCGGCTTCGGTCCAACGGGCCGGATAATCCGCGCCGCCCGGGATGTAGGGGGCGTTGGCGTAGGCGTCGTCGGCATCGTTCATCGCGGACCTTCCGAACTGGACAATTCGTGCGCAGGTTCTAGCCTGCCGGTCACGCAACTCTAGGAGGCCCCGATGCTGGACGCCACGACAGACCTGAAATCCATGCTCGACGATCCCACCCTGCTGGAGACGCGGGCCTATGTGAACGGCGCCTGGGTGGACGGGACGGACGGGACGTTCGAGGTGACGAACCCAGCGCGCGGCGACGTGATCGCCGAAGTCGCCGATCTGAGCCGGGACCAGGTAGCTGAGGCCATTGCGGCGGCGGACGCGGCGCAGAAGGACTGGGCCGCCTGGACCGGTAAGGAGCGCGCCGCCGTCCTGCGCAAGTGGTTCGATCTGATGATGCAGCATCAAGACGATCTGGGCCGCATTCTGACCGCCGAACAGGGCAAACCGCTGGCCGAGGCGAAGGGAGAGATCGCCTACGGCGCGGGGTTCATCGAGTTCTTCGGCGAAGAGGCCAAGCGCATCTACGGGGAGACGATCCCGGGCCACCAGCGCGACAAGCGGATCATGGTGATGAAGCAGCCCATCGGCGTCGCCGCCTCCATCACGCCGTGGAACTTCCCCAACGCTATGATCACCCGCAAGGCGGGCCCCGCGCTGGCCGCCGGCTGCGCCTTCGTTGCGCGGCCCGCCAAGGAAACGCCGCTGAGCGCCATCGTCATGGGCGTGCTGGCCGAGCGCGCGGGCATCCCGGCGGGGGTGTTCAACGTGGTGACGTCTTCGTCGTCGTCGGAGGTGGGCAAGGAGTTTTGCGAGAACCCGAAGGTGCGCAAGCTGACCTTCACCGGGAGCACCGAGGTGGGGCGCATCCTGCTGGCGCAAGCGGCGGATCAGGTGATGAAATGCTCCATGGAGCTGGGCGGCAACGCGCCCTTCATCGTCTTCGACGACGCCGATCTCGACGCCGCGGTCGAAGGCGCGATCCTGTGCAAGTTCCGCAACAACGGCCAGACCTGCGTCTGCGCCAACCGCATCTACGTGCAGGCCGGGGTCTACGACACCTTTGCCGAAAAATTGGCCAAGCGGGTCGGCGCGATGAAGGTCGGTGACGGGTTCGAGGCGGGCGTAGAGCTTGGCCCGCTGATCAATGCGGACGCGTCGGAAAAGGTGGTCGAGCATATCGAGGACGCCAAGGCCAAGGGCGGCACGGTGATCCTGGGCGATGCGCGGGACGATATGGACGGCAACTTCTTTGCCCCGACCATCGTCACGGGCGTGACGCAGGACATGAAGGTCGCGCAGGAGGAGACGTTCGGCCCCCTCGCCCCCCTCTTCAAGTTCGAGGACGAGGACGACGTGATCGCCATGGCGAACGACACGATTTTCGGGTTGGCGTCGTATTTTTACGCCAACGATCTGAGCCGCGTCTACAAGGTGGCCGAGGCTTTGGAATATGGGATCGTCGGGGTGAATACCGGCATCATCTCGACCGAGGTCGCGCCCTTTGGCGGGGTGAAGCAATCGGG
>JBCDFL010000213.1:0-5445 GCA_039178165.1 Pseudomonadota bacterium | reverse complement strand
CAATTCGACGTGGAGACGACGTCGGACGATGCCTACCTCACCGAATACGGCTATTCGGGCAAGGACCGGCTGGACAGCGCCATCGTCCTGACGCGCGCCAAGCGGGACGAGCTGCGCCAGTTCAGCTTCGTCAACTTCCGCACCCTGCGCGACGGCGAGGATAACGCGACGCTGCCGACGAACGTGCTGGACGCGGTCTACGAACGGCGCTTTCACCCCCGCGCCTTGGGCGGTGAGCTGCGGCTGACGGCGGCAGCGCATTCCCATGTGCGGACCTCTGATCTCGACATCGATGGGCCGGATCCCGATACCGACGCGGACGGGCGGGACGTCGCGCGGATCAATGCGGGTCTGATGTGGATGCGCACATGGACCTTCCGCGGCGGCACGCAGATGCAGACCACGCTGGGCGCCGAATTCGACGCCTTCCAGGTCGATCAGGACGCGGGCTTTCCAAACACCGCCTCCGGCATCACGCCCCAGGGCGCCATCACCTTCCGCTACCCGCTGGTCCGGCGCGGGGCGCGGGCCACGCAACTGCTCGAGCCGATCGTGCAACTCGCCTATGTGGGCGGCGATCCGCTCAACGTGCCGAATGATGAATCCACCCGCGTCGAGTTCGACGAGGGCAACCTGCTGGCCCTGTCGCGCTTTCCGCAGCCCGACGCCCGCGAGCGGGGCCGCTCCGCCGCCATCGGCCTCAACTGGTCCCGCTTTTCCAATGCGGGGTGGGAGGCGCGCCTGACCCTCGGCCAAGTGGTGCGCGAGGATGCCGCGGCAGGCTATTCCAAGACCTCGGGCCTCGCCGGCGCGTCCTCCGACGTGCTGGTTGCGGGGCAAATCCGTATCGGGAACGGGTTGTCCTTCTCCGGCCGCGCGCTCTTTGGCGGCAATTTGGAGGCATCCAAGGCCGAGCTGCGCGGCGCCTGGTCGAACAGCCGCGCGCGCGTGGCCGGCACCTATCTATGGCTGGTGGACGATCCGGCCGAAGACCGCCCCGACCCGGTGTCCGAGCTGACCTTCGACGGCGCCTACAACCTCGACCGCCACTGGGCGCTGACCTCCAACGTCCGCTACGATCTGGAGGACGACCGCGCCGCATTTGCCGGGATCGGCGTGACCTACGACAACGAATGCGTCACCGCGGCGCTGACGGTGAACCGCCGCTTTACCTCGTCGACAAGTGTTGAGCCTTCGACGAATGTGGGCTTTAGAGTGAGCCTGCGGGGCTTCTCCGCCCAGAACGGAACAGAAAGTTACGCACGAGCATGCAAATGACCCTCCTCCGCGCCTTGATCGCCGCCCTCGTTCTGGCCCTGCCGGGCGCCGCTTTGGCGCAAAACCTCTTTGCCCCCGTCGCCACCATCGACGAGATGGTCGTGACGGAATACGAACTGCAGCAGCGCATCCGCTTCCTGCAGATCCTGAATGCGCCGGGCGCCAACCGCCGCGACGCGCTGGACGCGCTAATCAACGACCGCATCCGCCTACGGGAGACCGCGCGCGCCGGGCTGAACGTGACCGAAGAGGGCCTGCAAGAGGCGCTGACCGAATTTGCCGGCCGCGCCGACCTGCCGCTGGAGGAATTTGTGACCGCGCTCGAACGCTCCGGCGTGGGGCGGGAGACGTTCCGCGATTTCGTCGCCGCCAACATCGCGTGGCGCGACTACGTGCGCGCCCGCTACGGCGGCCGGGTCCAGATCACCGAGGACGAGATCGACCGCGCCCTGGCCCAGACCGGCAGCGCGGGCGGCATCCGGGTGCTCATTTCCGAGATCATCATGCCGGCGCCGCCGAACCAGCTGGCCGCGGTGCAGGCCCGCGCCGAACAGATCAGCCAGGTGACGACGGAGGCGGAGTTTTCCTCCTTCGCGCGGCGCTTTTCGGCCACGCCATCGCGCTCCCGAGGCGGGCGGCTGAACTGGCTGCCGGCCTCGCAATTGCCGCCCGCGGTGCGCGGTGTCCTCCTGGGCCTTGCCCCGGGCGAGGTCACGCCGCCCTTCAATCTGCCCAACGCCATCGCGCTCTTCCAGCTGCGCGGGATCGAAGAAACCTCCGCCCCGACACCGGAATTCGCCGCGGTGGAATACGCCGCCTATTACATCAACGGCGGGCGCACGCCCGAAGCGCTGGCGATGGCGGAGCGGATCAAGGCGCGGGTCGACATCTGTGACGACCTTTACGGCGTTGCCAAAGGCCAGCCCGACAGCGTACTGGACCGCGGCGCCCTGCCGCCCTCCGAAATTCCGCAGGACATCGCCATCGAACTGGCCAAGCTGGACGAGGGCGAAGTGTCCACCGCGCTCACCCGCGCGAACGGGCAGACGCTGGTCTTCCTGATGCTGTGCGGGCGCACCGCCGCCATCAATGAGGATGTGGGCCGCGAGGACATCGCCCGCCAGCTGCGTCAGGAGCGCTTGCAAGGCTATTCCGACACGCTGGTCGAGCAGCTGCGCGCCGACAGCCGGATCCAAATCTTCGAATGACGGTCCTGATCACCTGCGGCGAGCCTGCGGGGATCGGACCCGAAATCGCCGCAGCCGCCTGGGCCGCTTTGCGCGGTCAGGTCCCGATGGCCTGGCTGGGCGATCCCCGCCACTTGCCCGCGGGCACGCCCATCACGCAGATCGAGAGCCTCGCGGAGGCGGCCGGCGCCGATGGCCTTCCGGTCTTGGTGCACCCCTTCCCCAGCGCCGGGACACCCGGCGTGCCCAGCCCCGAAAATGCCCAAGCCGTCATCGACGTCATCGCCCGGGGGGTGGAGCTGGTGTGCGGCGGCGCGGCCTCCGCCCTCTGCACGGCGCCCATCCACAAGAAAGCGCTTAAGGACGGCGCCGGCTTCGCCTATCCCGGCCACACCGAATATCTGGAGGCGCTGACGGGGGCGGAGCGGGCAGTGATGATGCTGGCCTCAGATGCGCTGCGGGTCGTGCCGGTGACGATCCACGTGGCCCTGGCGGACGTGCCGCGCGCGCTGACGCCCACGCTGCTGCGCGACACGATCCGCATCACCGCCGAAGGCCTGCGCGCCCGCTTCGGCCTTAAGGCGCCGCGCCTGGCCGTAGCGGGCCTGAACCCCCATGCCGGCGAAGGCGGCGCGATGGGGCGGGAGGAGATCGACTTCATCGGGCACGTTGTGGCGGAGATGGCGGCGGACGGCGTCAACATCCGCGGCCCCTTGCCCGCCGACACGATGTTCCACGCCGCGGCGCGCGCGCATTACGACGCGGCGCTCTGCATGTACCACGATCAGGCGCTGATCCCGATCAAGACCCTAGACTTCGACCGGGGCGTGAACGTGACGCTCGGCCTGCCCATGGTGCGCACCTCGCCCGATCACGGCACGGCCTTCGACATCGCGGGGCGCGGAATCGCCAATCCGTCCTCCATGATTGAGGCGGTGAAGTTGGCGCATCGGATGGCGGGGGCCCGCGCGTGATGCAGGCATCGCTGGGGGCCAGCCCCCGCGCCCTGCGGGCGCTCCCCCGGGATTTTTTGGACCCAAAGAACACATGAGCACGATCGACGACCTGCCGCCCCTGCGCGACGTGATCGCCACGCACGGTCTGAGCGCGCGCAAGGCACTGGGGCAGAACTTCCTCCTAGACCTGAACCTGACGGCGAAGATCGCGCGACAGGCCGGCGACCTTAGCGGCGCGGACGTGCTGGAGGTCGGCCCCGGCCCCGGCGGGCTGACCCGCGGGCTGCTGGCCGAAGGCGCCCGCCGGGTTCTGGCGGTGGAGAAAGACCCCCGCTGCCTGCCCGCCCTGGCGGAGGTCGGCGCGCGCTATCCCGGACGGCTCGAGGTGCTTGAAGGGGACGCGCTGGCCCTCGACCCGCTGGCGCATCTGACGCCGCCCATCCGCGTCGTGGCCAACCTGCCCTACAACGTCGGCACCGAATTGCTGGTCCGTTGGCTCACCCCGCCCACCTGGCCGCCGGTCTGGGACAGCCTCACGCTGATGTTCCAGCGCGAGGTCGCGCAGAGGATCGTGGCGGAGCCCGGATCGAAGGCCTACGGCCGGCTCGCCGTACTGGCGCAGTGGCGCTGCGAGGCGCGGATCGTCATGTCCCTGCCACCCGAGGCGTTCACGCCGCCGCCCAAAGTCTCCTCCGCCGTGGTGCACCTAACCGCCCTGCCCGCGCCGCGCTATCCGGCCGATACAGCGGTGCTGAGCCGGGTCGTCGCGGCGGCCTTCGGTCAACGCCGTAAAATGCTACGCGCGGCGCTCAAGGGCCTGTCGCCGAATATCGAAGACCATTTGCGTGCCGCCGGCCTCGCCCCGACAGAGCGGGCCGAACAGGTGCCGCTTGAGGGCTTTTGTGCCCTGGCGCGGTCCCTGGAGGGGTGACGGGCCGTTAGCGCGCCAGCGCCTTGTCCCGCATCCGCAGCATCGTAGCCTCGCGCGTGACATCTTCGAACGCGGTCAGGGGCACCCAGGCCAAATCGTGACTTTCGGGCGAGACGGTGAACGCCGTTGCATCCGCCTGCATCAGGTAGCGCACGTCGTAGTGCAGATGCGCGGGCTCGGCCCCGAAGGCCGGCACGGGCAGAATGTCGATATCGAATATGTCCCCCGACAGCGGCACAATCCGCGGCAGGCCGCTTTCCTCATACGCCTCTTTCAGCGCGACGAAGGCAGTGTCCATGATCCCGTCGCAATGCCCGCCGAGTTGCAGCCACATGTCCAGCTTGCGGTGATGGGTCAGCAGCGCGTCGCGCCCATCGGGCGACAGGACGAGGGCGGAGGCGGTGATATGGCCGCCCAGGGCGGTGCTGCGCGAAAAGGCATCGGGCCCTGCGGCCGCCAGCGCGGTCAGGCGGTCCCAGTGCGCGCGCTCGGCCTGGCTCGACGGCGCAAAGGGCGCAAGGCCCGGCGGCAGGCTCACTCCGCCGCTTCGGGGGCCGCGTCGTCGCCGGAATTCGCCTCGGGCGCATCGTCCTTGGGCGCTTTGGGTTTGCGGGTCCGGCGGCGCGGCTTGGGCTGGCTTTCGGGTGTCTCCACCAGGCCGCTGTCATCGCCGCCCGCGTCGATCACGTCGGGCTGGTCGCTGCTGCCAGGATCGGGCTGCGGCGCGTTGGCCTCCCGCTCCTGCCGTTCGGCCCGCTCCCGGTCGCGTTCGGCTTGGCGTTCGCGGTTCTGGCGCTCCTGCTCTTCGCGGCGGGCCTCCTGCTCGCGCTGGGCCTCCGACAGCATCCGCAGGTAGTGCTCAGCATGTTGTTGGAAATTCTCGGTGGCGACCCGGTCGCCGGACAGCTGCGCATCACGCGCGAGCTGGTTGTACTTGTCGATGATCTGCTGCGGCGTGCCGCGCACCTTGCCTTCGGGACCAGAGCTGTCGAACACGCGGTTGACGACGTTGCCGCCGCCTTGGTTGCGGTTGCGATTGCTCTTGGACCGGGAGCGGCTTCTCGATGATTTCATAAGGCTTCGCTTTTTAGCT
>JBCDFL010000212.1:0-5491 GCA_039178165.1 Pseudomonadota bacterium | reverse complement strand
GGCGCGCTGATCCAGGCGCGCTTTGACCAGGTGCTCGGCGACTTGGACGATGTGCCGGTCGTGCAGGCCATGGCACACGCAACGCGCGGCGGCAAACGGCTGCGCGGTTTTCTGGTGCTCGAAGGCGCGCGCCTGCACGGCATCGCGGCGGAGGCGGCGACATGGGCCGCGACGGGGATCGAGGCGCTGCATGCCTACAGCCTTGTGCACGACGACATGCCCTGCATGGATGACGACGATATGCGCCGGGGCGAGCCGACGGTGCATATCAGATGGGACGAGGCGACCGCCGTTCTGGCGGGTGATGCCTTGCAGGCACTGGCGTTCGAGCTGGTGACCGATGCGGCGGTGCCCCGGGGCGGCCAGCTCGCTCACCATCTGGCACTGGCCTCGGGCGCGCGGGGCATGGTGCTGGGCCAAGCGCTCGACATCGCGGCGGAAAGCGCGGGCACGCCCCTGACGCTTGACCAGATCGAGCATTTGCAGGCGGGCAAGACCGGCGCCCTGATCCAATGGGCCGGCATCGCGGGGCCGCTGATGGCCGACGCGGACATCACGCCGCTAGAGCGATACGCGACCGATCTGGGCCTCGCCTTTCAGATCGCCGATGACATCCTGGACGTGACCGGCGACGCGGCGACGGTCGGCAAAGCCACAGGCAAGGATGCGGGCGCAGGCAAAGCCACATTTGTAAGCCTGCTGGGCCTTGACGAGGCAAAGCGCCGCGCGGACACCCTGGTGCAAAGCGCAATGGCCGCTCTAGATGAATACGGAGCGGAGGCGGACACCATACGCGCGCTCGCGCGCTTCGTCGTCACCCGCTCTCACTAAAGGGTTCTAAGGATCCGCCCATGACCAACCGCCCCAAAACACCGCTTCTGGACCAGATCGCCCGCCCCGCGGACATGAAGACGCTGTCCGACCGCCAGCTGATCCAACTGGCGCACGAGGTCCGGGCAGAGACGGTCAGCGCGGTATCCGAAACCGGCGGCCATCTGGGCGCGAGCCTCGGTGTGGTAGAGTTGACGGTTGCGCTGCACGCGGTGTTCGACACGCCGAAGGACAAAATCGTCTGGGACGTGGGCCACCAATGCTATCCGCACAAAATCCTGACCGAGCGGCGGGGTCGCATCCGCACCCTGCGCCAAAAGGACGGCCTGAGCGGATTCACGAAGCGCAGCGAGTCGCCCTACGATCCGTTCGGCGCGGCGCATTCCAGCACGTCGATCAGCGCGGCCCTGGGCTTTGCCGTCGGGCGCGATTTGGGCGGGTATATCACCGAAGGCCTCGGTGACGCCATCGCCGTGATCGGCGACGGGTCGATGAGCGCGGGCATGGCCTACGAGGCGATGAACAACGCTGGGCACCTCAAAAAGCGCCTCATCGTCATCCTCAACGACAACGAGATGTCGATCGCGCCCCCCGTCGGCGCGATGAGTGCGTATCTCAGCCGCCTCTACGCCGAAGAGCCGTTCCAGGACCTCAAGGCCGCAGCCAAAGGCGCCGTCAGTTTCCTGCCCGAACCCTTCCGCGAGGGCGCCAAGCGCGCCAAGGACATGCTGAAGGGCATGGCCGTGGGCGGCACCCTCTTCGAGCAGCTGGGCTTTAGCTACCTCGGCCCCATCGACGGGCACGACCTGAACCAGCTTCTGCCAGTCCTGCGCACCGTCAAAGCCCGCGCCGATGGCCCGATACTGATCCACGTGCTGACGAAAAAGGGCAAAGGCTACGCGCCCGCAGAATCCGCCCGCGACAAGGGGCATGCCACCGCCAAATTCGACGTTGTCACCGGCGCGCAGAAGAAGGCGCCCAGCAACGCGCCGAGCTATACCAAGGTCTTCGCCGAATACTTGATGCGGGCCGCCGCGACGGACGACCGGATCTGCGCGATCACCGCCGCCATGCCGGATGGCACGGGCTTGAACCTCTTTGCCGAACGCTACCCCAGCCGCTGCTTCGACGTGGGCATCGCCGAACAGCACGGCGTCACCTTCAGCGCGGGCCTGGCGGCGGCGGGGATGCGGCCGTTCTGCGCCATTTACTCGACCTTCCTGCAACGCGGCTACGACCAGGTGGTCCACGACGTCGCGATCCAGCGCCTGCCCGTCCGCTTCGCCATCGACCGCGCGGGACTTGTGGGTGCGGACGGCGCGACCCATGCGGGCGCCTTCGACGTCGCCTACCTCGCCAACCTACCCGGCTTCACCGTAATGGCCGCCGCGGACGAGGCGGAGCTGGCGCGCATGGTCATCACCGCAGCCCAGCACGACAGTGGTCCCATCGCCTTCCGCTTCCCCCGCGGCGAAGGCACCGGCGTGGACCTGCCGGACAGCCCGGAACCGCTGGAAATCGGCAAGGGCCGCATTGTGCGGCACGGCAAGGGCGTCGCGCTCCTGTCCTTCGGCACGCGCCTGAGCGAGACGGAGGCAGCCTGCGAGGCGCTGGAGGCCAAGGGCATCACCCCCACCCTCGCCGACGCGCGCTTTGCCAAACCGCTGGACCGCGATCTGATCCTGGAGCTGACGGCGACGCACGAAGCGCTCATCACCATCGAGGAAGGCGCGGTGGGCGGCTTTGGCAGCCACGTTGCGCACCTGCTGGCCGAGGAAGGCGCGTTCGATCAGGGCCTCAAATACCGCTCCATGGTGCTGCCCGACACGTTCATCGATCAGGCCAGCCCGCGCGACATGTATGCCGTCGCCAAGCTGAACGCCGAAGATATCGAGGCCAAGGTGCTGGACACGCTGGGCGTCGCGCGCCTCGGCGCCGCGCAGGCCTAAAGCGCCTGCGCCGCCGCCGTGCCAGCCATCAAAGCGATGCTGTAGATCGAGCCGGACACCACATAGCCCGCCAAGATGAACAGCCCGTCCCGCGCCAGAAGGCCAAAGGCCATCAGCGCAATCGCCCCCGCGCCGAAGGACGTGACCATCGGCAACAACTCCAGCGGCGGAAAGATCACCGCCGTCGCCGCACAGACCACGAAGGTAAAGCTGCGAAACGGCCCCACCGTCAGCACCAGCAGTCGCGGCCGCGACACCCTATCGATCAACCGCGCCGGCTTGCGGACCCAGCCAATCGCGCGGCACAGACGCTCCGACGACACTGCCCGGTCGCGCAGCCGCCGCGGCAGCCACAGCCGGTCCCGTCCAAAGAGCGCCTGGTAGGCCAAAATGATCAGAATGATGCCGAACACCGTGGGCACCCCGGGAATCCCCGACAGCGGAGAGACGAGCAGCAAGGACAGCGCCAACATCACCGGCGTGATCGACCGATGCCCGAGCTCGTCCATGACATCGGAAACGGTCGTCGTCTCACCCGCTGCGGCCGTCTCTATATGATCAAGCAATCGCCCGAGCGTTTTGCGGGAAGCCATGTCTCATTCACTGTCCAGAAGCGCGCGCAGCCCCTCCCGATAGGTTGGGTGGCGCAATTGCACCCCTAACGTTTCGGTGATGCGATCGTTCCGCACCCGCTTGCTTTCCGCATAGAAAGAGCGCGCCATCGGCGTCATTTCGGCCTCTTCAATAGGGATGGCGGGCGGGACTGGCACACCCAGCAGCTCCGCCGCGTAGGCGATCACGTCCTGGGGCGGCGCCGCCTCGTTATCGCAGACATTGTAGATGGTGCCCGGCGCAGGCGCGTTGATGGAGGCCTCGAGCACGGCGGCGATGTCGTCGACATGGATGCGGCTGAAGACCTGGCCCGGCTTCACGATCCGCCGCGCTGTGCCCGCACGCACCTTGGCAAAGGGCCCGCGGCCTGGCCCGTAGATCCCCGCCAGGCGGAAGACATGCACCGGTAGGCCAAGCGCGCACCAGGCGGCTTCCGCGTCGACCCGCGCCTGTCCTCGCGCCGTCGACGGTGTGGTCGGCGTGTCTTCGTCCACCCAGCCGCCCGCGTGATCGCCGTAGACCCCGACGGTCGACAGGTAGCCGACCCAGTCGAAGCGGGCCGCCGCAATCTCCGCCCCCGCGGCAGCGAGGAAAGGATCGCCCCCCTCACCGGGCGCGGCGGAGACGAGGAGGTGATCCGCGGCATCGAGCAGCGGCTCCAGATCCGTGCCTGGCCAAAGGACAGGCTCCACCCCGGTCCCGCGGATGGCATCCATCTTCTCCGCGGAGCGGGTCGTGCCGATGACGCGCCAGCCCTGCGGGACGAGGCGGGCGGCAAGCGCGACAGAGGAAAAACCGTGGCCGAGCGAGAGTAATGTCCGTGTCATGCCCCTCGACATGCCGCGGCGCACCGAGGCCTGCAAGCCCCTTGATCCCGCGGGCAAGGCCGGCAGAGTGAGCGTATGACGGACAAGCCCAATCTTTCGGCGGCCTACGCCCTGCAAACGCCGGACGACAACCGCGCGCTTTACGCCCGCTGGGCGGGCACCTACGACAGCGATTTCGTCGCCGCCAACGACTACATCCTGCACCTCGTCGTGGCCGAAGCCTTCGCCGCCATCGGCACGGGGCCGGTCCTCGACATCGGGGCGGGCACGGGCCTGTGCGGCGCAGCGCTGGCGGCCTTGGGGGTGGGGCCGGTCGACGGAACCGACATCTCGCCCGAGATGCTGGACCAGGCCGCCACGCGGGGCACCTATCGCGACCTCTTTGCGGGCGACATCCTGGCGGGCCTCGGCGGGCCGGCGGGCCGCTACAATGGCATCGTCAGCTCCGGCACCTTCACCCACGGCCATGTCGGCCCCGAAGCGCTGGACGAGGTGCTACGCCTCCTCGCCCCCGGCGGCGTGGCGGTCCTGTCGGTCAACGCTGCCCATTTCGAGGATCACGGCTTTGCGGCCAAGATGGACGCGCTCCCGGTCGATATCCACCTAGCGGACGTCCCGATCTACGGGCCGAACGGAGCGGGGCCAAATGCAAAAGACCGCGCGAGGCTGGTCACCTTGCGCCCGCGCTGATCCTTTTCACTTGGCCAAAGACAACTCCCGCCGGAGGCATAAAATTTCTAGCGCCCCTTCCAAACCGGGTCCCGCTTCTCCGCAAAGGCGCGCGCGCCTTCCAGCTGATCTTCGGAGGCATAGAGGGTGTCGACGGTCCGCAATTGCCGCTGGGTGATCCGGTTCATCGCGTCCTGAAACTTGGCGTCCTCGGCGTCGCGCACGATCTCCTTGATCGCCGCGTAGACCAGCGGCGGGCCGCTGGCGAGTAGCCGGGCCAGCCCCCACGCCCGATCCATCAGATCGCCAGCGGGCAGCACCTCATTCAAGATGCCCCAGCGGTGCGCCTCTGCCGCGTCGAACCAGCGCCCGGTCAGCAGCAGCTCCATCGCGATGTGGTAGGGGATGCGCTTGGGCAGCTTGACCGACGCCGCATCCGCCACCGTGCCCGACCGGATTTCCGGCAGGGCAAAGGTCGCGTGATCGGCGGCCAGGATCATGTCTGCGCTCAGCGCCAACTCCAGCCCGCCACCGCAGGCAATTCCATTGACCGCCGCGATGACCGGCTTGTTCAGGTCGCGCAGCTCCTGCAGCCCGCCAAAG
>JBCDFL010000211.1:0-5508 GCA_039178165.1 Pseudomonadota bacterium | reverse complement strand
GGCGGCGGGCACAGCCGCTCCGGGGACGCGATCCAGCAAGAGGCGCGCGCGACCCGCTCCCGCGCGGGCAAGCGGCACTGGACCAAGGGCGGCACCGCGCCCGCCGTGACAGCCCGGGCGGGCGGGCACCCCATCGCGCCGCCGGGCCAGACCTACAGCGCGCTGTCACCTCTGCCCGTCGCGGCGCTGCGGCTTGAACCGGACGCCGCGGCGGAGCTTGCGCGCTTGGGCCTGCGCCGGATCGGTGACGTCCTGGGCCAGCCCCGCGCGGCGCTGGCCCGCCGCTTCGGCAAAGGACTAGTGCTGCGCCTCGATCAGGCGATGGGCAGCGCGCCCGAACCCGTCTCTCCGGCCAAGCCGCCCGATCACTTCGCGGTGCGCATGACGCTGCCCGACCCCATCGGCCTCGAAGAGGATGTGATGGCGGGCGTCGACCGCCTTCTGCCGCAGCTCTGCGCGCGGCTGAAGGCCAAGGGGCGCGGCGTGCGGACGCTGCGGATGCAGGCCTTTCGCAGCGACCACGGGGTGGAGCAGATCGAGGTTGGCCTGGCCCGGCCCACCGATATCCCCGACCGCATCCGCCCGCTTATTACGCTGAAGCTGGACCAGATCGACGCCGGTTTCGGCATCGATATGCTGCGGCTGGAGGCGGTGCTGACCGAACCCCTGCACGAGCGAACGGTGGCGGGTCACGCGGACGCCGCGCGCCGGGGCCGGACGAAGCGGGACCAAAGCGCGGCGCTGGAGGATCTGATCGGCCGCCTCGGGGCGCGGGTCGGCCTGGACCAGATCACGCGCCGGCATCCGGCCTCCAGCCACATCCCGGAAAAGGGCCACACCGTTCTGGCCGCCGCTTGGTCCGATCCCGCGTCCGGCCCCTGGCCCCGGCCCGCCGGGCCGCGCCCGCTGCTGATGTGGCGGCCCGAACCCGTCACCGCGCCGGAGGTGCCGCGCCTGCCGCAGACCTTCCGCTGGCGCGGGCAGGACCACGTGCGCGCCTGGGCCACCGGCCCCGAGCGGATCGCGCCCGAATGGTGGCTGGACGAGCCCGACTGGCGCAGCGGTGTGCGCGACTACTGGGCGGTTGAGACGGAAAGCGGGCGCCGCCTGTGGCTCTATTTCGCGCACGGGGCGACGATGTCGGCGGGGTGGTTTTGCCACGGGGCATTTGCGTGACGGGCGTGGGACACGGCCTCTGAGGTGACGGGCTCCGCTCCAGCTCGCCGCCCGTCAAACCGCAGGTTTGCTTCCGGCAAAACGGGATGGCCAGCGTGCTCGCATCCTACGGAAGCCGTGGGGCTAAGCGCTTAAAACCGAGTAGGAGAAACGAGATAGAAGCGCAAAACTGCCTCGAACCCTATGTGCGCCCGCTGCCGTGCACCCCCAAAGAAAAACCAGAGGCAAACGCTATGCGGCCTAGGCTAAGACGGCCCTCCATATCGCAGGCCAACCTGGTCGCTACTCCGCCTCTCAGCTCAGGCTTGCTCGTCCCCTACATGCTGGCCGAACCGGATGGGGTAGCCGTTCAGATCGACGGCGTTGAATTCCCGCATGCCCCATGGATAGCGCTCTGGCGGCTTGGTGATCGTCACCCCGCCCGCACGGGCCCGGGCGTAGATCGCATCCAGGTCGGCGACGTCGAAATAGGTCCAATTCGTCGTCAGCTGCGCCGCCCCTTCCCAAAAGTGCAAGCACGCCTGATCCAGCATGACGGCCCCGTGATGCGGCGGCTCCCCCCACAAAAACCGCAAGGTGAAGCCCATCGCCTCCACATACCAGGCGCACGTCTCCTCCACATTCGGGACCGACAGCGTCGGATAGAGCGCACTGCACGCGGTGGGATGGGTCATCGGTGCGTCCCTTTTTGGCGGCTCAGAACAGATAGCGGGTTCAGCGCTTGTCCACCAGCCGCACGGCCTTGCCCTCGGACCGGGCCACGCCGCCGGGATCGGTGACCTGCACGTGGGCGGAAATGCCGATGGTCTGCTTGATCCGGTTGCCCAGGGCCCGTGCGGGGCCGTCGCGATCCGCGCCCGTCGCCTCGCACAGGATGGTCATCTGGTCCATCCGGTCCGGTTTCGTCAGCTCGATCTGGAAATGCGGGGCAAGGCCAGGCGTCGCCATCAAGCACTCCTCGATCTGCGTGGGGAACACGTTCACGCCGCGCAGGATGATCATGTCGTCGCTGCGGCCCGTCACCTTCTCCATCCGCCTCATGGAGCGCGCGGTCCCGGGCAGCAGGCGCGTGAGGTCCCGCGTTCGGTAGCGGATGATCGGAAACGCCTCTTTGGTCAGGGAGGTGAAGACCAGCTCTCCCATCTCCCCGTCGGGGACGGGCTGGCCGGTGGCCGGATCGACGATCTCGGGAAAGAAGTGGTCCTCCCAAATGTGCAGGCCGTCCTTCGTCTCCACACAT
The DNA here is from genome assembly GCA_039178165.1 of Pseudomonadota bacterium. GTDB lineage: Bacteria > Pseudomonadota > Alphaproteobacteria > Rhodobacterales > Rhodobacteraceae > JBCBCP01. The sequence goes on along the minus strand of JBCDFL010000211.1, from coordinate 3,092 downwards.
TCCATGCTTACGCCCGGGCCCATCACCTCGCTCAGCCCGTAGATGTCGACGGCGTGCATGTCGAAGGCGGCCTCGATCTCCGCGCGCATGGCGTTGGTCCAGGGCTCGGCGCCGAAGATGCCGACCTCCAGCGCGGTGTCCCGCGGGTCGAGCCCTTCGGCGTTGAACGCGTCGAGGATCGACAGCGAATAGGACGGCGTGACCGTGATCCCCTTCGGCGCGAAGTCCTGGATCAGCCGGACCTGGCGTGGGGTCATCCCGCCGGACACCGGCACCGTCGTCAGGCCCAGCGCGTCCGCGCCCAGGTGAATGCCCAGCCCACCGGTAAAGAGGCCATAGCCGTAGGCGTTGTGCAGCAGATCGCCGGGGCGCAGGCCCGCCGCGCGCAGGGACCGGGCCACGACATGGCCCCAGGTCTGCAGGTCCCTCTCCGTATAGCCGACGACGGTCGGCTGGCCCGTCGTGCCGGAGGACGCATGGATGCGCTTCACCTGATCCCGCGGCACCGCGAACATCCCGAACGGATAGGAGGCGCGCAGGTCCTGCTTGGTGGTGAACGGCACTTTGGCCAAATCGGACAGGCTGGTGACATCGTCCGGGTGCACCCCCGCCGCGTCGAAGGCCGCGCGGTAATGGGGCACGTTGTCGTAAGCGTGGCGCAGCGTCCAGGTCAGCCGCTCCAGCTGGGTGGCCTGAATTTCGTCCGTGCTGGCGGTCTCAAGCGGGTCGAGGCTGCTTCGGTCGGGGGTCAGGTCTTTCATTCTGTCGTATCCTCGTCGAAATGCCGGCCTTTGACCGTCCGGCTGAGCCCGCGAAAGAGCGCCAAGGGGCTGCCAGCGCCATCGGTGACCGTCACGTCGTAGGTGCCGGACCGGCCGGCCCGCGCCACCTCCGCCGCCGTGGCGGTCAGCGTGTCGCCCGGCTGTCCGGGAGCAAGGTAGGTGATGGAATTGGACTGCGCCACCGCCAGTTGGTTGTAGCTGTTGCAGGCAAAGGCGAAGGCGCTGTCGGCCAGGGTGAAGATATAGCCGCCGTGGCAAATTCCGTGGCCGTTCAACATGTCCGGTCGCACTGGCATGGTCAGCGTGGCACAGCCCGGTCCGATCTGGGTGAGGACCATGCCCAAACCTTGGCTGGCGGCATCGCGCGCCCACATCGCCGCGGCGCTGCGTTCTGCGCGGGTCTGAGGTGTCATGGCGTCGCCTTTATGTTTCAATTTCACGCGACAATGCGCAATTTATGTAACGCATTCAACCCCTACAAGCGGGCTTGATTTCGCGCGGCCGCGGGGCAACCTATGATCCATGACCTTTCAGTCCCCTCCCCCGGTGAACTTGTCCGATATGCGCAGCGACCAGGTGGCGTTCCACCGCACGGAGCTCGGCGTGATCCTGTCGCTCTACGGCCGGATGGTCGCGGCGGGGGAGTGGCGGGATTACGGGATATCGAGCCTGCGCGACGTGGCCGTCTTTTCCATCTTTCGGCGCACGGCGGAGAATCCGCTCTACCGGATCGAAAAGCGGCCGAAGCTGCGGAGCAAGCAAGGCATATATTCGGTGATCGGCATGGACGGTCAGGTGCTGCGGCGTGGTCACGATCTGAAGACGGTCCTACGGGTGCTCGAACGCAAGCTGATCCGCGCAGTCGAATAAAACGGCCCGCCTGTCGGCGGATGTGTTTTTATTGCGCCTGCGGCGCGCGTAAGGGTGGCCTTTCCGGCCTAGGGTGTCTTCCCGCCATGGGAGTTAGAGGCGCCGGTGCGCAATCACCGGGCCGTCGCTTTGCGCAATGCGCGCGATGGCGGCGGCGCGATCCTCGTACACCGTTGCCATGGCGTGCGCATTGGCGTGGATCAGCGTCTGCGCATCGGCGGCCATGGCGACGTGGCCCTTCCAGAACAGAAGATCACCGCGGCGCACTTCCCCCGTCACCTCCGTGCCCAGGCTTTGCTGCATGTCGCTGTCGCCCGGGCAGGCCTGCCCGCAGGCCAAAAGCGCCGCCTGCACCAGCCCAGAGCAATCGAGGCCCAGCCGGCTGTTGCCCCCCCAAAGATACGGCGTGCCAAGGAACAGGCGCGCGATATCGACCGGGTCTTGCGCCTGCCAATCGGCTGGGCCGAGGTGCTGTTTGGGCACGTGGCCGAGGGCCGTTTCCACGAAGCCGGGCGTGCCCGACAGCGCGGTGAGGCGGCTACCGAAGGTTAGTGTCGCTGTGTCGGGGCTTTTGATATCCGGCGCCGCGTAGGCGTGCGTGGCCAGCGAGGTGACAATGTGTGTGGCGGTGCTGGGCGGGCCAAGCGCGTCCTGCGCGACAAAACCGATGTAGCCGTCCTTCTCGCTCCGCAGGTAGGCGTGGTCCTGGGTCGCGCCCAGGATCGTGACCGGATCGCCCAGGATCAATTGCCGGTCGCGCGCGCCGTCCGGCGCCGCCCGGAGGTCAGCGAGTGGGACCGCGATCTGGGCCGGGCGCGTCCCGTCGACCAGGCGGGGATCCGGCGTGGTGCGCCGGTCGCTCACAGCGGCAGAAGCTGCGGCAGCGCGTCGAGGAGGGCGCGCGCCCCTTGACCGACGCCGCCTTTTGGCCGGCCGGGCGCATCGCTGGGCTGCCACCCGTAGATGTCGAAATGCGCGTAGCGCGCGCCGGCAGTAAAGCGGCGCAGGAAGAGGGCCGCGGTGATCGATCCGGCAAATCCGCCCTTCGGCGCGTTGTCCAAATCGGCAATCCCCGGCTCGATCATCGCCTCGTAGGGGGTGTGGAACGGCATCTCCCACACCGGATCGGCGCAGGCCCCCGCCGCCTCGCGCAGTGCGTCCGCGACGTCCCGAGCATCGGTGTAGAATGGGGCAAGGTCCGGCCCCACCGCCACTCGCGCAGCGCCGGTCAGGGTCGCCATGGAGACCAGGAGGTCCGGCGCGCCGTCCTCCACCGCGAGGGCCAGCGCGTCGGCGAGTACCAGGCGGCCCTCGGCGTCGGTGTTGTTGATTTCCACCGTCAGGCCGTTGCGGGCGGTCAGGATGTCTTGCGGGCGGAAGGCGTTGGCGCTGACCGAATTTTCGACCGCTGGGATCAGCACCCGCAATTGGAGGGGCAGG
>JBCDFL010000210.1:0-5563 GCA_039178165.1 Pseudomonadota bacterium | reverse complement strand
CCCCCCCCCCCCCCCCCCCCCCCCCCCCCCCCCCCCCCCCCCCCCCCCCCCCCCCCCCGGGCCGCCCCCGCCCGCCCCCGAAACCGTTTAGAAAAACGCCTGAATGCCGGTCTGGGCGCGGCCCAGGATTAGCGCATGTACGTCGTGCGTGCCCTCATAGGTGTTCACGGTCTCCAGGTTCATCAGGTGACGCATCACCTGGAACTCGCCCGAAATGCCGTTGCCGCCGTGCATGTCGCGGGACATGCGCGCGATATCAAGCGCCTTGCCGCAATTGTTGCGCTTGACGATGGAGATCATCTCGGGAGCCGCCTCGGCCGCATCCATCAGCCGGCCCACTTGCAAGGACGCCTGCAGCCCCAAAGCGATCTCCGTCTGCATATCCGCCAGCTTCTTCTGGAAGAGCTGCGTACCGGCCAGCGGCTTCTTAAACTGATGCCGATCCAGGCCGTATTGCCGCGCCGCGTGCCAGCAGAATTCCGCCGCACCCATCGCGCCCCATGAAATGCCGTAGCGCGCGCGGTTGAGGCAGCCGAACGGGCCCTTGAGGCCCTCCACATCGGGCAGCAGCGCGTCGTCGCCGACCTCCACCCCGTCCATCACGATCTCGCCGGTGATGGAGGCGCGCAAGCTGAGCTTGTTCTTGATCGTCGGCGCGCTGAGGCCCGTCATTCCTTTCTCCAGGATGAAGCCCCGGATGCGCCCGCCATGGGCCTCCGACTTAGCCCAGACCACGAAGACATCCGCGAAAGGCGCGTTGGAAATCCACATCTTGGAGCCGTTCAGCACGTAGCCGCCATCGGTCTTCTTGGCCACTGTCTTCATGCCTGCGGGGTCGGACCCGGCATCAGGCTCGGTCAGGCCGAAGCAGCCGATCCACTCGCCCGAGCACAGTTTGGACAGATATTTGCGCCGCTGCGCCTCGGAGCCGTAAGCGTAGATCGGGTAGATCACGAGGCTCGACTGCACCGACATCATGGAGCGGTAGCCGCTGTCGACCCGCTCCACCTCGCGCGCGACGAGGCCGTAGGCGACGTAGGAGCCGCCCAGCCCGCCATATTCTTCGGGCAGGGTCACGCCCAGCAGGCCCATCTCCCCCATCTCCGCGAAGATGTCCTTGTCGTAGGCCTCGTCGGCAAAGGCCTGCACGATGCGGGGGCTCAGCTTCTCTGCGGCGTAGGCCGCGGCCGACGCTTGCACCATCCGCTCGTCTTCGGTCAGCTGTTCGCTCAGGCGCAGGGGATCGACCCAATCGAAGGCTCCCAGATCCGGCGCATCCTTGGCTTTGAGTATCTTGGCTTCGGCATTCATAGCTGTCTCCCTCTCTCAATCTTCATAATTGCACCGCAGCGCACGAGTTTCCACACCCCGCAATGCCGCAGAGCCTGCGCATTCGCGCCATAGTCATGCCCGATTGCGCCAGTACGTCGGCAGACCATACGGACAGGCATGTTCACAAGAAGGAGTGCTTGCATGTTGCGAAATACCACATTTGGCGCCGGTTTAGCGCTCAGCGTCGCCGCGATCGCCACGCCAGCCTCGGCCGACGAGCACGAGGTGACGCTGCTCGGCATCGGGATATTCCCTAACGTCATTTACGTCGACGTGGACGACACGTTGAAGTTCATCAACGATTCGGACACGGTGCTGTACGTCACCTCGCACCAGGACAAGTGGGCCGTCGGGCCTATCGAGCCCGGCGCCAGCGCGACGATGCAAACGAAGCAGCACATGAAGCTGCCGTTCATCACCACCACCGATCCCAATGCCAGTTTTGCCGACTATAACGGGCAAAACGCGGAGGGGGAGGACGAGCCAATCGCCCCGATGGCGACGCTGAACTTCAGCCCGCCGCCCCTGGGCAAAGGCTAGATCGCCGCGATCAAATCCGGCCCGGCGGCGCGGTTCGAATTCACCGCCGGATCCACGCGGTGCCAGTCGAGCGCATCCTCGGGCGCGGCGCGCATCAACCGCGCGGCGCCCTTGCCCGCCTCCCCCAGCCAGAGCGGCACGTCCTGAGGCGCGAGGATCACGGGCATCCGGTGATGAATCGCCACCATCGGCGCGTTGGCCGCGGTAGTCACGATGGCACAGGTGCGCAGGCTTTCGCCCCCGCCGTGCTGCGCCCCGTCCCAGTACTGCCAAATACCTGCAAAGAGCAGCGGCGCGCCATCACGCCTGTGGATGTACCAGGGCAGCCGCGCCTCCCCATCTCGGCTCCATTCGTAAAAGCCCGTCGCGGCGATCACGCAGCGCCGGTCCCGGCACGCCGCGCGAAAGGCGGGCTTGTCCGCGATCGTCTCCGCCCGTGCGTTGATCAGCAGCGGCCCGTCGTTCGGTTTCTTGTACCAATGCGGGATGAAGCCCCAACGCATCGGCGCCAGAAGCCGCGTCCCTTCGGCACTGCGCAGAGTGTGGACCTGAACCGTGGGGCAGACATTGTAATTGGGCACATCGGGGAGGTCGTTCGCCAGCGCCGCATCGAACAGCTGCGCCATGGCGTCGTTCGGAAGGGTGATTGAAAAACGCCCGCACATCGTGGTGAAACACTGCGGGCAAATCCGCGCGAAAGGAACCCCCATGCGCATCTACACGGATCGCTTTCCCCTCTCGATCTCCGGCTACCTGTACCTCGCCGGTTTTGCGGCGTTTCTTTGGCTGAGGGGTCCGGGCATCGCCGCCCAGTTCGTCACATCGAGCCCGGCGCCCATCGGTGCCGATCTTTTGGCGCTGGGGCTGCTTGTCTTCGGTCTTCTGGGCCTGTTTTTGCAGCCGCCGAACATGGCCAGCGTGCTGACCTTTCTGGGCAACTATGCAGGCACGGATCAATCCGCGGGCCTCAGATGGACGGTGCCCGTCCTGATGCAGCGCGAACGGGTCAGCCTGCGCCTTCGTAATTTCGAAAGCACGTGCAGCAAGGTGAACGATGCGGCTGGCAACCCGGTTGAGATCGCGGGCGTGATCGTTTGGCGCATCACCTCACCGGCGGCGGCCACATTCGGTGTGAGCGATGTCGCGCAATACGTTGAATTGCAGGCTGAAACCGCCCTCCGCGCGCTTGCCAGCGCGCATGCCTATATCGGCGGCCCAGATGAGGTCTCATTGCAAGGCCATCCGGCAGAAATGGCAGAGGCGTTGCGCGCGTCGGTGCAAGACAGTGTCAAAGACGCGGGCGTAGAGATTGTAGAGGCGCGGATCAGTCACCTCGCCTACGCGCCGGAGATTGCGGCCGCGATGCTGCAACGCCAGCAAGCCGAAGCCCTGCTAAAGGCGCGGGAGGTGATGGTCCAAGGCGCGCTCGATTTGGTGGAACACTCGGTCTCCGAACTTTCCAAACGCGGTGTGGTGGAGATGGACGACGCGCAACGCGTCGCGCTGGTCAGCAATCTGCTGGTCGTTCTGGCCGGCGATCAAGCAGTGCAGCCGACGCTGAACACAGCCTCCAGCAATACCGGCTAGGGCAGAATGGTCCCTCGCGCTGTGGTGGGAAGCTGCGCCGCGCTGGCGCTCTGAAAGTGAGATCCGGAGGGAAGGTAATGCCAGGACGGTGGGGCGCTTTGGCGTTTGTGTGTTTGATTGCGGTGCACGGCGCGGGCGCACCGGGCGTCTTCGCAGGCGGCGCCTGTCCGACCGGCGATGACCTCGACTACGGTCTGGTCGTGACGGACCGCGGGTGGAACCAAGGCAACACGTTTCACTACAGGCGTTTGGAGGGGGATTATTTCGGCTATGCGCGGGTGGACGCGGTGCTGGCGGGGCGCAAACATATTTGGCTGGCCAGCCTGATGGAACGGGCGCAAATCAACGCGGCGGGCACGATCCTGTTGGAGACGACAGATGTCGAAGGCGCCGCGGGGTTTTTGGAGATGGAGCCAGGCGGCGTCTATCAGGTGACGTTTACGTTGGCACTCGGCCTCGGCAGCGACGCGCTGAAGACCGAGGTAGAGTGGGACTTCGCTGTGGCGGATGCGGGAACGGTCACCCTCGGCGCCTGCCCCTACCGGGATGTCCAGGTCACGGGGACGCAAACCCTGCACCGCTGGAACGGGACGCGCTCCACTTATGACCTCGCCTATACCTATCTGCCTGAATTGCGGCTGAAACTGCGCGGCGATCGGATGCACACGGGAGAGATCGTCCGTGTTCGTAAACGGCTTGCGTCCGACGGCAGCGCCTGGCCCTTTTCGGACGATGCCGCGGCGGCTCTGCCCCGTTAGGTCTGCGACCGGCACAAAAAAGCCCCCGGCGGCTTGCGCGGCCGGGGGCTCGAAAGGCCGGGAGGGTCCGATTACTTCATCGTGATGCGCCCGTCTGTGTAGGGCTTGTAGGGCGCGTTGGCGGCCATGTAGTCGGCGGTGACATCCGCCAGGTCCGGACCGAAATCGTAGGCGTTTTCCGCGTCCACGAACATCGCGTAGCCATCGCCGCCGTTGCGGACGTAGTTGTTGCTGACCACGCCGTAGGTCGCCTCAAGGTCGATGGCTTCGCCGCCGACCATCACGTCCGAGATGCGGCTGCCGGGCTCCGCGCTTGTGTCGACGGTGAAGCTCATGCCGGAGACCTGCGGGAAGCGGCCCGCGCCGTCTTCGATCTGGCCCACGCCGTTCTCGAGCGCTTCGATCATCGTGGCGCCGGTGACTTGGAACGTGCTGAGCGTGTTCTGGAACGGCAACACTGTGAGGACCTCACCCATCGTCACCTCGCCCGCGTCAATGGAGGCGCGGATGCCGCCGCCGTTCTGGAAGGCGATCTGGATGCCTTGATCGGCCACGCGGTCGAGCATCGCATCGGTGATGAGGTTGCCCATTGGGCATTCCATCGCGCGGCAGACCGAGCGGTCGCCCTCGATAGCCTCGGCGGCGTCGGACACGACCTGGCTGCGCAGCTCGTTCAGGGGCTCGGCCAGCTCGTCCATGCGGGCGACGGTGTCCGGGTCCTCGGCGACCGACGCGTCCAGCAGGATCGGATCGCCGGAGATCGCCGTGACCTCGCCCGCATCGTCGAACGTGACCTCCAGCTTGCCCAGATATTTGCCGTAAGCATAGGCCTGCACGATCGGGATGGGCGTGTCGGTCGGATAGGTGTCCGCGCCCTCGCCATCGTTGCTCAGCAGCGTGTGCGAGTGCCCGCCGATGATCAGGTCCGCGCCCGTCACGGCTTCGGCCAGGCGGCGGTCGGCGGGCAGGCCCAGGTGGGTCAGAAGGATGATCTTGTTCACGCCGTCCGCGGTCAGCGCGTCAACCTCCGCCTGCACCGCGTCCACCGCGGAGGAGAAGACGACTGTCGGCCCGGGCGATGAGGTCTCCGGCGTGTCCTCGGCCAGCGCGCCGATGATGCCGATCCGCTCGCCGCCCCGCTCCAGCACGACGGATTTCTGGATCTTGCCGGCCAGCACGTTGGACTGGCTGACGTCGATATTGGCGGACAGAATCGGGAAATCGACCGCGTCCGCAAACTCGGCCAGGCCTTCGGGGCCGCGGTTGAATTCGTGGTTGCCTACGGCGAAGGCGTCATAGTCCAGCTTGGTCATGAACTCGGACGCGAGCGCGCCGCCGTACTGCAT
>JBCDFL010000209.1:0-5572 GCA_039178165.1 Pseudomonadota bacterium | reverse complement strand
TGCGCCCGCCGCGCCCAGAAGGCCGCTGCCACCCAGCAACGTTGCGCCCAACATGGACACCTCGTCATCGGCGGGCGCCGCCATTGCGATATCGGTCCGGCCCAGGAAGATCAGATCGTCCGACGGGCTCCACTTGCCCCACTGCTCCGTCGGGCCGAACTGGGCAAAAAGCTCGCCATCCGTCGTCTCGACGAAGGCGACCTCGTTCAAATACCCGTCGGAGGAGATGAACAGCCGGTTGGGCGCACCGCTGTCGTTGAAGTAGTCCTCGATGACGATGACCCGGCCATCGGCCAGGACCAGGGTCAGATCATCGCCCGTCCGGGTCGATGCGTCGATATCGGGTTGCCGCAGGTTGAGAGAAATTTCTTGTCCGATGCCGGCTTGAATGGAGGTTGTCCCGTCATCACCCACCACACCACGTTGCAAGGCGCCCGCGCTGTCGCGGACGACGAAATCAATCGGGTTCATTACACCACCACTCTTTGCCGACGCGCTTTCAGAAATCCACGCGCCTCGTTTCGCCTCGGCCTGCCCGGCTGTTTTCGTTCGCCAGGCTTCAGCCCTCTGCGCCAGACCCTACTACAAAGGTGATTCGCCGCATAGCCTCTTTTTCGCCATATTCTCGATTCGCGGCGGCCTGCGCTCAGAAAAAGGTCAATATGTTGTGGGCGCTGCGCGGCGTCCTGCAGCGTTTTGGGCCGGTGCGTAGTGTTGACAGGGGGCGCCCGGGGCCGCCCATCTTGGCGCCATGACCGATCTGACGAACGACCTGTTCCCCGTCCAAGAGACCCCTGACTACGGCATCACATTGGCCGATGGCACGCGCCTGTCGGCCCGCATCTGGCAGCCCGAGGGGGCGGGACCGGTGCCCGTGATCCTGGAATACCTGCCCTATCGCAAGCGGGACGGGACCTGCGCGCGCGATGCGCTGACCCATCCCTACTTCTCCGCGCGCGGCTATGCCTGCGTGCGGGTGGACATCCGTGGCAATGGCGACAGCCACGGGCTGATGGAGGATGAATACACCCCGCAAGAGCTGTCCGACGCGGTGGAGGTCATCGCGCATTTGTCGGCGCAGCCATGGTGCAACGGCGCGGTGGGGATGATGGGGATCAGCTGGGGCGGGTTCAACGGCCTGCAAGTCGCGGCGCTGGCACCGCCGGCGCTGAAGGCGGTGATCACGCTCTGCTCGACCGTGGACCGGTTTGCGGACGACATCCACTACAAGGGCGGGTGCCTCTTGAACGAGAACTTGGGCTGGGGCGCGACGATGTGGAGCTATTCCTCCCGCGCGCCGGACCCTGCCCTGCGCCCCGATTGGCGGGAGATGTGGCTGGAGCGGCTGCGCGCCCAGCCCTTCCTGCCTTCGATCTGGCTGCGCCATCAGACCCGCGATGCCTATTGGCGCCACGGCTCGGTCTGCGAGGACTATTCGGCCATCCAGGCAAAGGTGCTGGCGGTCGGCGGCTGGGGCGATGCCTACAAGAACGCCGTGCCGGCTATTGTGGATAATATCCCTGGCGCAAAAGGCATAATCGGACCTTGGGTGCACAAATATCCACATTTCGCCGTGCCCGAGCCGCGCATCGGCTTTCTGCAAGAGGCGCTGCGCTGGTGGGATCGGTGGCTGAAGGACGAGGCGAACGGGGCCGAAGATGACCCCACCCTGCGCACGTATCTAATGGACGGCGTGCGCCCGGCCACATGGTACGCAGACCGGCCGGGTCGCTGGCTGGCCGATCCTGAGATCACCCACCGGCCATTCTTCCTGTCGCCGGAGGGCCTGAGCGCAGAGGAAGCCCCCCTGACGCGCGAGATCGCCTCCCCCCAAGACACCGGCGCCGCGGCAGGCGAGTATTGCGCGATCTGGCTGGGGCCCGAACTGCCCGGGGACCAGCGCGCCGACGATACTCGGTCGGCCTGCTTCGACACGCCGCTTGCGGAGGACACGCATATCTGCGGCGCGCCCCGTGTCCGGCTGACCCTGTCCGCCGACCGCCCGGTGGCGCAGATTGCCGTGCGGCTGTGCCATGTGCACCCGGACGGCGCCTCCACCCGCATCACCTACGGCGTGAAAGCGCTGCACCTCGCACTTGGCGCACCGGCGGAGCTGACGCTGGACCTCGACCATATAGCCTACAACGTGCCGGCGGGCCACACCCTGCGCCTCGCGATCTCCAGCGCCTATTGGCCCCTCATCTGGCCCAGCCCAGAGCCTGCGCGCTTGACGCTGACCGGCGGTGAACTGGCGCTGCCCGTCACCTCCAGCACGCGCGGCTGGAGCTTTCCGCCCCCGGACGCCGCCGCCCCTTGGCAAACGGAGGAGCTGCGCGCCGAGGCGCATATTCGCCGGACGGAGGTCGATCACGTCACCGGAACGGTGTCGCTGATCATTGAGGATGACTTCGGCAAACTGCGCGACGCGGACCATGGCCTCGTGAACGGATCCATCGCCCGGGAGCGCTGGGACATCCACCCAAGCGACCCGCTGAGCGCGCGCGGCACGTGTCATTGGACCGACGAGCTGGAGCGGGACGGCATCGCGCTGAGAACCGAGGCGCGCTGCGCGATGTGGAGCGACGCCACGCATTTCCACCTCAGCGCGACGATGGAAGCCTTTGAAAACGGGCAACTTGTCTTCGAGACGTCACATGAAGACAGTATCGAGCGACAGGGGCTATAGCGCTCAGCCGCAGGTTGATCCAGAAAGGCCGAATGCACCCTTTACCCCTGCCGGCAAATGCGCAACGCTACGCCGGGGAAGAAAGAAGGCCCGCCCACAGCATGAGGCGCGCCATCCAACCGGGAGACATCTAAGATGACTAAGGAATTGGAATTTTATTCCAAGCAAGTCGCGCGTGGTGACATGACGCGCCGAGAATTCATGGGCAAAGCCGCCGCATTGGGCGTCAGCGCCGCCGTCGCCTCCGGCATGCTGGCGACGCGCGTGGACGCGGCCCCCGTCGCGGGCGGCAGCTACAAAATGGGCGTTCAGGGCGGCGAAAGCACCAACAGCCAGGACCCCGCCACCTGGGCTTCCGACGTGCCAATCGCGGGGGGCGGCCTTTGGGGCGAAACGCTGGTGCAGGTGGAAGCCGACGGCTCCGTCGGCGGGCGCGTCGCGGAAAGCTGGGAAGGCTCCGCCGACGCCAAGACCTGGCGCTTCAAGGTCCGCCAGGGCATCGAATTCTCCAACGGTCAGGCCGTGACCGCCGAGGACGTGATGCGCACGATGGAGCGCCACTCCAACGACGAGTCCAAATCCGGCGCTCTGGGCATCGTTCAGGGCATCGAGTCCATGCGTGTCGATGGCGACACGTTCGAGCTGACGATGGCGGTCGGCAACGCTGACCTGCCCTATCTGATGTCCGACTACCACCTGGTGATCCAACCGGGCGGCGGCTTCGACAACCCGACCGGCGCCGTGTCAACCGGCCCCTACATGCTGGAAAACGACGAGCCGGGCGTGCGGATGAACCTGGTGCGCAACCCGAACTATTGGGGCGGCGATCAGGCGACCATCGCACACTATGACGACGTCGAAGTCATCGTGCTGAACGACGCGACCGCCCGCACCGCGGCGCTGCAATCAGGCCAGGTGGACAGCATCAACCGGGTCGAGCCCAAGATCGCCGCGCTGCTGGACCGCGCGCCGACGATCGATGTCCGCTCCACCTCTGGCCGCGGTCACTACGTGTTCATCATGCACATCGACACGGCGCCCTTTGACAGCAACGAGCTGCGCCTGGCGCTGAAACACGCGCTGAACCGGCAGGAAATGGTCGACAAGATCCTGCAGGGCTACGGCTCGGTCGGGAACGACATGCCGATCAACGCGGCCTACCCGCTCTTCGACGACACGATCCCGCAGCGCGAGTTCGATCTGGCCAAGGCAGCGGAGCACTACGCTAAGTCCGGCCACGACGGCTCCCCCATCATCCTGCGCACCGCGGATGGCGCGTTCCCGGGTGCTGTGGATGCCGCGGCCCTGTTCCAGCAATCGTGCCAGGCGGCTGGCATCCCGCTGGAGATCAAGCGCGAGCCGAACGACGGCTACTGGTCCGAGGTCTGGAATGTGCAGCCCTTCTGCTGCTCCTACTGGGGCGGGCGTCCGGTGCAGGACCAGATGTACACCACCGCGTATCTGTCCAGCGCCGATTGGAACGACACGCGCTGGAAGCGGCCGGAATTCGACGAGATGCTCCTGCAAGCGCGGGCCGAGCTGGACGAGGCCAAGCGCAAGGAAGTCTACTCCATGATGGGGCGGATGCTGCGCGAAGAAGGCGGGCTTCTGGTGCCGATGTTCAACGACTTCGTCGACGCGGTCAGCACCAACATCCAGGGCTGGTCGACCGACCCGAACGGGCCTCAGATGAACTGGCAGGCCGCCATCAAGACCTGGAAAGCCTAAGGTCTTGCATCCCATCGCAACATTGGTTGCCCAGCGCTTGGCGCTGGGCCTCCTGCTCCTTCTGGCCGCCTCCGCGCTGATTTTCGGGCTGACCGAAATTTTGCCCGGCGACGCCGCCCAGGCCAGACTGGGCCAAGCCGCGACGCCCGAAAGCCTCGCGAACCTGCGCGAGGAAATGGGGCTGAACCGCCCTGCCCTGACCCGCTATTTCGAATGGCTGGGCGGCATCGTCACCTTCGATCTGGGCAACGCGCTGACCAACAGGCTGCCGATCGCGGAGCAGGTGTCCTCCCGTATGGCGAACACGCTGTTCCTGGCGTTTTGGGCCGCGCTCATCTCTGTCCCGCTGGCCATCGTGCTGGGCCTCATCGCCGTGCGGTACCAGAACCGCTGGCCCGACAAGGTGATCTCCGGCGTGACGCTCGCGTCGATCTCCCTTCCGGAGTTCATGATCTCCTACATCCTGATCTTCTTCTTCGCCGTGCAGTCCCTGGGCTGGGGCCTTTGGGGGATGCTGGGCATGGACCCGGTGGCCTTCCCCTCTTTCGCCTCCATCTCGTCCCGCATGAGCCTGGGCGAAAAGCTCTGGGCCATTTCCCTGCCCGTGATGGTGCTGACGCTGGTCGTCCTGGCGCACATGATGCGCATGACCCGCGCGGCGATCCTGAACGTGATGCAATCGGCCTACATCGAAACGGCGGAGCTGAAGGGCCTCACGACCTTCTCCGTGATCTACCGCCACGCCTTCCCCAACGCCATCGCGCCTATCGTGAACGTGGTGATGATCAACCTCGCCTACCTCGTCGTAGGCGTCGTGGTGGTCGAAGTCGTCTTCGCCTATCCCGGCATGGGCCAATACCTGGTCGACGCCGTGGTCAAACGCGACGTGCCGGTCGTGCTGGCCTGCGGCGTGATCTTCGCGGCTGTCTACATCATCTTCAACATGGTCGCGGACCTGGTGTCGATCCTCGCCAACCCCCGGCTGAGGCACCCAAAGTGATGCGCCCTTTCCATATGGGACCGGACCAACGGAGGCTCCTCCAATGACCGATCAAACCACCGAAGGCCTCGCCGCCCCGAGCGAGGAGAAATCCGCCCTCTCCCGCGCAGCCCTCGCCATCAGCCGCATCCCGCTCTCGGCGCTGGTCGGGCTGATCA
>JBCDFL010000208.1:0-5604 GCA_039178165.1 Pseudomonadota bacterium | reverse complement strand
CGCCCGTCGCTGGCCTACCGGCTCAGCCTCGTTGCGCAGGGCCGGTTCGACGCGATGTTCACTTTCCGGCCGAGCTGGGAATGGGACATCGCCGCGGGCAGTCTGATCGTTGAGGAAGCGGGCGGCGTCGTCACCGACAAGACGGGCGCACCGCTGCGCTTCAACAACGCGCATCCAGCCCTGAACGGGGTGATTGCCGCCGCGCCAGGCGTGCATGCCGGCGCTTTGAGTGCTCTGACGCCCGCGACTTGATTCCCGCCCGCCCATGGGCGAGTCTGGGCCGCGCGCCCGCGGTCGCAGCGCGCGCTGAATGAGGATCCCGTCATGACCCAACGCCTGCACCTCGTCTTCGGCGGCGAGTTGGTGGACCCGACCAAAAGCCAGTTCAAGAATGTGGACGACATCCACATCGTCGGCATCTTTCCCAACTATGCCGCCGCCTTCGATGCCTGGAAGGCGGAGGCGCAGCGCACAGTGGACAACGCCCATATGCGCTACTTCATTGCGCATCTGCACCGCCTGCGCGACGAGGAGAACGCCGCCGCCAGCACCGAGGAGCTGAGCTGAGCACCCTTGGCGTCGCCGCCTACCGCGCGCTGACGCGGCGATCCCCCAGCGCACCCTACACGCCTGTGGCGCCGCGCCCGGCGGGACCCCTGGTCTGGCTGCACGCGGCGGAGGCGGGCAGTGCGCCGCGTATCTTGGACCTCGCGGCGCGGATGATGGCACAGGATCATGGCCTGCACGTGCTTCTGACCGCCCCGCCGAACATGGGCATACCGGCAGCGCCCGAAGGTGTCATCGTCGAGGGACTGCCCGCGGACGGGCCGGCACAGGCCGCCGCTTTCTTTGCCCATTGGCGCCCGCAGGTGGGTCTGTGGGCCTGGGGCGATCTACGCCCGAACATGATCCTGGCCGCGCAGGGCGCGCGGGTGCCGCTGGTGCTGATCGACGCAGGGGCCGAGGGCCTTGTGCGGACGGGCCAGCGCTGGCTGCCCGATGTCTCCGCCCATATCACCGGCGTCTTCGGCCATGCGCTGGCCCGGTCGGACGCGGCGGAGGCGCGGCTGGTCCGGATGGGCGTGCGCACCGAACGCTGCGGCCCGCTGATCCCCGGGGGCCGCGTGCCCAAGGCCGCCCAAAGCGATCTGGATGAGATGACCACCGCCCTCGCCGCACGGCAGGTGTGGTACGCCGACGGGATCAGCGCGGCGGAGGTGCCGTATCTGCTGGCCGCCCAGCGCCGGGCGCAGCGCTTGTCCCACCGCCTGCTGCTGATCGCGGCGCCCGCCGATGCGGCAGCCGAAACGCGCCTGGCCGAAAGCTGCGCGGCGGAGCGGATGCGCCTGCAATTGTGGTCCGACGGCGCCTTACCGGAGGAAACCACTGCGGTCCTCATGGCCGATTTGCCGGACGAGGAGGGGCTGTGGCTGCGCCTGGCCCCGCTGGTCTTTCTGGGTGGCTCGATGGGGCCGGGGGCCAAGGGGCGCGATCCGATGCAGGCGGCGGCCCTGGGCGCCGCGATTCTTTATGGCCCCGGTGTCGGGCATCACCTGGAGGCGTACAAACGCTTGGCGAGCGCGGGGGCGGCACGGATCGTCAACGATGGCCCGTCGCTCGCCGCCGCCGTCAGCCAGTTGATTGCGCCGGATCAGGCCGCGCGGATGGCGCTGGCGGGCTGGGACGTCGTCACCCAAGGCGCCGCGGCAACCGACCGGGTGATCGAGCTGGCCTTCGCCGCGCTGGAAGCCGCGGATATAGGCGCCGATTGATGCGCGCCCCGGGCTTCTGGTTTCGCCCGCCGGGGTGGCAGGCGGCGCTGCTTGCGCCGCTGGGCGCGCTTTATGCCTGGGGTACGGCGCGGCGGCTGGCGCGCGGGAGGCGGCAGCAGCTGGGCGTGCCGGTGATCTGCGTCGGCGGCCTGAATGTCGGCGGCACGGGCAAGACCCCGACCTGCATTGCCCTGGCGGAGCGGCTACGGGGCCGCTTTCTGACGCCGCATATCGTCACCCGCGGCTATGGCGGGACGCTGGAGGGGCCGGTGCGCGTGGACCCGGCGCGCCACCGGGCCGAGCAGGTCGGGGATGAGGCGCTGCTGATGGCGGCCTTCGCCGATGTGTGGGTCGCCAAGGACCGCGCCGCCGGGGGCCGCGCGGCGGAAGCGGCGGGGGCGGATGTGGTCCTGCTGGACGACGGCTTTCAGAACCCCGCGCTGCACCAGGACCTGTCGATCGTAGTGGTCGATTCGGAGGTCGGTTTCGGCAACGGGCGGTGCCTGCCTGCCGGGCCGCTGCGCGAGCCCGCAAAGGTGGGCCTGGCCCGCGCCGATTTGGTCGTGAGCGTCGGGGGCGCCTTCGACGGCGCGCCGAATGTGCCACAGGTGCAGGCGGCGCTGGAGCCGCTGGAGACGGGAATGCCGTGGGAGGGTTTGGCGGTGCTGGCCTTTGCCGGGATCGGCCGGCCGGAAAAGTTCTTTGCCACCCTGCGTAGTCTTGGGGCGCGGATCGTGCGGGCCGAAGCGCTTGGCGATCACGAGCGGTTGTCGACCGTCCTGCTGGAACGGCTAGAACGCGAGGCGATGGCGCAGAACGCGATCCTGGTAACGACGGAGAAAGACGCCGCCCGCCTGCCGCCAGACTGGCGGTTCAAAGTCCGCTCGGTGCCCGTGCGGTTGCGGTTCGAGGATGAAGGCGTGCTCGACGCAGCGTTGGAGCGCGTGCTCTGAGCGCCGCGGTGATGGGCAGATTGCCCATCCTACGGGGCGGGAATGTAGGACGGGCAATATTGCCCATCGCGGCGTCAATCATCCTCGCCCAGTTTGGGCGCAGGCCGGTGCAGCGCCAGCTCCGCATCCGAAAACTTGAACGGCGAATTGATCCCCGGCACGCCGTCCAGCTCGATCTGCATGTTGCGGGCCTGCACCTGCGGGTCGGCAAAGACGTCGTTCATGTTGTTGATCGGCCCCGCGGGCACACCTTCCGCCTCGCAGGCCGCCAGTAGCCCGTCGCGGCTGAACTGCGCCGTCGCGCCTTCTAAACGCCGGTTCATCTCGGGCCGGTTGGCGACGCGGTCGGCGTTGCTGGCGTAGTCGGGATCGTCCGCCATGTCGTCCAGCCCCAGCAGCCTGCACAGGCGCTGGAATTGGCCGTCATTGCCCGTCGCGATGATGGCGTGCCCATCGGAGGTCGGGAAGACCTCGTAAGGCGTGAGGTTGGGATGCGCGTTGCCCAGCCGCACCGGCGCCTTGCCGGTCGTCAGGTAGTTCATCGCCTGGTTTCCGGTGATCGACACCGCACAGTCCAGCAGGGACATATCGATCTGCTGGCCTTTGCCGGTCACCGCACGCTGGTGCACCGCCGCCAGGATCGCAGTCGTCGCGTAGAGGCCGGTGAAGATGTCGGTGATCGCCATCCCGTGCTTTTGCGGCGGGCGGTCCGGCTCTCCGGTGATCGACATCAGGCCCGACATGCCCTGGATGATGAAGTCATAGCCCGCCCGGTGCGCGTAGGGCCCCGTCTGGCCGAACCCGGTGATCGAGCAGTAGATGAGCCTGGGGAAATCCGCGCGCAGGCTCTCGTAGTCGAGGCCGTATTTTGCCAGCCCGCCGACCTTGAAATTCTCGATCAGGATATCCGCATCGGCCAGCAGCCCGCGCAGCTTAGCCTGACCCTCGGCAGTCTTCAGATCGACGATGACGGAGGCTTTGCCCCGGTTGGCGGAGTGGTAGTAGCTGGCGGAGACGTCTTCGTCCCGCGTCACGAAGGGCGGGCCCCATTGGCGGGTGTCGTCGCCGCGCGGCGCTTCGACCTTGATGACCTCCGCGCCCAGATCGGACAGCGTCTGACCGGCCCAGGGGCCGGCCAGGATGCGCGCCAGTTCGATGACCTTCAGGCCCGCGAGGGGCGCGGTCATTCGGCGGCCGTGTCGATGATCTCCGCCATGCGGTCGTAGGACATGTTCGAGTATTTCGTGCCGTTGATCACGAAGCTGGGTGTCGAATCGATGCCGTCGGCCTGCGCGTTCTGCTGGTACCAGGCGACCAGCGTGCGCAGGTTGTCGTTGTCCTGCAGGCAGGCGTTCATCGTCTCGTCATCCATGCCTGCGAGGCGCCCGGCACGGCGCATGCCGTCCACGATGGCCCCGGTGTCCCCGGCGCTGCGCCAATCGTCCTGGCTGGCGTAGAGCATATCTGTGATGCCAAAGAACTTGTCTGGCCCCGCGCAGCGCGCGATCGCGCTGGCCCAGAGGCCGAATTGGTCGAAATAGACCTCGCGGTAGATGAAGTTGATCTTCCCGGTGTCGATGTAGTTCGCCTTCAGCTCCTTGAACGGGCCCTCGTGGAAGGTCGCGCAGTGGGGGCAGGTGAAGCTGGCATATTCGATCACCGTCACCGGCGCGTCGGGGTTGCCGATCTGCATATCGACGACAGAGGACGTGTCGACCTCCGCCGCTTCTTGAGCATTGGCCGCGCCCAGCGGGTTGGCGGGCGTTTGCGGGCCGGACGGGGTGAGAGCGAAATAGGCGCCGACGGCGAGCGCGACGAGGAATACGGCAGGCAGAAAGAGGCGTTGCATGGTCTCAGGTCTCCTTGGATGCGGTGCGGGCGTGGATGTGCGCGCCCAGCCGGGCCAGCGCGTCGCGCAGGCCTTGGTTATCTATGTGTTGAGTCGCCGCGGCGCCAGCGGCGCGGGCGGCATTGTCCGGGCCCTTTGGCGCGGCTTTGCGCGCCGGAGTGAACTGCGCCTGCCCCTCGGCAAAGCCGGTGGGGGCTGTCTGGGTGATCCGGATGCGGGCGATGGCGTTGTAGCCGTAGACGGCGTTCACCCGGGTGCGCAGCGCGTCCTTCTGCATCTCGAGCATCGGGGCCTGCGCGCCTGTCGTCAGCAGCGTCAGCGTCGCCCCCATGCCCCGGCCCCAGGTCACGCCAACGGGCCGCGCGATGGCGGCGGTGTCCGGGCCGGCGATCTCCTCCCACCGGGTCAGCAGGCGCGATTCGGCGAAGCCCCGGCTTTCGGCCCCGGCGCGAATGCGCTGGGTCAGCAGGCTGGAGGTTTGTTTGAACCCTTTTGTGGTGGACCGACGCGGCGCCATCCCTATCCTCATGCGTTGCGCTGCATCATAGAGGGCTGCGCCGGGCGGACTACAAGGGATAACTGAAATTTGCGTGACCTCAGCGCCGAACTGCTGGCCTGGTACGACGTGCACGCCCGCACGATGCCGTGGCGCGTGCCGCCGGGGGCAGACGTGCGCCCCGACCCCTACCGCATCTGGCTGAGCGAGGTGATGCTGCAGCAGACGACTGTGGCGGCTGTGAAGGAATACTTCATTAGGTTCACCGCGATCTGGCCGACAGTCTTGGACCTGGCCGCAGCGGAAGATGCCACCGTGATGGCCGAATGGGCCGGCCTGGGCTACTACGCCCGGGCCCGCAATCTGCTGAAATGCGCGCGGGTGGTGGTGTCTGAACATGGCGGCGTCTTTCCCGCCGACCACGCCGCGCTGCTGAGACTGCCGGGGATCGGCCCCTACACAGCCGCCGCCATCGGGGCGATCGCCTTCGATCTGCCGCTGACGGTCGTCGACGGCAACGTGGAGCGGGTGATG
>JBCDFL010000207.1:0-5657 GCA_039178165.1 Pseudomonadota bacterium | reverse complement strand
TGCGCGGCCCGCGCGAGAGTGACTTCGACGCCTACGCGGCCTTCTTCGCCACGGACCGCGCGAAATTCGTCGGCGGGCCGATCCCGCGCGAACGGGCCTGGCGCACGCTGGCGCAAGAGGCCGGCCATTGGGCGCTGCGCGGGTACGGCCGCTGGATTGTCACGAAGAAGGGTGGCGACGACACCGCGCTCGGCATCGTCGGGCTGTGGTATCCCGAAGGCTTCCCGGAACACGAACTGGGCTGGGACCTTTTCGACGGCGCCACCGGCAAAGGCTACGCGACCGAAGCGGGCCGCGCCGCGCGCGACTATGCCTATGGCACGCTGGGCTGGACCACGCTGACCTCCCTGATCGATCCCGCGAACACAGCGTCGGCCGCTGTCGCCACACGGCTCGGCGCCGCGTGCGAATACGACTATGACCACCCGCATTTCGGGACGGTCAAAATCTGGCGCCATCCTGGGCCGGAGGCGCGCTGATGATCCTTTCACTTGGCCAAAAACAACTCAATCCCGCCCCGCGCCGCCTGGCACAGCCGCCCGCAGCGGGGCGCAGGAAAGACGACACATGACAGACGATACCACCCGCGCCGCGAACATCCTGGCCGAGCACCGCGCCAGCATCGACCGGCTGGACGCGATCCTCGTTTACACGCTGGGCGAGCGGTTCAAACACACCCAGGCCGTGGGGAAACTCAAGGCCGAACACCAGCTTCCGCCCTCCGATCCCGCGCGCGAGGACGCGCAGATCGCTCGGCTCGAAGACTTGGCAAGGCAGGCCGATCTGGACCCTGAATTCGCCAAGACATTCCTGAACTTCATCATCGCCGAAGTCATTCGGCACCACAAACAGCACCAAAGCTAAGACAAGGAACACACCAAATGGCTATGAAAATTCGCCTCGCCCGCGGCGGCTCCAAGAAGCGCCCGTTCTACCGTATAGTCGCCGCCGACAGCCGCATGCCGCGCGACGGCCGCTTCATCGAGAAGCTGGGCACCTACAACCCGCTCCTGCCCAAGGATAGCGAAGAGCGTGTGAAAATGGACATCGAGCGCGTGCAGTACTGGATGAGCCAGGGCGCCCAGCCGACCGACCGGATCGCACGGATGCTCGAAGCCGCCGGCGTGATGGA
The DNA here is from genome assembly GCA_039178165.1 of Pseudomonadota bacterium. Classification (GTDB taxonomy): domain Bacteria; phylum Pseudomonadota; class Alphaproteobacteria; order Rhodobacterales; family Rhodobacteraceae; genus JBCBCP01. The sequence continues at coordinate 4,525 of JBCDFL010000207.1, read as the reverse complement.
GAAGAAAGAGCGCAACAACCCGAACAAAGCCAAGCCGGGCAAGAAGGCGCAAGAGCGGGCCGAGGAAAAGGCCGCGAAGGCTGCAGCCGCCGCCGAAGCCCCTGCCGAAGAAAGCGCGGAATAAGCCGCAAGGCCCCTCGTTTCTTCCAAGAAACCAGGCCCCGCGATCCTTCAAGGATCGCCGCCCAGATCAGGCCCTCGCACCACGCGGGGGCCTTTTTCGTGGGCGGGCGGACGCACGACTGGACAGACGCCGCCCACCCCGGCATGACTGGCAAAACCCCTGCCGGAGCCGCTTTTCCCTTGTTTCGCCTCCTTATCCTGCTGCCCGTCGCCTTCCTCGCTGGCGCCATCTACCAGAGCCAAGCGGCCGCGGCCCATTGCACCGATCTGGGGGGCACGATGCGGGACGGCGTGTGCCGGGGCGTGCAATGAGCGGCCCCCGTGTCTGCGTCGGCGCCATCGGCGGGGCCTACGGCGTGCGGGGCGAGGTGCGGGTGAAGTCTTTCTGCGCCCTGCCCGCGGATATCGAGACCTATAACCCGCTGACGCGGGAGGACGGCACGGGCGCCTTCACGCTCGCCATCGTGCACCCGATCAAGACGGGCTTTTCCGTCCGCATCGCCGAAGTCGCAACGAAAGAGCAAGCCGACGCGCTGAAGGGCACGCTCCTTTACGCCCCGCGGGAGCGCCTGCCCTCGCTGCCCGACGATGAATTCTACCACGCCGACCTCGAGGGGCTGCTGGTCGTCGACACCGGCGGGGCCGAGCTGGGGCGCGTACGCAGCGTGCAGAACCACGGCGCCTCCGATCTGCTCGAGGTCATCGCGCCCGGCGCCAGCGCCACGGTGCTCTTGCCGTTCACCAAGGCGGTGGTGCCGACCGTCGATCTGGCCGCAGGGCGCATCGTCGCCGACCCGCCAGAGGGGCTCTTTTGACGGGCCTTTGCGTCATTCATGCCGGTTTTCATAAGACCGGCACCTCCACGATCGAACACGCGCTGATGCGCAACGCCGGCCTCCTGCGACCCTATATGGCGGTGCTGGGGCGCCCGGACCTCGGCGCGGCGCCGCGGCTGGCCAAGGTGTATTCCGACACGCGGCGCGGCACACATCTGGCGCGGTTTCAGGACGCCTTCGCCGCGGCGCTGCCGGCGGACGGGCCGGTCCTGGTGTCCTGCGTCGATCTGATCGGGCGCATCCCCGGCCATCCGAACATCACCGACTACCGCGCTGCGCCCGCGCTGTTGGAAGCGATGGCTGAGGTGCGCCCGGCGCAGTTTGCGATGGGTCTGCGGCCCCCGGCGGAATGGCTGCGCTCTGTCTGGGCGCAGAACCTCAAAGTACACCGCGAGGTGCGCGATCACACCGATTTCGCCGCCGCGTTCCGCCCCATCGCCGATCTGGAGGCGCAGCTGCGCGGCATCGAAGCGCGATTGGGCGAAAAGATCCTACGTCTGCCGCTGCGCGCCGGCGGCAAGCACCCGGACGGGCCGGCGGGCCCTCTGCTGGACCTGTTCGACGTGCCGGACGCGGTGCGCAAACGGATGGAGTTGCAAGTGCCGCTCAAGGTCGGGTTGCCGCGCGAGGCGAATGCCGCACTGCTGGAAATCAACCGCTCAGACCTCAGCGACGACGATCTGCGCCGGACCAAGGGCGACGCGCTGGCCATGTTCAAACGCCTGACATGAGCGGGCGCGTCGTGATCCACGCCGGCTTTCACAAGACCGGCACAACCTCCGCCCAGCGGACCCTCGCGGCCAATGCGGCCGCTTTGCACCCGCATCTGAATGTGGTGCTGCGGGACGATATGGCGGGCCTCCGCGCCGCGGCGCGGGCCTATTCGAAACGCCGCGCGGCAGCCGATCTGGCCTTCGTGCAGGCGGAGGCGGCCCATCTGGCGGAGGGATGGGACACGCGCCCCGTTCTGCTGTCGTCCGAGGATTTGTGCGGGCACATGCCCGGGCGCCACGGGCTGCAGGATTACGGCGCGGCGCCCAAATTGCTGGCCGCGATGGTCGAAGCTTGGCGCGCGGCCCGTCCCAAGGCCGCCTTGTCCATCGTTCTGACGACCCGCGCCGCGGCGCCGTGGCTGCGCAGCTGTTATGTCCAACATCTGCGCACGACGGATATCACGCTGGATGCAGCGGAGTATGCGGCGCTCTATGCCGCCTCCGCTGATCTCGCGCGCGCCGTAGCGGACATCGCGCGGGCGGTGGACTGCCCCGTCGAGGCGCTGCCGCTGGAAGAGATTGGCGCGGATCCCGTTGGCCCGGCTGGCGCGCTGTTGCAAAGGGCTGCGCCGGGCCTGGACGTCGCGGCCCTGCGCCCCCTGCCGCCGGCCAATGCGGCGCCACCGCAAGCGAAGATCGACGCGATGCTCGCCGTCAATCGCCGGGGTCTGAGCAAGACGGACCGGCGCGCGGCGATGCAAGAGCTGCACCGGCAGGAGTGGTGATGCCGCGGCGCGTGGTTTTACACATGGGCTTTCACAAGACCGGCACGTCGAGCGTGCAGGCGGCCCTGCGCGCGAACCGGGCGGCACTGAAGCCGCACGCGGCCATCCGCCTCAAATCGCAGATAAAAGAGCTGCTGCACGGCGCGCGCGGCTATTCGACCTGGCGCGACCCGCTCAGCCTGGCCAAGACCGCCCGACGCTTCGACGCACTTCTGGCTGGCCTGCCGGGCATGCCGCGCCGCGTGCTGATCCTCAGCGCCGAGGAGCTGTCGGGCCACATGCCCGGGCGGGGCGATCTGATGGATTACCGCGCCGCGCCGGAGCTGGCGCACGTCTACGCCAAGGCGATCCGAGCCCGTTTTCCGGGCGCCACGCTGCACATCCACCTGGGCCTGCGACAGCCAGAGGCATGGCTCCGCTCCGCCTATTGGGAGCATGTGAAATCGTCGTCCCTGACGCTGGATTTCGACGCCTTCGCGGATCGTTATGCCGCCGCCGCAGACCTGGCCGCTATCGTCCAGCGCATCGCCGATGTGGCGGAAACGTCGACCGGCTGGCTGGAAGACGGGGATCCTGCCCAAGCGCTGCTGGCGCAGTGCGATCTGCCAGTTCGAGCGCTGGATGGGCTGACATATCCGCCGCCGGTCAATACAAGGCTGCCCGAAAAGGTGCTGACGGCGCTGCTGGCGGCGAACCGCGACTATGCGGACCGGGACGCCCGCAAGGCCGCCAAGCGCCGTATCCTGGACGCTGCGGCAAAGGACACGTCATGAAGTCACACGGGCGCAAAGCGATCCGGCCGACGCTGGTCCCGTCCTCCCTGATGGACGAGGCGCCGGACCTCGTCGGGGTCTGGCAGGCGCGCGTCGTGACGCTGTTTCCCGACACGTTTCCCGGCGTCCTTGGGGCCTCCCTTACGGGCAGGGCCCTGCAAGAGGGGCGCTGGCAGCTTCATACCCACGACCTGCGCGGCTTTGGCGTGGGCAAGCACCGTAATGTCGACGACACACCAGCGGGGGGCGGCGCGGGTATGGTGCTGCGTGCCGATGTGGTCGGCGCGGCGTTGGCAGAGGCGCAGGGGCACGCGCGCGGGCGCTGGCCGATCCTCTACATGTCGCCGCGCGGGCGCCCTTTCGACCAGGCGATGGCCCGTGATCTGGCGCGGTGCGACGGCGTGACGATCCTGTGCGGCCGGTTCGAGGGCGTGGATGAGCGGGTGCTCGAACATTTCGGGGTGACCGAGGTGTCCCTGGGCGATTTCGTCATGACCGGCGGGGAGATCGCGGCGCAGGCCATGCTGGACGCGACCGTGCGCCTGCTGCCGGGCGTTCTGGGCAATGCCGACAGCGCGGTGGAGGAAAGCCATTCGATTGGCCTGCTCGAGCATCCGCAATACACCCGGCCCGCCGAGTGGGAGGGACGGACCATCCCGGAGGTTCTGACCTCCGGCGATCACGGCAAGGTCGCAGCCTGGCGGCGCGAGATGTCTGAAGCCTTGACGCAGGCGCGGCGGCCCGATCTGTGGGCCAAACGGCCCAAGGATTAACACGCTTTTCGCTTGATCGCGCCCCGGCGCCCCCCTATACGGCGCGGGTCCGATGCCATGGCATCCGGACCCTTCGGCCTGTGGCGGTGTCTGACCGTCCGCGAGCCAGGCCGAAGGAGCCCCAAAATAGCGTTGGCACCTCCGTCGGGCGGCGACAGGCCGAACCCGGATCATGACACGGAGCTCTGACAGGGCGAGACACCTCTCCGGGCAAACCGGGGGCAATGTAGGAGACCAGGCCAGATGGACCTGATTGCACAGCTCGAGGCGGAACAGATCGCCGACCTCGGCAAAGACATTCCCGACTTCAAAGCCGGCGACACGATCCGCGTCGGCTTCCGCGTGACGGAAGGCACCCGCACCCGGGTGCAGAACTACGAAGGCGTCTGCATCGCGCGCAAAGGCGGCGGCATCGCCGCGTCGTTCACCGTGCGCAAGATTTCCTTCGGCGAGGGTGTGGAGCGTGTGTTCCCCCTCTTCTCGACTAACATCGACAGCATCACCGTCGTGCGCCGCGGCCGC
>JBCDFL010000206.1:0-5678 GCA_039178165.1 Pseudomonadota bacterium | reverse complement strand
CAAAACGGTGCGCGACGCGGCGATCATGCTGGGCGCGATGGCGGGGCATGATCCGAAGGACAGCACGTCTGCGGACCTCCCTGTACCGGATTTTGAGGCTGCGCTCACAGGCGATATCCGCGGCAAACGGATCGGCATTCCGAAGGAATACCGCATGGACGGCATGCCGGCGGAGATCGGGCGTCTGTGGGAAGACGGCACCGCGATGATGCGCGATGCGGGGGCGGAGATTGTCGATATCTCCCTGCCGCACACCAAATACGCGCTGCCCGCCTACTACGTGATTGCACCGGCGGAGGCGTCCTCGAACCTCGCGCGCTATGACGGCGTACGCTACGGCCACCGCGCGGCCCTGTCCCAGGGCGACGGCATCACCGAGATGTACGAAAAGACCCGCGCGGAGGGCTTCGGCGACGAGGTCAAGCGCCGGGTCATGATCGGCACCTATGTGCTGTCGGCGGGCTTCTACGACGCCTATTTCAACCGCGCCCGCCGGGTCCGCGCGTTGATCAAGAAGGATTTCGAGGATGTCTTCGCGCACGGCATCGACGCGATCCTGACCCCTGCCACCCCCTCGGCGGCCTTCGCGCTGGGCGAGGCGTCGGACGATCCGGTGCAGATGTACCTCAACGACATTTTCACCGTGACCGTGAACATGGCGGGACTGCCGGGCATAGCGGTGCCGACGGGGCTCGACGCCAAAGGCCTGCCGCTGGGCCTACAGCTGATTGGCCGCCCTTGGGAGGAAGCCGATCTGCTGTCTTCCGCCTATGCCCTTGAGCGCGCAGCGGGATTTGTAGCCAAGCCGGACCGGTGGTGGTAATCCTCCGCGCCAAGACAGCCCCAGAAGAGGCGACATAACGTGATGCGGCAGTTCTGTATTTTGGCGATCCTTGGCCTGGCGGCGTGCCAGCCGGCCATTCCCGATTCCGGCGCCGGCCTATCGACGGGCGTGCCAAATCCGGGGCGCGGGGTCGGCTTCGACCGGCCTGCGCCCGCGCCGCTGCCCGCCACTGCGCCCGTGCCGCAGGCGGCGCCCGTGACCGCCGCGCCTCTCCCGCCCGCTGGCCCGCAAAGCGCCTTGGCCCCGAGCCGGCCCGCTACGGCCGTCGCACCGGCGCGCACCGCGCCGGCGCCGACCGTCCGCACGCCGGTGCAAGGCAGCGATCCGGAGCTTGCGCAGATCGCCGCCCGCCGCGACGCCGCCGCGGCCTCCGCCAATTCGGGCCAGGCCGTCGTCAATGCCAGCCCGTCCAACGCGCCGCCGCCGATTATCGACAATCCCGGCATCTCGAACGAGACGGACTTCGGCGCCGTCTCCTCCCGCCGGACGATCGAAGTTGATGCCGCGCGCCGGGCCCAAAACCAGGCGCAATATACCGTGGTGCAGCCCACCGACCTGCCCAGCCGCACGTCGAGCGGACCGAACGTCGTGCAATTCGCACTTCAGACCACACACCCCGTTGGCCAGCGGGTCTATCGCCGTGTGAACGTCGCCTCCGCCGCGCGGACCCGGCGCAACTGCGCGGAATACGCCTCCGCCGACGATGCGCAGGCCGCCTTTCTGGCTCGAGGCGGGCCACAGCGAGACCGGATGAGCCTCGATCCCGACGGGGACGGCTACGCCTGCGGGTGGAACCCCGCACCGTTCCGCCGCGCCTCCGGCGGGTGATCCGGGCCTGGTGCTGCAGGCCCCGTCTCCGAATTTCGGCCCCCGCCGGGACGGGCTGACACCGCACCTCGTCGTCTTGCACTACACCGCGATGGCTTCGGCAGAGGCGGCTTTGGAGCGTCTCTGCGATCCGGCGGCCGAGGTCTCCGCCCATTACCTGATCGGCGCGGACGGGCGTATTTGGCAGCTCGTAGACGAAGCGCAGCGCGCCTGGCACGCGGGCGCGGGGTCCTGGCACGGCTGGGCGGACATCAACTCCCGATCCATCGGGATCGAACTCGACAATGACGGGCAGGGGCCCTTTGCCGAACCGCTGATGCAAGCGCTCGAAGGGCTGCTGGCAGTCATTCTGTCACGCTGGTCCATCCCGCCGGAGGGCGTGATCGGCCATTCCGACATGGCGCCCGGGCGCAAATGGGACCCCGGCCCGCATTTCGACTGGCCGCGGCTGGAGCGTCAGGGCCTCGCAGCGCGCCCCCACGCGGCATATGTGCAAGACTTCCGCAGCACCGCGCGGGCGGCCGGGTATACTGCCGATGCGGACGAAGCGGATGTGCTGGCGGCCGTACGGCTACGCCTCAGGCCAGACGGGACGGGACCGCTGACGCCCGAAGACATGGCTGCTCTCATCGGTTAGGGCGCGATCCTTCCTTCACTTGGCTAAAAACAACTCGCCCGCGGCAGCGTCCCGGCCGTGCCACAGATTCAGGCGGCGCGGATTGACGGCGGCGTGGGCCACAGGCTAGACGAGCGGCGCGCGGAGGGTCGGACGGCCGCTGCCGCAGGACCGCTCTTACAAAGGCACTCGTCCCTTTCGGTGGAACCTGGCCGCTGTCGCGTCCAGAACCCACCTGCCGGGTCCGCGTGTTTTCGCGGAGCGAAAACAAGCGGTGGAGGAAAGTCCGGACTCCAAAAAGCGACGGTGCCGGGTAACGCCCGGCGGGGGCAACCCCAGGGACAGCGCCACAGAGAACAGACAGCCTCGCAGGCCGGGGTGATGGTGAAACGGTGCGGTAAGAGCGCACCGCGGGACGGGCAACCGGACCGGCACGGCAAGCCCCACCGGGAGCAATGCCAAATAGGGACCGCGCGCCGAAAGGCGGGGATGCTTTTGCTCCAGCAGGTCCGGGTTGGCAGCTAGAGGGCGCGGGGCAATCCGCGCTCAAGAGGAATGGCCGTCTCGGGGGTTTGCCCCTACGACAGAATCCGGCTTACAGACCCTCCGCGCGCCTTGATTCCCGGTTGACAGCCCGGCGCGGGCCAGTAGAAGCGAGGCTTCAGATTTCGCGCGCCGCGCCGCCGCTCGCGCGCCGCAGCAGGAGACGACGACCATGGCAAAGCCGACCACCATCAAGATCCGCCTGAACTCCACCGCGGGCACCGGCCACTTCTACGTGACCAAGAAGAACGCCCGCACCATGACGGAGAAGATGTCGGTCCGGAAATACGACCCGGTCGCACGCAAGCACGTCGAGTACAAAGAGGGCAAAATCAAGTAAGGGCCGCGCCCCTGACTACCTGCCCAAAGTCACACATCTCGAAAGCCGCGCGTCCTGTGCGGCTTTTTGCGTTTCGGGAGGACGATATGCAGATCAGACCTTCGACCAAGGGGGACCTCGCCGCCGTCGACGCGCTGCTGGCGCGCGTCTATCCCAAGCTGCTGAAGGCGGATTACGCGCCGTCCGTCCTTGTCACCGCCTTGCCGGACATCAGCCGCGCGCGTCCCGAATTGGTGGGGCTTTCGACCTACTACGTCGCCGAAGCGGACGGCGCGATCTTAGGCGCCGGCGGCTGGACTCCCGACCGCAAAGACCCGTCCAAAGGTCACATTCGCCACGTCGTAACCGACGACCGCGCCCTCCGCCGCGGCGTAGGCCGCGCCCTGATGGCCCGCAGTTTTCAGGACGCCCGCACCGCCGGGGTGACACAGATGGAGTGCTGGGCGACCTTCACCGCCGTCCCTTTCTATCAGGCCGTCGGGTTCCAGTTCATCGGCCCCATCGACGTGACTCTGTCGAGCGGCATGACCTTCCCGTCGATGAGAATGACCCGAGCGCTGTAGCGCCGGATTTTTCCAAAAAAATCCGGCGTGGCATTTTCTTTAGAAAGAAAATGCGGCCTCCGCTGTTGGCGGTGTGTTTGTGGAGAGGGTTTGGGGCTTCGGGTCTCACCAAAACCAATGCTTGGTTCTGGACCCACCCTCGCATGATCTTTGGCGTGACAGGAGCGTGTGTCCGCATCCAGCAGAAATACGGTTTCCACCTGCGGTGGACCCTCCGCATTTCAACTGGACCCGGCCACCCCCTCCCGTTCCTTGGCGATCAAGCGAGGGCGGCTCCAGGACCAAAAACCCCCCGGGTTTTTTGGTTCAGCGGCAAGGTATGTGCGCCGCAGGCGCGCGTGCGGCCGCACGGTTCCAAACTGGGAGGGGTGTTGTCGACCGCAATGCAGCGAGAAACGGTCCTAGAGCCAAGGCCACAGTCATATGCGCGGCGACCTTGTTGCCAAGCTGGCAGGAGCTGGCGTCGACCGCGAAGTCAAAATGTCAGTCTGCCTCTGCACGTGCCAATCCTACAACGACACAGGTGGTAACCTGCCCGCAAGACTGGCAGGCGGGAAATTGCGATACGGCTCTGCCCGCCACCTCGCCCATTCCAACCCCTAAATGAAAAAGGCCGGCGCTGATGCACCGGCCTCGGTTCGTTAGTCCAGAGAAGACCTACTCTTGCTGGCCCATGAACATCAGCAGGAGCTGGAACATGTTCAGGAAGGAGATGTAGAGCCCCAGCGCGCCGTCATAGGCGGCCTTGCTCAGCCATTCCTGGTCGCCGTGCGAGGCATGGGCGACATATTCGGTCTTGATCCGCTGCGTCTCCCATGCAGTGAGGCCGGCAAAGATCAGGATGCCGATCATCGAAATCGCGTACATCATCGCGGGCGATTGCAGGAAGATGTTGATGATCATCGCGACCACCAGGCCGATCACGCCCATGATCAGGAAGCTGCCCCAACTGCTGATGTCCTTCTTGGTCGTGTAGCCCCAGAGGCTCAGACCCGCGAAGGCGATGGCGGTCACCAGGAAGGTCTGCACGATCGAGAACGACGTAAAGACGATGAAGACCGAGCTAAGCGACAGACCCATCACGGCGGCGAAGGCGAAGAAGCCAAGCTGCACGACCGCAGCGGAGCCGCGCCGCATCAGCGCGCCCCAGCCGAAGAAGATGAAGGCCAGCGGTGCCAGCATGATGACCCAGCGCAGCGGGCCGGCGTAAATCGCGGTGCCCAGCCCCGTCAGCAGGGTGCCGTTGGGCAATTGCGCCGCTGCGACGGACGGATCGGTCGTGGTCGCAAGACCCGCGATCGCCCACGCCGCCAAGGCGGTGATCAACATGCCCACGGACATCGTGCCGTAGACTTTGTTCATGTGTGCGCGCAGACCTTCGTCAATCGCGGCCACGCGCGCGCCAGCGCTGGTCCGGATCGTGTTCAGTTCAGCCATGTGGCCCTCCAGATCAACTTGCGCGCGCCCGAAACGAGCGCGCGTGAGATGCTATGCATATTGGCAGGCCAGCCTCGCCTTTCAAGGGATTTCGGCCCCTTAGCGGCGCCAATGCGCCGGCACATCCCAGACCGGGCGCTGCGCTTCGGCTTGGGCATCGGCGGCGCTGATGCCGATGTCGCGCAGCGCAGCCTCGTCCAATTGCGCAAGGCCCCGGCGTGAGCGCCAGAGCGCCAGCAGGCGCCAGAGTGAGACTTTGCGGGAGGGGCGGGCAGTGCGAACGGCGTTGTGGGTCAGGGTAGACATCATTCTCTCCAGCTTGTGTGATGGTGCGGTCGTCTTTGATCAGTGATGTTGATGTATCTGCCGATCTATGGCACATTCTTCAAACGAATGTTTGTGCTGAGAGGTATCAGGGATTGTGATGAGAAATCTTGATATGACGACGCTGCGGTCCTTTGTCGCTGTTGCCGACGAAGGGGGCGTGACGCGGGCCGCGGGTATCCT
>JBCDFL010000205.1:0-5700 GCA_039178165.1 Pseudomonadota bacterium | reverse complement strand
GGTCAAGCTGTTCCAGCGCCATGCCCGCGGCTACACGGCGACCGAAGCCGGCAATGACCTGCTGCGCGTGGCGCAGGCGACGGACGATCAGTTCAACCAGCTGGCCGGGCGGATCAAAGGGCAGGGCTCTGGCGTGTCGGGTGAGCTGGTCGTGACCTCCCTGGTCAGCCTCGCGCCCCGGATCGCGCCGGTCCTCGTGGCCTTCCAGGACGCGCATCCAGAGGTGGTCCTGCGCTACCTGACCGGAGAGCGTCTGTTCCGCTTGGAATATGGGGAAGCCCACGTGGCCATCCGCGCGGGCACGGCGCCCGATCAGCCCGACAACGTGGTGCAGCCCTTCGTACGGGAAGCGATGGGCCTCTACGCCGCGCAAAGCTACATCGACAAGCACGGCGCGCCCGCGGGGATCGAGGATTGCGAGGGTCACCGCTTTGTCGGCCACGACCGCGACGACAGCCGCGCGCCCTTCAACCGCTGGCTGGCCGAACGGGTGCCGCGCGCGGCCATTACCTTCCGCAGCACGGATGTGCGTACGCTCGAACAGGCGATCCTGGCGGGCGGCGGCATCGGCTTCATGCCAACGACGGAGGCGCAGCGTCACCCCACGCTGGTCGAGGTGCTGCCCCGGCAGGAGGACTGGTCCGCGCCCCTGTGGCTGGTGACCCATGTCGATCTGCACCGCACGGCCAAGGTGCAGGCCTTCCTGACCTTCCTCAAAGCCCAGGCCAAAGATTGGAGCGGATGAGCCCCGCCCTCTGGGGCCATGCCGCGATGCTGCTGTTCTCGGCCCTCGTGGCCGGATCGTTCTCCTTGGGCGCTTTGGTGGCGAACGAGGTTGCGCCAGCGGCGCTGAACGCCGTCCGCTTTGCCATCGCCGCTTTGGTCATCGGCGTTGCCGTGGCCGCGACGGGCGGCGCGCCGCGTTCAGCGTGGCGGGCACCCTGGCGTTATCTGGTGCTGGGCGGGCTCTTCAGCATCTATTTCGTGCTGATGTTCGAGGGGTTGAAGACCGCCGCCCCCGTCAGCGCCGCCGCGGTCTTCACTCTGACGCCGGTTCTGGCGGGCGGCTTCGGATGGCTGCTTCTGCGCCAAGTGACGACGCCGCGCATGGCGCTGGCTTTGTCCATCGGCGCGGCAGGCGCTTTGTGGGTGATCTTTCGTGCGGATCTGTCCGCGCTCCTGGCCTTCGATGTGGGCCGGGGCGAGGTGCTGTACTTCTTCGGTTGCGTGAGCCACGCCGCCTACACGCCCATGGTCGCCCGCCTGAACCAAGGCGAGCGGCCCGTCGTCTTCACCTTCGGGATGCTGCTGGCGGGGTTTGTCCTGCTGTCCGCCTATGGTGCCGCGGATATCCTGGCGACCGAATGGGCGGCCCTGCGCCCGATGGTGTGGATCACGATCCTCTACACCGCGCTTTTCGCCTCTGCCGCGACCTTCGTGCTGCTGCAATTCGCAACGCTGCGCCTGCCCTCGGCCAAGGTCATGGCCTACACCTACCTCACGCCCAGCTGGGTGATCCTGTGGGAACTTGCCTTGGGCGGCGCCACGCCGCCGGGCCTGATCCTGATCGGTGTGGCCCTGACCGTGGGCGCGCTGCTGCTGCTTCTGCGGGACGATAGCGCCGTGAGAAGTGCGTCACGCCTCCCGGGCTAGAAACATTTCTGAGCGTCTCCAAATGAGGGCCGCAGTCTACAGGAAGCCCGCTTCCCGAAGGTCAGCGAAGAGCCGTTCGTGCCGCAACGGCACCGGGGCGGCTGTCTTATAGGTGCCCCAACGCTTTTGCACCCGGATGGGCTCGCGCAGGTCGAACCCCTCGGCCCGCACGCCGGCAAAGCCTTCGATCTGTGTGGCCAGCCTGGTCAGCATCTCTGGGCGGTTGCGGCGCAGGATGATCCCGACCTTGGCGTCGGGCCGCATGACCATGGCGGCCAGGTGAAAGGCGGATCCGTCGCCGCCTAAGATCACCTTCGCGGTGCGGTAGGCGCTGCATTGTTCCGCCAAGGACACACGCTCGGGCCGCAAGATCCCGTATCCCGCTGCCTCCAGCCGCTCTTCGATCTCCAGCTCGCGGTGAACCTGCTGATGCGGCTGCAGTCGCGCGCGCGAGATGTAAAGACGCGGGCTCTCTCCCGTCTCAAAGCGCTGAAGCAAGGGGCGCACATGGCCCAAAAACGGCGCTGTCCCGGTGATCAAAGCCCCATGCCCAAAGCCCTGCGCGGGCACGATCAAACGCTCGACCAGGGTCGGCACCCGGATCAACGCGCTGGGGAGGTCGCCGGACAAGAGCGCGTGCAGCTCTGCCTTGGGCCCCTTGCCCAGCCATTTTGGTGGCCCGGGCCGATCCGCATACATAACGCCCTGCGCGGGATGCGCAGGCAACGCCCAAAACCGCGTGGCGCTTTCCAGAAGATAGTGCCCAAAGTGCCGCCGCCCGAGGCCCGCATAAAGGTGCGTGCCCTCGATCGCCGCCTGCGGTGCGGCCCATTTCGGCGGGGGCGGCGCCTTGCCGTGCGACAGCACCGTGGCCGAGGTGGGAACGAATTGACCGTCCGCATCGAAGACGCCCGACCGCGGCCGCTGCTGGCCGGACCCGGGCGGCACGATGACGGCGTTTTCGATGATGTCGACGCGCAAAGCCGGCTTACTCCGCCGTCAGCTCACGCGCCAGGAAGCGTTCGAAATCGTCGAGGTCGACGGGATCGAACTGGCCAAAGCCCTGCATCCAGACCGATGCGGCGCGCAGGGCGCCGGGCTCCAGTTTGCACCATTTGACCCGGCCCCGCTGTTCCTGCGCGATCAGGCCCGCGCGGCTGAGGACGCCAAGGTGTTTCGAAATCGCGGCCAGCGACATCTCGAACGGGGCGGCCACGTCGGTGACGGCCATATCGTCCTCCAGCAGCATGGCCAGAATGGCCCGCCGGGTCGGGTCCGCGAGGGCGGCGAAGACAAGGTCGAGGGGCGCTGCCATGGCTCCGGTCTGACTGGCAAGTTGTGGTTCGTCAACCAAATGGTTGAATATGTCCAGGGGCGTGAAAACGGGTCCGGCGGGGGTGCGGCGCGCTGACACCCCTTTCGGCCGACACGGAAAGTTCTCGTAAAAACAATACTCTACCCTGGGTTTTCCTTGGGCGCCACCGCAGTTGACTCATCCCATGCTGCACCGTAGCACCATGCCAACCTGTGAGGGCGATGTGAGCGAGGACGCGGACAAAGATCGGATGGCAGCGCTGGACGCGCGACTGGCCGAACTGACCGCCCCTAAAGACCGCAAATCCCACACGGAAGAGCATTATTCCCAAGCGCAACTGGCGTGGCGGATGGTGATCGAACTCGTGGCCGGTCTGGGGATCGGTTTCGGCATGGGATACGGGCTGGACGCGCTGTTCGGCACAACTCCGTTTCTCATGATCATATTCATCTTCCTGGGCCTGGCCGCGGGAATAAAGACGATGATGCGCAGCGCGGCCGAGGTACAGCGCCGCCAAGCGCAAGACGAGGGACCAGACGATGGCAGAACCGACTGAAGGTGGCGGGCTGAGCTTCAAGCCGATGGACCAATTCCTCGTCAAACCGCTCTTCGGCGGGGACGAGATCGCTTGGTACACGCTGACCAACGTGACGCTGTGGCTCGCCCTCGCGGTCGCGGCGGTGGCCGGCCTTCTGGTCCTAACGACGTCCAGCCGCGCGATCGTGCCCGGCCGCGGCCAGTCCATCGCAGAGCTGATGTACGGTTTCGTCTACAAAATGGTCGAGGACGTGACCGGCAAGGACGGGATCAAATACTTCCCGTACATCATGACGCTGTTCATGTTCATCCTCTGCGCCAACTTCCTCGGCCTGATCCCGATGTCCTTCACCACCACGTCGCACATCGCCGTCACGGCCATCATGGGCTTCGGTGTTTTCATCACCGTAACAGTCATCGGCTTCGTAAAAAACGGCGCATCGTTCCTGAGCCTCTTCTGGGTGTCTAGCGCGCCTCTGCCGCTGCGCCCGATTCTGGCCGTCATCGAGCTGATTTCCTACTTCGTACGCCCCGTCAGCCACTCCATTCGTCTGGCGGGCAACATGATGGCGGGCCATGCAGTTCTCAAAGTGTTCGCGGGCTTTGCCCAAGTCGCGGCCATCGCGCCCATCGCCATCCTGGGCGTCATGGCGGTCTACGGCCTCGAAGTGCTGGTGTCGGCCATCCAGGCCTACGTCTTCACCATTCTCACATGCGTCTACCTCAAGGACGCGCTGCATCCGCACCACTAAGCGGGCGCAGTCACGACATCTCACCATTCCATCGTAAGGAGAAAAGACATGGAAGGTTCCATCTCGGAAATGGGTCAATTCATCGGCGCAGGCCTGGCAGCCATCGGCTCGGGCGCAGCGGCGATCGGTGTGGGCCACGTGGCCGGCAACTTCCTGGCGGGCGCCCTGCGCAACCCCTCCGCCGCAGCGTCGCAAACCGCGACCCTCTTCATCGGCATCGCGTTTGCCGAAGCTCTGGGCATCTTCTCGTTCCTGGTCGCTCTGCTGCTGATGTTCGCCGTCTAAGGCGCATCTGACGATATCCTTACGGCCGGGCGGGGCAGCGTGCCCCGTCCGGTGTAAGACCCCAACAGCAGACCAAGGCCCGGACACAAACCGAGGATTGCCAGTATGGCCACCGAAACCAAAGCCGCGGAAAGCGCGGGCATGCCACAGCTGGACGTGACCACGTTCGGCAACCAGATCTTCTGGTTGGTTCTGGCGCTGCTTGCCATCTACTTCATTCTGTCCCGCATCGCTCTGCCGCGCATCGCCGCGATCCTGGCCGAACGGCAGGGGACCATCACCAACGACCTGGCCGCGGCCGAAGACCTCAAGTCCAAGGCCAAAGAGGCCGAGGCCGCTTATGACAAGGCCCTCGCCGACGCTCGCGCCGAAGCGCAGCGGATCGCCGAAGGCACCCGGGCCGAGATCAAAGCCGACCTGGACGCCGCCATCGCCAAGGCAGACGCCGAAATCGCCGCCAAAGCGGCGGAGAGCGAAAAGGCCATTGCAGAGGTCCGCGCCGGCGCGACCCAAGCGGTCCGCGACGTCGCCAAGGACACCGCCCAGGACATCGTTGCCGCCATGGGTGGCACCGCCGATGCGGCCACCATCGATAGCGCGGTCGACGCGCGGGTGAAAGGGTAAGACATGAAAAAGCTGATCCTCGCCGCCCCGCTCGCGGTCCTGGCCGGTCCCGCGCTGGCCGCCTCGAAGAACCCCTTCTCGTCGGAGTTCTGGACGCTGTCCAACACGGACTTCATCGTATCGATTGCGTTCATCCTGTTCCTCGCCGTGCTCGCCTATTTCAAGGTGCCGGCCATGGTGAACAAGATGCTGGACGAACGCGCCGGCGGCATCCAGGCGGAGATTGACGAGGCCAAGAGCCTGCGCGAAGAAGCGCAAAGCCTGCTGGCCTCCTACGAGCGCAAGCAGCAAGAAGTCCAAGGCCAGGCCGACGCCATCGTCGCGGCCGCCAAGCAGGAGGCCGAAGCGGCCGCCGTGCAGGCCAAAGCGGACCTTGAGAAATCGATCATGCGCCGTTTGGCCGCGGCGCAAGACCAGATCGCCTCCGCCGAAGCCACCGCGGTCAAGGAAGTGCGCGACCAAGCCGCCGCTGTGGCCGTTGCCGCGGCCCGCGAGGTTATCGCCGGTCAGATGAGCGCCGCAGAAGCGAACAAG
>JBCDFL010000204.1:0-5717 GCA_039178165.1 Pseudomonadota bacterium | reverse complement strand
GCTGGTCGCAGCGGCGGGGCTGCTGTGGCGCGGCGACGGACTGGCCGCCGGCTTTGCGCTTCTTGGCTGTTTTCTGATCGGCGCGGCGCTCGCCCTGCCGGTGATCTTGCGGCCTATCCTGTCCCTCGCCCAGCGCCTCGGCACCGGTCCGCTGGTCCAGTGGTTCTGGGCCGATACACGCCAGCAATTGCCGGGCCTCAGCCTCGCGCTGATGGCGCTGCTGCTGGCGATTAGCGCCAATATCGGCGTTGCGACCATGGTGTCGAGTTTCCGGCTGACCTTCGTTGCCTTCCTAGACCAACGCCTCGCGCCGGAGCTGTATGTGGAGACGACCAGCGCCGCCGAGGCCAGCGCGCTCGAGGCGGCGATGGCGGCGCGGGACGTGCCGGTCCTGCCGCTGCTGGCCGTGCGGGCGGAGGTGTCGGGCCAGCCTGTGCGCCTCTTCGGTGTGCGGGTCGGGCCGACCTACCGGGACAATTGGGCCTTCCTAGATGCCGCGCCCGGCGCCTGGGACGCCGTCGCCGCAGGACGGGGCGCTGTCGCGAACGAGCAGCTCGCCCGCCGCGCGGGGCTGTGGGTGGGCGACCCGGTGCAGATCGCGCCGGACGTGACCTTGCCGATCACCGCGGTCGTCGCCGATTACGGCAACCCGCTGGGCCAGATTTTCCTGGGCGAGGGCCTCTTCACCGACCTGCATCCGGAGGTCGCCCCCCGCCAATTCGGCCTGCGCACGGACGATCCCGGCGCAATCCGCGCCGCGCTGGAAGGTGCCGGCATCCCCTCCGCCGCGATCACCGATCAAGCGGCTCTCAAAGCCTTCTCCCTTCAAGTGTTCGAGCGGACGTTCACCGTCACCGCGGCGCTCAACGTGTTGACCCTCGCCGTCGCGGGCTTTGCCATGCTGATGAGCCTTCTGACCCTCACCGACCTGCGCGTGCCGCAGCTGGCCCCCGTCTGGGCGCTGGGCCTGACGCGCCGGCAGATCGGGCGGATGGAGCTGGCGCGCATGATCGCCTTCGCCGCTCTGGTCTTTGCGGTGTCGCTGCCCGTCGGCCTCGGCCTTGCCTGGGTGCTGCTGGCCGTCATCAATGTGGAGGCGTTCGGCTGGCGTTTGCCGCTCTTCTTCTTCCCGCGCGACTACGCACTCTTGGGCCTGTACGCGCTGCTAGCCGCCGCGGCCGCAGCAGCGTGGCCCGCCTGGCGGCTCATGCGCATCCCGCCGGGTGCCCTGCTGAAGGTGTTTGCCAATGAACGCTAGAGTGCTTGCCCTCCTCCTTCTTTGGCCCGTCGCCGCACTGGCGCAGGGGTTTGCCGGCCTTGGCACGGATGCCGAGGGCTTTGCCGTCCCGCAGCCCGCGCCTGAATTCGACTTTCCCACCGATCACGGCCCGCATCCCGATTACCGGATCGAATGGTGGTATCTGACGGCGAACCTCAAAGGCCCGGATGGGAGCGATTACGGTCTGCAATGGACGCTCTTCCGCAGTGCGCTCGCGCCGGGCGAAGGCAGGGGCTGGTCCTCCCCCCAGGTGTGGTTCGCCCACGCCGCTGTCACCACGCCCCAGGCGCATTACGCCACCGAGCGGTTCGCCCGCGGCGGCCTGGGCCTTGCGGGGGTCGAGGCGCAGCCGTTCCGCGCCTGGATCGACGAATGGGCGATGGAGGGGCCGGACTTCGACACCCTTAGCCTGACCGCACAGGGCCCCGATTTCGCCTACGATATGGCGCTCGAGGCGGAGGGGCCGCTGGTCTTTCACGGACAGGACGGATTTTCGGTAAAGTCCGCGCAGGGCCAGGCCAGCTATTACTACTCGCAGCCGTTTTACCGCATTTCGGGCACGCTGGACCTGCCCGGCGGGCCGGTCGAGGTGACGGGCACGGCCTGGCTGGACCGCGAATGGTCCTCCCAGCCTCTGGCGGACGACCAAGCGGGCTGGGACTGGTTTTCGCTGTCCTTCGAGGACGGGGACAAGATGATGGGCTTCCAGCTGCGCCAACGCGACGGCACACGCTTTACCGCCGCGACCTGGATTGCACCCGATGGGCAAACGACGACCCTACCCGACGGCGCGTTCGCCGCCGAGGCGTTGGAGGAGACGCGCGTGGCGGGCCGGGACGTGCCCACCACCTGGCGGGTGCGCCTGCAGGAGCGGGGCGTCGACGTCACCGTGGCCGCGGTCAATCCCGCCTCTTGGATGGACCTCGCAATCCCCTACTGGGAAGGGCCGGTCCTCGTCACCGGCAGCCACGCCGGCATCGGCTATTTGGAGATGACGGGATATGAGTGATCCGGGCGATCTGACAGCCTTCTGGGACGAGGCGTGGCAGCACCTGATGCGCGGCGCCGCGGACAGCCGATCGCCCGCGCGCTACCCGGCCTTTGGCACCGTCTCCCCGGACGGCGTGCCGGAGGTGCGGACGGTCGCGCTGCGGAGCGCGGCGCCAAGTACGGCAACGCTCGAAGTGCACACGGACACGCAAACGGCCAAGATCGCGGCGCTTCAGGCGCGCCCGGTGGCTGCCCTTCACGTCTGGCTGCCCAAGCCAAAGGTGCAGATCCGCGTCACCGCGGACGTGAGGATCCAAACCGGCGACGCGGTGGAGGAGGCCTGGTCCCGCGTGCCCGAAGGATCGCGCGTGTCCTACGGCACCCGGCCCGATCCCGGAACGCCCATCGACGCGGTCTTCGACTATGAAAAACCGCCCGAGCGCGCGCGCTTTGCGGTCCTGACCTGCGCGGCTCGGTATATCGACCTCGTCCACCTCGGCACGCCGCACCGGCGCGCGGGCTATAGCCGTTCGGATAGCTGGCGCGGGAGCTGGCTGGCGCCCTAAGCGGCGCGGCGGCACCTCCTACCCGTTCGAGGCCTCGTGACCCCGGTCCCGCCTATCCTTTTGGATAGGGCGCCTGTGCCGTTGACGCCTCAACCACCCCCAAAGCGCGCCCCCGGCATAGGCCACGCGCATTAAGCCTGCCTCAACTTGTTTTGAGCAGGATGCCGGCCATGTTAACCCGTCTACAATTTCTTCTGCTCTGCACCGCCATGTGCTTGGGCGCCGCATGGGCCAGCCCGGCGGAGGCAAAAAAGAAGAAGGGTCCGCCCCAAGCGCACGCGATCTTCGATGCGCAAAAGCGCAAACGCACGCGGCATCAGATCAGCGCCTATTTCAGCGTCGGCGGCTACGCCCAGCTCAGCTATCTGGGAGAGCGGGACCGGCGCCGCGACGACCGCGTGCGCGACAGCAGCGACACGTTCGAGGTGCTGATCGGCTTCGTCGGCAAGCTGCGCCTGCGCCACAACGTGCTGCTCTTCGTGCACGCCGAAGCCTCGCTTGAGGATCGCCGCACCGATCTGACCCGCGGCCGGTTGATGGACCCGCACGTGAAGGAAGCGCTGCTCGCCGTCACCTTCGGGCCAAACGCCGCGCTCAGCTTCGGGCGCTTGCGGCTGTCCGACGCCCACCGATGGGTGGCCGATGCCTCCGTGGATGGGGTGCACTGGGGGCGCCGCTGGAACGGCCGGGTCCTGGAATTTGCCGCGGTCCAGGGCACGCGCAACGTCGATGGCCGCTATCTGCTCGTCCATTACGGCGTGGCGGACCGGCGCACGAAATGGGGCGTCTTCGGCCTCGCCGAACGGGAGGGCGCCGCGGACCGGCTGCACCTTGCCGGCTATTACGCGCGGACCGTCTCCGCCCGCTTTGCCTACCAGGCCAATATCGGTGCTGTCTTCGGTGGAGCTGCGAATGGAAAACGCGCGGGCCTCGGCTTCGACATCCGAGCGATCCGCAAATTGCCCGGGGACCGGCTGAAGCCGCAGATCACGCTCGGCTTCGCCTTTGGAAGCGCGGGGTTCCAGCAATCGGGCCTGCATACGAACAAGACCTATGACGGGGGGAACTTTCAGTTCCACCGCTACGGCTATGTCTACCAGCCCGAATTGACCAATCTGGCGGTGCTGAGCGCCAGCGTCGGCGTGCGCCCGTCGCGCAAATTCAGCGCCGATCTGATCGTTTCCGCCTATGCGCAGCCGAGCCGCAGCACTACAGGCCCCAGCGCGCGGATAAACGGCGCGACGACCGGCACCTCGCGCTTTCTGGGCCACGAGATTGCGCTGGTGGGCGGCTGGCGCCCGGCCAAGCGCACCAAGGTCGAATTCGGCGTGGGACGGTTCAAACCCGGCCCGGCCTATGTCGACCAATCCGCCGCCACCCGCGCCTTCGCCCGCATATCCGTCCAGTTCTGAAAGGTCCCGCACATGATCCGCGCGTTGCTCACCGCTCTCGTTCTCGCCTGCCCTAGCGTTGCAGCAGCCGATAGCGGCCTCTACCCCGAAGCCGCACCGGAAGATGCGGCCTTCGTCCGGTTCGTCGGCCTCGATGTGCCGTCGGTGGACTTCGACGGCCACCGCTTCACCCTCGATCCAGAGGCCTCGGACGCCTATATCCCCGTCTCCGCGGCCCGCTTGGACGCCGTCGCGCCGGGCAGTTTCTTGACCGTTACGTCGGGCCCGGACGGGCCGCGCGCGATTGCGGAGGGCCCGCGGCCGGACCGCTCGAAAATCTACCTCTTCGTCATTAACGCCTCCGATACGCCCGTCTCCCTTCAGGTGGCGGAGGGCGAGGTGCCGGTGATCACGGACATCGCCGGCGGCCAGGCGGGCAGCCGCGCGGTCAACCCGGTGCAGATCACCTTCGCCGTCGTCAGCGACGCCGACGCAGCCCCGCTGGGCACGTTCGATGTGACGCTCAAGCGCGGCCAAAACCTCAGCTTTTTCGTCGGCCCGGACGGTGCGCGCGTGATCCCGCACCGCTTCGGCCCGGTCAGCCGATGAGGGCCCGATGATCTTCTCCAGCCCCATCTTCGTCTTCGGCTTCCTGCCCGCGTTTCTGGCCCTCTACTACACCGCGCCGCGCCGCTGGCGCTCGGCGGTGATCTTGCTCGGCTCCTATGCCTTTTACGGCTGGTGGCGGCTGGACTACCTGGCGCTGATCTTCGGCATGTCGCTGGTCAGCTACCTGGCCGCGCGTGTGGCGGATGCCAGCCGCGGCACCGCCAAAGGCCGCTGGGCGGTGCGACTGGGCGTCGGCTTCGACCTCGCGGTGCTAGGATATTTCAAATACACGATGTTCTTCCTGTCGGGCCTCAGCGATCTGTCGCTGGCGTTGGGTGGCAGGGACATCACCGTCCCGGCGATCATCCTGCCCATTGGCGTCAGCTTTCACACATTCCAGTCCATCAGCTACATCGTCGACGTCGCGCGCCGCGACGCGCCGCCCGCGCGCAATATCGTCGACTTTCTGGCGTTCAGCGCGCTCTTCCCGCAGCTGATCGCGGGACCGGTCCTGCGCTACAAGGACCTCGCCGGTCAATTCGCGGATCGAGTGCACACGCCGCAGCTGTTCCTGGCAGGCATGGCGCGGTTTGGTCAGGGCCTGGCGATGAAGCTGCTGATCGCCGATAGCGTCGCACCGCTCGCGGACCGCGTCTTCGCCAGCGCAGCGCCGACCGCGGCCGAGGCTTGGCTGGGCGCTGCGGCCTATAGCGTCCAATTGCTATTCGATTTTGCAGGCTATTCGGCGATGGCCATCGGCCTCGGCCTCATGATCGGCTTCCGGTTTATGGAGAATTTCGACGCGCCCTACCGCAGTCGCTCGATCACAGAGTTCTGGCGCCGCTGGCATATTAGCCTGTCCCACTGGCTGCGCGACTACCT
>JBCDFL010000203.1:0-5722 GCA_039178165.1 Pseudomonadota bacterium | reverse complement strand
TCGCAAGGACAAGGAGGTGGTGACTCTTGCAGTGCAACAGGAGGGCCTTGCGAAGGTCCGCGTGCGCGAACTGCAGCGCAGAGCCATGGTCCTGCACCGCGAAAGCCACGATCTCCTTGTTCTTCCGAAGGTCCTCGTGCGCGTCCCTCAGGGCGTAGCCTCGTTGTTGTCGGGGGTGAGGATCTTCATGTCGGGTCCAAGACGGGGGTCAGTTCGAACGTGCGCACGTCCACCAGGCCGAGGTCGGAGATGCGCAATTCGGGAATGACGACGAGCGCCAGCAGCGAATGCTGCATGTAAGCGTTGTTGAGCGTGCAGCCACAGGCCTGCATCGCGCGGGTTAGGGCGTCCGCGGCCGCGGCGACCTCCGCCGCCGGGCGATCGGACATCAGGCCCGCGATGGGCAGGGCGACATGGGCCAGCTCTGCCCCGTCTTTCCAGATCGTGACGCCGCCGCCCAAGGCGCGCAGGCGGTTCGCAGCGAGGGCCATTTGCGCGGCGTCGGTGCCGACGACGATCATGTGGTGGCTATCATGCGCCACGGTGGAGGCGATGGCCATGTCGCCTGCATAGCCAAAGCCCGAAACGAAGGCGTTGGTCACACCCCCCGTCGCCCGGTGCCGCTCGACCAGCGCGATTTGGCAGACCTCTCCAGTCGCCTGCACGCGCCCTTCGGTCACGGGCAGCTCGAACTTCAACGCCCGCGTCGGCGCCTGGTTTTCGACCACGCCGATGACGTTGGCGGTGACCGCGTTGGCGCCCTCGGGGGCGGGGATGCGGAAGTCGCCGGCGCTTAGATCGCGGGCCATGTTGACCGTCTGCCGCGCGCTCTCCGGCCAGTCCAGGTGCGGACAGTCCACCAGCAGCGCGCCATCTTTGGCGACGGTCTTTCCGCGCGCGATCACATGTTCGATCGGCAGAGTCGTCAGGTCCGAGGTCAGGATCACATCCGCACGCCGCCCCGGGGTGAGGGAGCCGATCTCCCGCTCGAGCCCAAAATGCGTGGCCGTGTTGATCGTCGCCATCTGCAGCGCCACCAGCGGATCGCACCCGCACGCGATGGCGTGGCGCACGACCTGGTTCATGTGTCCGTCCTCGACCAGCGTCTTGGCAAAGCAATCGTCCGTGCACAGGATCATGTTCCGCGGATCAAGGCCCCGTTCCGTGATCGCTGTAATCTGGCTCTCCACGTCGTACCACGCGCTGCCCAGCCGGATCATCGACCGCATGCCCTGGCGCATCCGCGCAACCGCATCCGCTTCGCACGTGCCTTCGTGATCGTCCGCCGGCCCGCCCGCCACATAGGCCGCAAAGGCCGGGCCTAGATCGGGGGACGCATAGTGCCCGCTCACGGTCTTGCCCGCCCGCTGGGACGCCGCAATCTCCGCCAGCATCTTGGGATCGGCGTTCGCGACACCGGGAAAGTTCATCATCTCCCCCAGCCCGATGATGCCCGGCCAGCCCATCGCCTCGGCCACATCGTCCGGCGTGATCTCGAACCCCGTTGTCTCCAGCCCCGGTGCCGACGGCGCGCAGGAGGGCATCTGCGTCCAGATGTTCACCGGCTGCATAAGCGCCTCGTCGTGCATCATGCGCACGCCGGTAAGGCCCAAAACGTTGGCGATTTCGTGCGGGTCGGTGAACATGGAGGTCGTGCCGTGGGGGATCACCGCCTCCGCAAAGCGGGCGGGGGTCAGCATGCCAGATTCGATGTGCATGTGCCCGTCGCAGAGGCCCGGTACCATATAGCGGCCCGCCGCTTCGATCACTTCGGTCTCAGGTCCGGTGCAATAGGCCGCGTCCGGCACCACGCAGGCGATGCGCCCTTGGCGGATGGCGATGTCATGGCCCGGCAGCGCCTCGCGCGTGTGCACGTTCACCCAAATACCGCCGCGGATCACCGTATCCGCTGGCGCGCGCCCCGCGGCGACGGCGATCAGATCGGCAGCGATTTCGGGGTGGCTGGGAAACACATCTTCCATGTCCCGTTGTTTCACCGCGGCCTGCGCCCCGCAAGGGGTATTCCCGCCCGTCCCCGCGGAACCCCGCCGGTCGCCGCGGGGTTGCCTTGCCATGTTGTAGATGCCGCCCGGATTGATCTACTACCCCGACAGCGCGCCCGGGATCACCCGGCGCCGCGCCGGGCGCGGCTTCAGCTACACCGCCCCCGACGGCAGCCGGATCGAGCGCACGGCCGAGCGGCAGCGGATCGAGGCGCTGGCCGTCCCGCCCGCTTACGAAGACGTCTGGATCTCGCCCAAGGACAACGGCCATTTGCAAGCGACGGGCCGCGACGCGCGCACGCGCAAGCAATACCGCTATCACCCCGATTACAGCGCCTTCCGCGCGCAGACCAAGTTCGACGATCTGCCGCGCTTCGGCGCGGTGTTGCCCCGCCTGCGCCGCCGCATCCACGCGTTGCTCACCGAAGGTCAGGCGGGCGATGCGGAGTTTGCAATCGCCGCGGCCCTGCGCCTGATGGACCGCGCGTCGTTGCGGGTCGGCACGCCGGATTACGCGGCGGATAACGGCACCTACGGCGCGGCAACTTTGCGCGGGCGGCACGTGCGGCTGGACGGCGGGACGATCCGCCTCGACTACCGCGCTAAGGGCGGACAGCGGGTGCGCAAGCAGCTGCGAGACCGCACCCTGCACCGCGCGCTGGAGGCGATGGACGAGCTGCCCGGCGGCGCGCTCATGGTCTGGGACGGCGGTCAGTTGACGCCGGAGCGCCTGAACACCTGGCTGCGCGAGGCGAGCGGAGAGGAGGGCCTAACCGCCAAAACCTTCCGCACCTGGAACGGCTCTGCCGCCGCCCTGGACGCGGTGTTGGGCGGCGCGGATACGATCAAAGCGCGGGCCGAGGCCGCGGCGCAGGTGCTGCACAACACCCCCACGATTGCCCGGAACAGCTACATCCACCCCGCCGCTATCGACCTCACGGCGCCGCCGCCCGTGCCGGATGGCCCGGCGGGTCTGCGCCAGGCGGAGCGGGCGCTTTTGGCGCTGATCTCTTAGCGGCGGCGAAAATCCCCGCCTCGTTCGGCGCCCGCGCGCCGAGGGGGCCAAGCGCCCGGGTATTATCCCCGCGCGATCCAAGACAGGAGGCCTTGATGTCCCGATACGCCCTCACCCTATGCCTCGCGCTGTTGGCCGCGCCCGGCGCCGCCCAAGAGATGACGGTGACCGAACAAGACGACGGCAGCGCCGTCATCGGCGGAACCCTGCAAGACATCGGCGCGCGCTCCGGTACGTCGCTCAGGACGCCCGACGCCATCGCGGCGCAGCTCAACCAGATGTTCCGCGGCGATGGGGAGGTCGACTACGCCGCCGGGCACATCGTCGACGGGCCCTTGCGGCTCAGCCTGACGCGGTCCGACGGATCGGTCGGCTTCTACGACGTGGCGGGCGACATGGTCGTTTTCGGCCCGCCCGGCGCCTTCGACGAAGACGGGGCCACCTACGCCCTGACCGGCCTCGCCATCTTTCCGGACCCCGAGGCGCCCAGCCGCCTGCGCGCCGATTTCGGCACCCTGTCGATGACCCGGATGGACTGAGTCCCCGCCGGGTGCTAGCGCTTGGGGCCGGAGGGGCGGCCCATGGATTACGACACGATCGGAGCGGAGCCATTCGGCGCGGGCTTGCGCGGCATCGGCATCAACCTGCTCGTCCGCGACGTGGCTGCGCAGGTCGCATTCCTATGCGATGTGTTCGAGATGCGGGCCCATCAGCCGACGGCTGATTTCGCCATCATGTCCTATGGCGCTCAGGTCTTTCAGCTGCACAGCGACGGCACCTATCATTCCAACCCGTTGCTGAGCCTCCTGCCGGAGACGCCGCCGCGT
Source organism: Pseudomonadota bacterium (assembly GCA_039178165.1). Taxonomy (GTDB): domain Bacteria; phylum Pseudomonadota; class Alphaproteobacteria; order Rhodobacterales; family Rhodobacteraceae; genus JBCBCP01. Next base: position 1,877 of record JBCDFL010000203.1, on the reverse strand, counting down.
GGCGCCGGGATTGAGATACGGCTTTACGAGACCGACCCGGAGCTGGCCGTCGCCCGGGCGGAGGCGGCGGGTGCGATGATCCTGCAGCCCCCGACCAACAAGCCGCACGGCCTGCGGGAGGCATACATCCTGTGTGACAACGGCTATGCTTGGGTGCCCTCGCGCCCGAAGTGAACGTACCCGAAAAAATGCCCTCTTGTCGCAGACAAGACAGCTTTTGGACTAGCATCCGGCCCCGCCCCGCGCGCACCCTTGGCCACAGCCTGAAGGAGCCATCATGCCCGCCGACACCCGCCCCAATATCGACCACTGGCAGCAGCGTGTGGATTTGGCGGCGGCCTTCCGTTGGACCGCGCGGCTGAACATGCACGAAGGGGTGGCGAACCACTTTTCGCTGTCGATTAACGACGATGGCACGCGGTTCCTGATGAACCCGAACCAGAAACACTTTGCGCGGATCAAAGCCTCCGACCTCATCCTAGTGGACGCGAATGATCCCGAGACGTTGAACGGCCTGGACGCACCTGACCCCACCGCTTGGGGCCTGCACGGCGGGCTGCACCGCCACTGCGCCCACGCCCGCTGCGCGATGCATGTGCATTCGCCGTACGCCACGGCGCTGGCGATCCTCGCCGACAGCACCCTGCCGCCCGTCGATCAGAACGCGGCGACGTTCTATGACCGCGTGGTGGTGGACGAGAACTATGGCGGGCTGGCGTTCGAGGACGAAGGGGAGCGCTGCGCGCAACTCTTCGGCGATCCGAAGAAGAAGGTCATGGTCATGGGCAACCACGGCGTCATGGTCATCGGCGACACGGTCGCGGACACGTTCAACCGCCTCTACTATTTCGAGCGGGCGTGCATGACGTACATCCTCGCCCTGCAAACGGGCCGGCCCCTTCGCACGCTCAGCCACGAGGTCGCCGAGAAGACTGCGCAAGAGCTGGAAGCCTATCCCGAGCAAGACGCGCGCCACCTGGCGGAGCTGAAGGCCATCCTCGACAGCGAAGACAGCGACTATGCCAGTTAGAAAGGGGCACTGACATGCCATCCTGGAACCACCGCTACGACGGGCCGATCACAGTCAATCCGCTGTTCGCATGGCCTCCACGCCCTGGTGCGGTGCTAGCTTGGTATGTGGGCGCTTGGTTCCCGGTGTCGATTTCGCTCGGCATCGTGGGGCTGTCCTTCTTGGCCCTGTGGCTCAGCGCGCCGACGCTGGAGCAGGCGAGGGCTCCCGGTTGGTGGATGGCCACTATCCTTCTGCGCAACTTCATCGTCATCACCGCGCTGGCCGGCACGTTGCACTGGTACTTCCACGGCGCGCGGCGGCAGGGTGACGCGCTGAAATACGACCCCAGGCCCTTTCCCCGCACGGGCCGGATGTTCACCTGGGAGGATCAGCTGAAGGACAACGTGACCTGGACCCTCGCCTCCGGCGTACCGATCTGGACCGCGTTCGAGGTGCTGATCTGGATGGCCATGGCCCACGGCTGGGCGCCCACGATGACCTTCGCCGCGACGCCCATCTGGTTCGTCCTCGCCTTCTTCCTCATCCCGATTTGGGAGAGTTTCTATTTCTACTGGATTCACCGCCTGCTGCATTCCAATTGGCTCTATCCCGTGCACGCCCTGCACCACCGCAACAACGATGTCGGGCCGTGGTCGGGCCTGTCGATGCACCCGGTGGAACATGTCCTGTATTTTGGCACTGCGCTGATTCACTTCGTCGTGCCCACGCATCCGGTGCACCTGATCTGCCACCTGATGTTCTACGCGCTTTACGCGGTGACGACGCATACCGGCTACGAAGGGCTGCTGGCGCGCGGGGCCAAGCGGCTGCATCTGGGCAATTTCCACCACCAGATCCACCACCG
>JBCDFL010000202.1:0-5809 GCA_039178165.1 Pseudomonadota bacterium | reverse complement strand
GGCGGCGACATGATCCGCGAGGTCCATAAGGACGCCATCACCTATGCCGACGCGCCGATGAAGTTCGAGGCCGGAACCCCCGGCATCGTGCAGATGATCGGCCTGGGCGTCGCGCTGGATTACATGATGGGCCACGGGATGCAGGCGATTGCCGCGCACGAGGCGGCTTTGCGCGACTACGCGGTGCAGCGCTTGTCGGGCCTCAACTGGTTGCAGGTGCAGGGCACAACGCCGGACAAGGGCGCGATCTTCAGCTTCACGCTGGACGGTGCGGCGCATGCCCACGATATCTCCACCATCCTCGACAAGAAGGGCGTCGCGGTGCGCGCGGGCCAGCATTGCTGTAACCCGCTGATGGACCATATGGGCCTCACGGCGACCTGCCGGGCCTCCTTCGCGATGTACAACACCACGCACGAGGTCGACGCTCTGATCGACGCGCTAGAACTGGCGCACGATCTGTTTGCGTAATGGGCTGCGAGGGCTGTGTTAGGCCTGAGGAAAGTGGCGGACCCTAGAGGATTCGAACCTCTGGCCTCTGCCTTCGGAGGGCAGCGCTCTATCCAGCTGAGCTAAGGGTCCACTTGGGGTGCTATAGACGCGGGGCGGCGGCCCTGCAATGGCAAAGCCGCCGCTCGGTGCTTTACAGGCTGATGCGGAAAGCGGCGAAACCGCCCGTGCCTTCCCCCGCTGGCTCGATCGTGACGCCGGGCACGTCCGCTGCGTATTGCGCGGCGGCGGGGCCTGTTTCGAACAGGACCGTAGTGCCGGGCATCGGGGCGAAGCCCCAATTGGCGTCGGCGCGCGGGCTGATCGTGCCCTGATCGACGATGTAGCGGACGATGACGTCGCGGTTGGTGTCCGGCGCCTCCACGATGATCGTGTCGCCCATCGCGCCGGGGAACGACCCGCCGCCGCCCGCGCGGTAATTGTTCGTGGCGATGACGAATTGCGCCTCGGGATCCAGCGGCGCGCCGCCATATTCGAGGTTCACGATCCGGTTCGCGTCCGGGTTGATCAGCGCACCCGCGGTGTCGAATTTTGAGGGCTGGCTGAGGTCGATCTGGTAGGTCACGCCGTCGATCACGTCGAAATTGTAGGACGGGAAATCGGGGTTCAGCAGCGGCTGGTCGGTGCTGCCTGGGGTGATCTGGTTGAAGATGCCGGCAGAACGCTCCAGCCAGTCCTTCACCTGCGCGCCTGTCACCAGTACGGCGCGGGCGGTGTTGGGATAGAGGTAGAGGTCCGCGACGTTCTTGATTGCCACATCGCCCGCCGGCACGTCGGTGTAGTAGTCCGGCCCGCCGCGGCCTCCGGCCTTAAAGGGCGCGGCCGCGGACAGAAGAGGCAGGGCGGCGTAGTCTGTGCCCGCGAGCATCTGGCGGATGTACCAATCCTGCGCGATGGAGACGATCTGGACCGACGGGTCATCGGCGACCAGCGCGAAGTAGCTGTGCAGGGGCGCGTCGGTCTTCCCCACCGCGCGGCGCACATAGGCCAGCGTGGCGTCGTGATCGGCTTGCACGGCGGCCAGGACGGGCTGGCTGTTTTCGACCAGCGCGGTGATCGAGCGGTCCTCGTTCCGTTTGGAAATCGGGCGTGCTTCGGACCCGTGGGAGACGATCCGCCAGGACCCGCCGTCGCGCTCCAGCATCAGGTCGATGAGGCCGAGGTGGGAGCCCCAGAACCCGCCCATCGTTGCGGGCTTGCCGTGGATCGTGCCGGCGGCGACGTCGACGGCCGCCACACCCTCGTAGCTGGGTGAGGGGAAGACGTTGTGGTGGTGGCCCGTCAGCACCGCGTCGATGCCCGGGATCGCGACCAAGGGGACGGAGGCGTTTTCCATACCTTCGACCTCCTCCGCACCGCCGATCCCGGAATGGCTAAGGGCGATGATGATGTCGGCGCCTTGCTCTTTCATCAGCGGCACCAGCGCGCGGGCGACGGGGACGATGTCGCGCGCCTGCACATTGCCTTCGAGGTGCCGGCGGTCCCAGTTCATCACCTGCGGCGGGACGAACCCGATGAGGCCCACCTTGATCGGATGGGTATTGCCCGCGCCGTCGGTCACCATACGGTCCAGCAGCACATAAGGCGGGATCAGCGTCGTGTCCTTGGACGGGTCCACGCCCATCTTGGTGGCGATGTTGGCGCAGATGACGGGAAAGTCGGCCCCGGCAAGGGATTTCATCAGGAAGTCGAGGCCGTAGTTGAACTCGTGATTGCCCAAGGTCGCGGCGTCGAAGCCGACCGTGTTCATCGCTGTGACGATGGGGTGCATGTCGCCCTCCTTCATCCCGCGCTCGTAGGCGATGAAATCGCCCATCGGGTTGCCTTGGAGGAAGTCGCCATTGTCGATCAGCAGCGAATTGGTCGCCTCCGCCCGGATGCTTTCCACGATGGAGGCGGTGCGAGACAGGCCGACCGTGTCGCGCGGGCGGTCGGCGTAATAGTCGTAGGGAAAGACGTGCACGTGCAGGTCGGTCGTTTCCATGATGCGCAGATGCGCCTGGTTGGCAGTGGCGCGGGCTGAGAACGGGTGCAGGGCGGCGAAGGTGGCCGAGGTGGCGAGGAAGTGGCGACGTGTGAACATGGGGGAGGCTCCGGCTTGGATGATCCAAGGCTAGCGTCTGCGCGGGCTTCGTGACAACGGCGTGTCAGCGGGCAACAAAAAAGCGCCCCGTGGGGCGCTTTGATTTTGGGCTATCGGCGGATTTTAGCTGCCCCAGGTCCGCACGACGCCGCAATCCATGTGCACGAAGTTGGAGCCGGAATAGCGCCCCACGCCGCCGCCACGGCACGCCGCAGCGGCGCGTGCCACCTGGCCGACGGAGCGGGAATTGAGCCTCAGATCGGCCGCCTGACCTTTCATGTGCAGAGAGTTCTTCGCCACGCCCCGGCTGCGGGAGCGCAGCATCGCGTTGGTCTGGGGGCTGCGGTAGCCCGACAGCAGCATGTAGGGCTCATCCGCGTCGAGCAGGTTGTGCGCGGCGGCCATGATGTCGACCGTGCGCAGATCCATCGATTTGACCTGATCGGTGCGCCAGTCGCGCATGAAGTGGTTCACCTCGCGCACGGCGTCTTTGATGTAGTGGCCTTCGATCCAGTAGATCATGTCGATCCGCTCGCCCGTGCGGCCCGAATACATCTTGATGCGGCGAATATCGCCCGACCCGCGCAGAAAACCCGCTGCGTTTGTGTAGGTCGGCGCTGCCGTGATGGCCGTGACGGCGAATGCACTCAGCAAAGCCCGTCGGGTCAGACCCGTCGATACAGTTTTGGTCATGTCCTGCGCTGTCCCTAACGCCTCAAATTGCCCGTGATGTTACACGAACGGTGTCATCTCACCCCAGATGCAACGCCTTCATGGCATAAGGCGATTCGCTTACCAAGGGCTGAATCGGTTTGGTTCCACGTCGTGCCGAATTTGGGCAGAATTCCGCGCAAGCTGTGTCAAGGTCAGGATTATCCGCCTTCTGTGGCTTCTTCATCGCAGGTTCAATCGATTGGTATGCGCCCGCGCAATCGTGAATGGACAGGGTCGATGCCCGCCGGGACAAGCTACATCACATTGCGCACAAAGGAGGGTCCCATGCTTGCCGCCCGAATTTTAGCTCCGTTCGTTTTCCTGACGGCCATCGTTGTCTGGTCCGCAGCGCCCGCCAGTGCGCAGGTCACCGCCTTCAAACAAGCCGTGGCCGAGGCCGCAGCGCAGGACGAAGACATCGCGGCGTTCTACCGAGACACGAAGTACCAAAGCCTTTGGACCGGCCCGACCGATGCGGAACAGCGCCGCCGCGCCGCGCTGATGCAGACGCTGTCCCGCGTGGCCGATCACGGCCTGCCGCCCCAGCGCTATGACGCAGCGGGCCTGATGGAAGCGATGAAGAACGCCTCCACCGCGCGGGCGCGGGGCACGCTCGAGGTGCAGCTGAGCCAGACATTCCTGCGCTACGCCCGCGACGTGCAAACCGGCATGCTGATCCCGCAGCAGGTCGACCGAGCGATCAAACGGCAAGTGCCCTACCGTGATCGCACCTCACTGTTGGTGAATTTTGAGCAAGCGGCGCCGACGGCGTTCCTACGGTCGCTGCCGCCCGCCAGCCGCGAATACACCGCCCTGATGAAGGAAAAGATGCGGCTCGAAGCACTGCTGGCCCAGGGCGGCTGGGGCGCCCAGATCAACGCCAAATCGCTCAAGCCCGGCCAGTCCGGCGCGGCGGTCCTGCAGATGCGCAACCGCCTGATCGCCCAGGGGTTTATGGCACGCACCCATGCGGGCGCCTATGATGCGGCGATGGAGGCGGCGGTGCGAGCCTTCCAGGCGGCGCACGGGCTGGAGGTCGACGGGGTCGCCGGGGCCGGCACCATCGCGGAGATGAATGTCGGGGTGCAAAAACGCTTGCAATCGGTGGTCGTCGCGATGGAGCGGGAGCGCTGGGTCAACCAAGAGAAGGGCGACCGGCACATTCTGGTCAACATCCCCGACTTCACGGCCAAGGTCGTCGATCATGGCAAGGTCACCTTCCAAACGCGCTCCGTCGTGGGTGCACGCAAGGATGACCGCCCGACGCCCGAATTCTCCGACGTGATGGAGTTCATGGTCATCAACCCCAGCTGGTACGTTCCGCGCTCCATCATCGTGAAGGAATATCTGCCCGCTCTGCGCCGGAACCCCGGCGCGGTGCGGCACCTTCAGATCACGGACAGCCGGGGCCGCGTGGTCAGCCGCAATCGTAGCTTTGCCGGGTACACGAACCGGAACTTCCCCTACGCGATGCGCCAGCCGCCGGGCCGCAGCAATGCGCTGGGTCTGGTGAAATTCATGTTCCCGAACCGCTACAACATCTACCTGCACGACACGCCGGCCAAGAACCTCTTTGGCCGCGAGGTGCGGGCCTACAGCCACGGCTGCGTGCGTCTGGCCGACCCGTTCGACTTTGCCTACACGCTGCTCGGCGCGCAGGAGGCCGATCCCAAGGACTATTTCCAATCGGTGTTGCGCACAGGCCGGGAGACGCGGGTGAACCTGGAGACGCCCGTGCCGGTCCACCTGATCTACCGCACGGCGTTTACCACGGTGAAAGGGCAGCTCGAATTCCGGCGGGACATCTACGGACGCGATGCGAAGGTCTGGTCGGCCCTGAGCGCGGCAGGGGTGGCCTTGCGCGGCGCGGCGGGATAGCTCTCGGCCCCGAATAAAGGGGGCCGTTATGCCGGACTATTCGATAGCAGAGATTGCGGCCGCGCTTGGCGCCGCCGCCTTCGGCGATACCGACCTGCGCGTGCAGGGCGTGGCGGAGCCTGCGCAGGCGGGCCCGAACGATCTGGCCCTAGCGATGAAGCCCGAATATGCGGATGGGATCGGCGTAGGGCAGGCGCGGGCGGGGCTCGTCTGGGACGGGGCGGATTGGGCGGCGCTGGGCCTTAAGGCCGCCATCGTGCCGCAGCGCCCACGCTATGCCATGGCCGCTCTGACCCCGATGATGGACCCGGGCCAAGGCTTCGGGCCGGGCATTCATCCCAGCGCCGTGATCGACCCTAGCGCAGATATCGGCGCGGGCGCCCGCATCGGTCCGTTCTGCGTCATCGCCGCGGATGCGGTGATCGGCGCTGGCAGCACGCTTGGCCCCGGCTGTCACATCGGGTGGGGCGCGCAGCTGGGCCCGAACAGCTTTTGCCGCGAACATGTCAGCCTGGGCGCGCGGGTGCGCGTGGGCGCCCGCGCGATGCTGGGCGCAGGTACGAAGATCGGCGCGGACGGCTTTGCCTTCGTGACCGCGGCGCCGTCGAACGTCGAAAAGGTGCG
>JBCDFL010000201.1:0-5809 GCA_039178165.1 Pseudomonadota bacterium | reverse complement strand
CTCCCGGCAGCAGAAGAATGCACCGACTTCAGCAGCGCGTCACGCTGCGGGCAAAGGGGCGATGTCCAGCGCATCGGTCGACGCTCGTGCGACCTCGAGATCGTAATGCGTTTGCAGGTTCAGCCAAAACTCCGGGCTTGTTCCGAAAGCTGCGGCAAATCGGATGGCCGTATCGCCTGTTATGCTGCGCTGTCCGTTGATGACGGATGTGATCCTGTTCGGCGGCACATTGATGTGCCGCGCCAACGCGGACGCGCTCAAGCCAAGAGGCTCCAAAAACTCGAGCGCCAAGATCGTGCCCGGATGAATTGGATCAATGATAGTCACAGATTTCAACGTCATATGCGTTGCCTTTCTCAAAACGGAAACAGACGCGCCATTGCTGGTTAATTCGGATTGAGAACTGACCAGCACGGTCCCCTTTAAGGCTTTCCAGGCGATTGCCCGGTGGCGTCCGAAGATCATCCAGGTTGATCGCGGCGTGCAGCATCAGCAATTTCACAAGGCCGGTGCGCTGAACGGCAGCCAGCTTGCGGCTTCGCCTGCGTTCAAAAACCGCTTCCGTGTCTTTGTCCTCGAAACTGGCAATCATCCGCGTTACGTATCGCGTAATGACCGCAGGGTCAAGCCAGCGGCCGGATGCGCAGCTCGGTCAGGCGGTTGCCGTCGCGGCCCGTGACCTCGAACCGGAAGCCGTGGAAGCTGAAGACCTGGCCGACCTCGGGGATCATCTGCGCCTCGTGGATCACCAGTCCGGCGATCGTGTTCGCTTCCTCGTCGGGCAGGGACCAATCGGCGGCGCGGTTGAGATCGCGGATCGTCATGGCGCCGTCGATGACATAGACGCCGTCTGCGCCGGGCGCGATGTGGTGCTCACCGTCGGGGTCGAACTCGTCCGTGATCTCGCCCACGATTTCTTCGAGGATATCCTCCAGCGTGATCAACCCCTGGAGCGAGCCGTATTCGTCCACGACCAGCGCAAAATGCGACCGGATGCGCAGGAATTCCCGCATCTGATCGTCCAGCGTCGTCGTCTCCGGCACGAAATAGGGGGGCATCGCCACGTCCCCGATATCGAACGTCTTCAGCCGCGCCGCGTCCCCGTCCGGCCCGCCGATGATCTGGTACATCGCGCGCAGCAGGTCCTTGGCGTGGATCACGCCGATGATGTTCTCCGGCTCACCCTTGAAGACGGGCAGGCGGGTGTGGTTGGAGCGCAGGCATTGCTCCAGGATGTCGGCGGGCGCGTCGGCGGCGTCGATCATCTCGATCCCCGAACGGTGGAGCATGATCTCCTCCACGAACCGGTCGCCGAGGTCGAGCGCGCCGAGGATGCGGTCCCGCTCTTCCTTTTCCACCGCGCCTTCCTGGTGGCCGAGGGTCAGGGCGCCCGCGATCTCCTCGCGCACGGCCAGCACGTTGATGTCGGCGTCGATCTGCACGCCGAAGACGCGGAGCACGCCCCGCACCAGCAGCCGGACGGCTGCGACGATGGGGGCAAAGACCCGCACCACCAGCGAAATCGGCCCCGACACGGCGGAGGCGGCAGTCTCCGCATTGGTGATGGCGTAGGTCTTGGGCAGCACCTCGGCGAAAATGAGGATCATCAGCGTCATCACCCCCGTCGCTAGCGCCACGCCTGATTCCCCGAACGCGCGGAGCAGCAGCTGCGTGGCGAGCGAGGTCGCCAGGATGTTGACCAGGTTGTTGCCCAGCAGGACCGAGCCGATCAGCCGCTCGTTGTCTTCGGTGATGCGCAAGGCGCGGGCGGCACCTGCGCTGCCCTTGTCGGCCTGGCTGCGCAGCTTCCCGCGCGAGGCCGCCGTCAGCGCCGTCTCGGAGCCCGAGAAAAAGCCCGAGAGGACCAGAAGGAACAGGATGATCCCCGCCGTGGCCCAGAACGCGCCGTCGAATGCTGTGGAAGAGGGGTCCATACTACCGCAAAGCCTGCATGTTTGTCGGGTGTAGGGGGTGCGGGGCCTCAGATCAAGGGCGCCCGTCCGCGTCCCGTTTCTTGGCCAGCGGGTGATGCTCTAGCACAAGCTCTGACAGCCGGGCGTCCAGCACATGGGTGTAGATTTCGGTCGTTGCGACGTCGGCATGGCCTAGCAGGGTCTGGATTGCGCGCAGATCGGCGCCGCCCTCGAGCAGGTGCGTGGCGAAGGCGTGGCGCAGGACATGCGGCGTCACCGCCGCGGGGGAGACGCCGCCGCGCACCGCGATGTCTTTGAGCAGCTGGTGAAAGCCCACCCGCGTCAGGTGCCCGGCCCGCCCGCGCGAGGGGAAGAGGAAGGGGGAGGGGCGTGCGCCCCGCTCCTGCGCCGCCTTGTCCGCCGCATCGCGCACCGGCAGCCAGGCCGCGAGCGCCGCGCGCGCGGGCGTGGACAGCGGCACCATCCGCTCCTTGCCGCCCTTGCCCAGCACCAGCAGCAGGCGCGGATCGCCTCGTGCACCGTGGACCGGCAGGCTGACCAGCTCCGTCACCCGAAGCCCGGTGGCGTAGAGGACCTGCATCAGGCAAGCGTTGCGCAGCCGGTCGGCTTCGGTGCGCCCGACCTCCGCCGCCGCCACCAGCAGCCGGTCGACCTGGTCATGGCTCAGCGTCTTGGGCAGGCGCGCATCCTTGCCGGGGCCTGGGATCTGCATGGCGGGGTTTGTGTCCCGCCAGCCTTCCTCGAAGGCAAAGCGGTAGAGCTGCTTGATCGCCGACAGCCGCCGGGCGCGGGTCGATTTGGCGAGGCCCTGCGCCTCGAGGTCCATCAGGAACGCCTCGATCTCCGCCTGGCCCAGCGTGTCGAGGGTGTGCCCCTCCGCCGCGCACCAGGCCGCAAAACCCTGTAGGTCCCGGCCATAGCTCAGCAGCGTGTTCTGCGCCGCGCCCTGTTCGGCCGCCTGCGCGTCAAGGAAGGTGGCGATCCAATGCGCCGTCATACCGACGGGTCCAGCAGGAGGATCTGCAGCGCGGCGCGCCGGGCGGTATCCTCCAGCCCCAGCGCCCTGAGCGTGGCGAGAGCCGTGGCCAGCGCGGTCGCATCCCCGCGCGCGCCCTGATCCAGCAGCGTCAGCGTGCGCAGGATCGCGGGGCCAAGGGCGCCGCCGCGCGCCGTCTCCAGCACCGCCGCGTCCGGCGCGGCCCCTGCGAACCCGGCGCGCAAGGCGGACCGCATCGGCCCCTCCGCCGGGCTGGACGCCGTGTCCCCCGCCGCAATGCCTAGGGCAAGGGGCGCCGCATCCGGTGCGACCTCGGCCGCCCGTTCGTAGGAGGGTGACAGTAGGACCAACTCCGCCGCGTCCGGCCCGGCGCTGAGGCGCAGCACATCCTCGGCAAAAAGCCCGGCCAGCGGCACGGCCAGCCGCGCCGATTTGGCCGCGCGCCAGGCGGCGGGCAGCGTTTTGGCCACCGCCTCTCTCGATCCGGTGCGCAGCGCGGTGTCGAGCCGCTGGATCGCCTGCACCCGATCCCAGATCCCGCCGGACGCGGCGGGCCGGCGCTCGGTGAAGATGCCAAGAAGGCGGTTGGCGTCCAGCGCGCCCGTCTCCGCCAGCCGTTCCGCGGCGGCCAGCTGCGCCTTCCAGCCGGCCACGTCGCGCAGGTCCAGATGGGCGTAGACGCGCGGCCACGTTGCAGTCGCCACCGGCGTGCCGACCGCCTCCAACAGTCGCGCGGCCAGCGGGTCGGGGCGCGCGGGCGGGGGCAGGTCCGGCTCCTCCTCGAAGAGCTCGGGGTCGAGGAAGCGGGCCAGTCGGTCGGCCTCGCCCTGCGAAATCTCACCGACTGCGCTCGCCGTGCCCATCAGCAGCGCCGCGGTCGCCCAATCGCCCCCGCGCGCCGCGCAGAAGATCTGCGCCGGGTAGGGCGCGGCGGGCGGCTGCGGCGCGGCGAGGATCGCGCAGGCCTCATCCTCCGCCTCGGCCAGCAGCGCGGCGTCGAAGAACCGAGCGAAGAGTGCGGCGCTCTCCTGCGGGCCGGCCTGACGGGCGAGCTCCAGCGCGGGGGCAAGCGCGCCAAGCCGCATGAGCGTGTCGATCCGCGCCAGGATCAGCGCATCGGCGCCGCTGGCCGGCGGGTCCGCCTCGTTGAACAAAAGGGTGTAAAGCAGCGATTGCGCCGCCGGCAGCGAGGGCACGCGCAGCCCCGCCAATTGCCGGGCGGAGGCGTCCCCCTCCGCGCCCGTCCACAGATCGGGGGGCAGGCCGGTCACCGCCCGCGGCACCAGGCCCACCCGACGGGGCGCTTCCGTCCCCAGGGGCGTGACCGCCACCCCCGGTACGGCGCCGCTGGTCGTCACCGGCGGCTCCGGCACGGGCGGGATCACGGGCGCGGCAGCGGTGGGGGTGTGCTGGCTCAGCCAATCGATGGCGCTCAGCGGCGGCTCTTGCGCCGCGGCGGGCCCGCAGGTCAGGGCCAAAGTGGCGCCAAGGACCGCTCTAGTCCACATCGAGCGTCACGGGCTGGCGCACTTCGGCCTGGGGCGGGGCGAAATCGGCGCCGAAAAACGGGCCGACATAGGTGTAGGCCACCAGCGCCACAAACCCCAGAAGGGCCAGATAAATCAGATATTTGATCAGCCTGCCCATGCCGTCCTCATTGCCCTTTTGCGCGATATATATATGGCCTTTTGCCCAAGTTCACGTCATCAAAGGCGCCATGAGCGAAATTCGGCAGCACACGGGCCTCGCCTTGCGCAAAACGGTCGTTTTGGTGGGCATGATGGGCGCCGGCAAGACGGCCGTGGGCCGCGCCCTGGCCGCGCGGCTGGGCGTGCCCTTCCGCGACAGCGATGCGGAGATCGAGGCCGCCGCGAACATGACCGTGCCGGAGATTTTCACCCGCGATGGGGAGCCGTTCTTTCGCCGCCGGGAGGCCGAAGTGATCACGCGCCTGCTGACCTCCAGCCCCGGCATCCTGTCGACGGGGGGCGGCGCCTTTTTGGCGCAGCGCAACCGCGACAGCATCGCGGCGCATGGCGTGTCGGTCTGGCTCGACGCCGATCTGGACCTTCTGTGGTCCCGCGTTCGGCACAAGGACACCCGCCCGCTGCTGCGCACGCCCGACCCGCGCGCCACCCTGGCGGAGATTTTCGCGGCCCGGACGCCGATCTACGCGCAGGCGGCGCTGCGCGTGACCGCGGCGCCGGAGCTGAGCATCGACGCGATGGCCGAGCGGGTCGTCGCGGCCCTGAAGACCCGCGCCGACGTGTTGGAGCATGACCATGGTTGAAACCGTCCACGTGCCTTTGCCGGGCCGCGCCTACGACGTGGTGATCGGCCCCGGCCTACGGGCGGAGGCGGGCGCGCGCATCGTGCCGCTTCTGACCCGCCCGCGGGTCTGGGTCATCGCCGACGCCCGTGTGGCGGGCTTGCATTGGGAGACACTGCGCGCCGGGCTGGATGCGGCGGGGATCGAAGCCGCTCTGCTGGAGCTGCCACCGGGCGAGGCGACCAAAAGCTGGGCGCAGCTGCAGACCTGCTGCGACTGGCTGCTGGCAGAGCGGGTGGAGCGGGGCGATATCGTTCTGGCCCTTGGGGGCGGCGTCATCGGCGACCTTGTTGGCTTCGCCGCAGCGATCCTGCGCCGCGGGGTGCGCTTCGTGCAGGTGCCGACCTCGCTTCTGGCGCAGGTCGACAGCTCCGTCGGCGGCAAGACGGGGATCAACACGGGCCACGGCAAGAACCTGATCGGCGCCTTCCACCAGCCCAGCCTCGTGCTGGCCGATACCGGCCTTCTGGGCACGCTGACCCCGCGCGACCTGCTGGCGGGCTACGGCGAGGTAGTGAAGTATGGCCTGCTGGGGGATGCGACCTTCTT
>JBCDFL010000200.1:0-5848 GCA_039178165.1 Pseudomonadota bacterium | reverse complement strand
TCCACGACCGGGGCGGAGATCAGGTGGTACTGGTTGAAGGCATAGGCGACGTCCTTTTCCGGCTGGGTGGCCGGGATGACCTGAAAAACCTCCTCCACGATCTCCGTCAGCTTCACGTCCCGGCGCGAGCGCATCAGCTTGCCCAGGGTGATGTTGCCAACCGGGTGCAGGCGGGGATCGACAAGGACGATGTGGTAGAATTGCGTCGGCAGATCGTCTTCGGAGGCGCTGCGCAGGTGGTCGATGGCGTCGCCAACGGTCCAATGCTCGGGCGCCATCACCACCTCGCGCTGCATCAGGCGCCCGGCGGAGAATTCGGGATAGCTGAGCGCCTGTTCCACCGCCGCCCGGTCGCTGTCTTCCAGCGCGTCCAGGATCGCCTCGGCCTGCGGCTCTTCGAGGTCTTCGATCAGGTCGACCACATCGTCGCTGTCCAAATCGCGCACGGCTTCGGCCAGGACGGAGGGCTTGAGGACGGCGATCACCTCCTCGCGGATGCTCTCGTCGAGTTCGGACAGGATCTCCCCGTCGAATTCGCGGTCGTAAAGGCGGATCAGCCGCGCGCGGTCGAAGGCGTTCACCTGTTCCAGCAAATCGGCGATGTCGGCCGGGTGCAGCGGGTCCAGAAGCGCCGACAGCTCCGCCTGATCATCGATATCGACGGCGTACATGATGCGCGCGACGGCCTTGGGTTCCAGGTGGTAGCCATCGCCGGGGGCCGCCGGATCGGTCTCTTCGATCTGATCGGACATGGCGGCCTCCTGTCTGGTTGCGGCGGAACATAGGGCTGGGCCTTGGCCCTCGCAAGCTGCTACCCCTGGGCCATGGAGCTACTGACCGGACCCGTCTTGCGCCTGGATGGCGACCCCTTCGTGCGGGCGGAGGCGGTGTGGATCGACGAAAGCGGCGGCGTGCTGCTGGACGGCACGCACATCGCCGCCGTGGGCGATGGGGAGGCGCTGGCCGCCGCCCATCCTGAGGCCGCGCGGGTGCGGACGGACGGGCTGATCTGCCCCGGCTTCGTCGATGCGCACGTGCATTACCCGCAGACCGGCATCATCGCGTCGTGGGGCAAGCGGCTGATCGACTGGCTGAACACCTATACCTTTCCCGAAGAGATGCGCCTGGCCGATCCCACCTACGCGGCGGAGACTGCGGGGCGGTATCTGGACCTGGCGCTGGCGCACGGCACGACGACGATGTGCAGCTACGCCACAGTCCACCCCGCGTCGGTGGATGCGTTTTTCGAGGCGGCGGCGGCGCGGGGCCTGCGCACCATCGCCGGCAAGACCTGCATGGACCGCAACGCGCCGGAGGGCCTGCGGGACAGCGCGCATTCGGCCTATGACGACAGCGCGGCCCTGATCGGACGCTGGCACGGCACGGGGCGCGCGTCCTACGCGATCACGCCGCGCTTCTCCCCCACCTCCACGCCGGAGCAGCTGGAGGCGCTGGGCACGCTGTGGGGCGAGCATCCGACCTGCCTCATGCAGACCCATCTGAGCGAGCAGGTGGATGAGGTTGACTGGGTTCGCGCGCTTTTCCCGGACGCGCGCGACTACCTCGATACGTACGAGGCGTTCGGCCTGATCGGCCCGCGCGCGATCTATGGCCACGCCATCCACCTCACCGACCGGGAGGTGGACCGGATCGCCGAAAGCGGCGCGGCGCTGGCCCATTGCCCGACCTCCAACACCTTCATCGGCTCGGGCCTGATGGATGTCGCGGGGCTGGCGGCGCGGCGCATCCCCATCGGGCTTGCGACCGATACCGGGGGCGGGTCGTCCTTTTCGATGCTGCGCACGATGGCCGCCGCCTACGAGATCGCGCAACTGCGCGGCTCGGCGCTGCACGCGCGGCACCAGCTATGGCTGGCCACCGCGGGGGCGGCGCGGAGCCTTCATCTGCAAGACCGGATCGGCGGCCTTGCCCCGGGGATGGAGGCGGATATTGCCATCCTGAACCTCGCCTCTACCCCCGCCATCGCGCAGCGGACTGCCCGGGCGGAGGACATCTGGGAGGCCGTTTTCGCCACGATCATGATGGGCGATGACCGCGCCATTGAAGCGGTCTATGTGAACGGGACACGGCGCCCGTCCCCTTCTTTGGGTGACATATATCCCGGGGGAGTTTGAGGGGGCTGGCCCCCTCATTGCCGGGGCCAAAAAACCGGTCTTCAGCCGGCTAAAGCCGCCGCCAAAGCACGCTGACGCGCCAGGACTGGCGCCAGATCAATCGTCTGCATCTGCCCGTCGCGCACGACGATACGCCCTTCGACCAGCAGATCACGCACGGCGAGCGGACCGGACAGCAGCAGCGCCGCAGGATCCCAAAGGCCCGCCGCCTCCACCCCCGTCAGATCCCAGATCGCCAGATCGGCGCGTTTGCCGACCGCGATTTGGCCGATATCGTCCCGGCCCAGAACTTCGGCACCGCCGCGTGTCGCGAGGCGCAGGGCATCGCGCGCGGACATCGCGCCGGCGCCAAAGGCCACGCGTTGCAGCAGCATTGCCTGGCGCGCCTCAGCGATCATATTGGCCGCATCGCTGCTGGCCGAGCCGTCTACGCCTAGGCCGACGGGTACCCCCGCCGCGCGCATCGCGCCCACCGGCGCGATCCCGCTGCCAAGCCGGCAATTGGAGCAGGGGCAATGCGCCACCCCGGTGCCCGTTTCGGCAAAAAGCGTGATCTCTTCGGGCGCCAGCTTCACGCAATGAGCGTGCCAAACATCCGGTCCAACCCAGCCCAGATCGGCGGCGTATTGCCCCGGCGCCTTGCCGAATTGCGCCTGGGAATAGGCGACGTCCTCGTCGTTTTCGGCCAGATGGGTGTGCAGCCGCACGCCCTTGTCGCGGGCGAGGGTCGCGGCATTGCGCATCAGGTCCTCGGACACCGAAAACGGCGAACAAGGCGCGACGCCGACCCGGCACATCGACCCCTCGGCCGGGTCGTGGAAGGCGTCGATGACGCGGATGCAATCGTCCAGGATCGCATCCTCCTGCTCCACCAGATCCTCAGGGGGCAGGCCACCGGCGCTGCGGCCGATGCTCATCGACCCGCGGGTCGGGTGAAAGCGTACGCCGACCTCCGCCGCCGCGGCGATCGTGTCGTCCAGCCGCGCGCCGTTCGGAAAGAGGTAGAGGTGATCGGACGAGGTCGTGCAGCCCGACAGTGCCAGTTCCGCCAGGCCCACCTTGGCGGAGACGTACATATGCTCCGGTCCCATCTGCGCCCAGATCGGGTAAAGCGTTTCCAGCCAACCGAACAAAGCCGCGTCCTGGGCGGCAGGCACGGCGCGGGTAAGGCTCTGGTAGAGGTGGTGGTGGGTGTTGATCAGTCCGGGCGTAATGGCGCAGCCGCGCGCGTCGATCTCGTGCGGCTGCCGCGGCAGATCCGGGCCGATGGCGGTGATGACGCGGCCCTCGATGGCGATGTCGACGCCCCGCGGCTCGGCCCCCGCATCGTCCATCGTGACCGCGATGTCGGCCTGCCGGATCAGCATCGCCTAGTGCCCGGCCAAAAGCGCGAGCGCTTCGGCGTGGATGTCTGCATTGGCGGCGGCGATGGCACGCCCGCCGTGATGGGCCGGCCCGCCCGTCCAATCGGTGACGATGCCGCCCGCCGCCTGCACCAGCGCGATGGGGGCCGCGATGTCGTAAGGGGCAAGGCCTGCCTCGATCACCAGATCGACCTGTCCCGCGGCGACCAGCGCGTAGGCATAGCAGTCCATCCCGTAGCGCACGAGCTGCACCTCGCGCGCCACCGCGTCGAACCCGGCGCGGTCTGCATCGGTGCCAACTTCTGGGAAGGTTGTGAAAAGCGTCGCTTCGGCCAGCGCGCGCGGCTCCCGCGTGCGAAGCGGCGCGTGCCCTTGCGGCCCGTCCATATGCGCAGTGCCGGGCAGACCCACGAACCGCTCGCCGATATAGGGTTGGTCAATGATCCCCAGCTGCGGGCCTTGGCTGTCCTGCACGCAAATAAGCACCCCCCATGTGGGCGTGCCCGAGACAAAGCCGCGCGTGCCATCGATGGGGTCGAGCACCCAAGTCAGCCCGCTGGTGCCACTGCTGGGCGCGAATTCTTCTCCCAAAATACTATCGTGGGGGCGTTCGGTGGCCAGGATGTTGCGCATCGCTTGTTCGGAGGCGCGGTCGGCAACAGTCACCGGGTCATAGCCGCCTGTCACTTTGTTGTCGGCAGACAGCCCGCCGCTTCGAAAATGCGGCAAGGTTGCGGCCCGCGCGGCATCGGCCAGGCGGTGGGCAATGGGCAGCAATGTGGAGAAGTCGGTGGTCATGGACGCGGCCTGACATGCAGGCCGCGTCTTGGCAAGGTTAGGCGACGTCGCTGAGCACGCGCGCCAGCTCGAACAAGCGGCGGCGCTGATTTTCCGGTATCGCGTAATACGACCGCACGAGGTCCATCGCCTCTTTGTCTTGCATTAGATCCATCGGGATCGAGTCCATGTCGGCGCCGACACGGGCACTTTCGAGGCCTTCGAAAAAGAAGGAGACGGGCACGCCCATCGCCTCCCCGATATCCCAAAGACGGGAGGCGCTGACGCGGTTGGCGCCGGTTTCATATTTCTGAATCTGTTGGAACTTGATCCCGACCGTCTCGGCCAGTTTCTGCTGCGTCATACCGATCAACCAACGACGTTGGCGGATCCGTTTGCCGACATGCTCATCTACTTTGTGGGCCATTGGAGGTCCCTATACCTTTCTCCGTCGCCACCTCCGCACAAGGGGGGAACCAGGATTTGCGCCACCACCGTCCGCCATGCGGGCAGAGTTACGTGAAGCAGCCACTTACAATTATGGCGTGTCCTGCCCCAAAAATCAATCGGAGCGGACAAAAGAGACTTTGCGCTGTCAACGATCTTAAATCGCTGTGCACGCCTCACGCCAAAGCTTGCAAAGGCAACGCGGCGCCTTGGGACTGAGTTCCGGGATAGGCCCGGCGCAGCATCTCTGCCAAAGCACGATGCACCTCGCCCGCGCCACCGCGGCCCCCGTATAGGTTGATCATCTGCTCCGGCAGATCGGGCAGCGCGCCGCCGTGGTCGATCCGGCGCAGATGCGGTGGCTCCGTCCCTTCGATCATCGTATGCACCGCCAGATCGGCGCTGACGGTTGCCTCGATCGTGCGGTCGCTTTCCGTCTCCACGATGACGTCCCAGGGGATGCCAGCATCGTCCAGCCGTTCGACGACGCGCGGACGAAAGGTGCATTGGCGCCCAAAGGCGAGCTTCAGCGGCCGTTGCCGCCAGGCGACACCATCGGGCGCGCCGATCCAGCGCAAAGGTTTGATACAAAGCGTTTCTGCCCCGGCATGGGCCCCCGTCTCCGTGGTCAGGATCATGTCGCACGTCCCGCGGGCGAACTCCTGTTTGAGCATGAGGGTATAGGACGACACCAACTGTACCTGCACGCGTGGATAGGTGGCGTTGAACTGCCGCAGGACCCGCGGGATCGCCGGATAGACGATGTCGTGCGGCACGCCCAGCGTGATCTGCCCCTCGAACGCCTGATCGGTCAGGCGCACGACCGCCTCGTCGTTGAGGGTGACGATACGCCGGGCGAATACCAGCAACTGTTCGCCCGAGGCGGTCAGGGCGATGGTCCGCCCGCTGCGGTCGAGCAATTCGGTGCCCAAAAGCTCTTCCAGCCGCTTGAGCTGCATGGACACCGCCGATTGCGTCAGGTGAAGGATACCCGCGGCCCGCGTCACGCCCCCTTCGTCGGCAACAGCGACAAAGGACCGCAGCGTCGTCATATCAAGATTTCTCATCACAATCCCTGATACCTCTCAGCACAAACATTCGTTTGAAGAATGTGCCATAGATCGG
>JBCDFL010000199.1:0-5873 GCA_039178165.1 Pseudomonadota bacterium | reverse complement strand
GTAGGCGCCGCGGTCGGTCGCCAGGAATGTGTCGATGGGACCGGCCGGTGCGCGCCCCTCCACCCCGCGATCCGACAAATCGAAGGCGGGATCGGTCAGCGGCAGGAAGGCGATATCCTCCGCCCCCGGCGCGGCGCCGTGCCGCGCGACCAGCAGCGGGGGCGCGGCGCCGCCCTCCCCCCGCGTGAGGCCAGCGGGGAAGCGCGCGTAGCCGTCCGCGCCCGTCCGTGCGGTGCCAAGCACGACATTCGCCCGGCTGATCAACTGAAGCTCCGCCCCCTCCAGCGCCGCGGCACTGGCCAGCGAGCGGGCGGCGACAGTCAGGCCGTCGGTGCCGGCCCATGTCGCAAGGCCGATATCGGTCAGAACGAACCACTGGGTCGCTGCCGGGTCGTCATAGGGATCGGCCCCCGGCACCGCCGCGCTCAGCGCGTAGATGCCCGTCGGCTGCGCGGCCAGCACCTCGCCCAGCGGTAGGCGCGTCTTCACATCGCGGTTGAGGATCTGCGCCACCTCAGCTGTGCCGGTCCAAACCTCCTGCGCGAGTTCGGTGGCAAAGGTGCGGTCCTGCCAGGTGCTGAGCGGACGCCCGAAATAGCCGTCTTGCAGCGCACGCAGCAGGTTGCGATCCGACACCCGGCGCAGGCGCAGCGCCACGTCCGTCACGTTCACACTGTCCACCGGGATCGCCGCATCGGCGGTGCGCGGCAGCACGAAGGTCCGGCCCGGGAACCGAACCGCGGGGGAGCGGTCGCGCATATAGGCGCGCAAGGTCACGTCCCGCACCAACGTGTCTCCGGAAGCCGAAGGCAGCCCGGTGCGGAAGGTGACATTGTAGCGCTGACCGTGGGCGAGCCCCTCGATACACAGCGATGTGCCTTCGGGCACGACGGCGTATCCCGCCGCATCGAGGCGGACAAAGGGCGCGTAGTCCACACCGGCTTTCGCAAGCTGTTCGGAGAATTCGGCGCAGAGCCGCGGGGCGGCGCTGTCGCTGTCGACTTGATCACCGACGACGCGGAACCCGTATTTGCCGATTGCATCGTCCAGCGCGGCGGACAGGTCCGCGCGAGGCTGCGTGTCGACCGCCAGGCGCAGCGCCGGGATACTGTCCCGCCCGCGGCCGTCCCGCACGAGGGCCTGGGCCATCCGCTCCAACGCGGCGGCTTCGGCCGCGGGGCCGGCGGCACGCAGATAGGCGTTGATCGCGGCCGGCAGCGCCTGCGGGCCGTAGCGCCGCCGCTCCGCCTGCGCGGTGAAGCGCAGCGACGTCTCCGCATAAAGCGCCCACAGATCGCCCCGGTCGCTAAGCGCCAGCGCCGTGCCGACAAGGCCCAGCCCCCGCAGGATATCCCCGCCCCCAAGGCGCTGCATCGCAGCCGCCACCACCGCATCCAGATCGCGCCCACCAGCGGCGAAGCGCGCCCCGATCCCATCCGCCAGATCGCGCGCCGCCGCGATATCTGCATCGGTCAAAAAGGTCAGGCGCGCGGCGGCGTCCGCAGCCCGGCGTTGCGCGGCAGCGGGCGTGACGATCCGCACCGCCGAGATCGCCCCGACATAGGGCTGCCGTTCGCGAATGGCGGCCTTTGGGAAACAGGCGTTCGACCGGCTGTTGAACGTATATCCCACACAGGCCTCATCGGCGCTGCACGCGCGTTTGCAGGCTGCCTCCGACGTGTCGAACAGCGCCGTCCGGTCAGCGCCGAAGAAATCCACGTCGCGGGTGACGATGTAGCGATCTGCGGGCAGCGGGGCGTCCTGGGCCACCAATGGGCCTGCAAGACACAGGAGCAAAAGACGCAAAGCGGCGCGGATCATAACAACCTCCCTCAAATAAAGTGCGCCAAGCGTGCCACGCGGCCCGGTTTTTCGCCACACTTTAAGCCCTTCTTCACAGATCGCGTGCACGCTGCGGCATGGGATAGGGGAAGGATACGCTGGGATGAGCCTTGCGGAGCGATTGGTGCAAGAACGACAGGCGCGGCGCGCGGCCGAGCGTGCGCTTGCGCAGAAACAGTCGGAATTGGCCGAAGCGCACCGGCAACTCGGCCACCGCGCCCAGGCGCTGAGCGAAGAGATCGTGGAGACGCGGGCGGAAGTGGCCACCGTCCGCGACGAAAACCAGCGTGTGAAGTCGGACCTGTCGGCCGCGCATCACAAGATTGCGGTGGCGGAGCGGCGGCTTTGGCATTCGGTCCAGACCATCACCGACGGCTTTGCGTTCTTCGATGCGGCGGGCACGCTGTGCCTGGCGAACAAAGCGTATCTGAGCATCTTCGACGGTCTCGTCGATATCGCGCCGGGTGTGGCCTATCCCACCATCCTCCAGGTGATGACCGACGAGGGGATCGTCGACACGGGCGGCCTGACCGCCGGAGAATGGCAGGACATGATGATCGACCGCTGGCGCATGGACATCCCGCCGCCGGTGACCATTCGGCTTTGGAACGACCAATATGTGCGGCTGGTGGACCGGCGTAACGCCGCTGGGGACATGGTGTCGGTTGGGCAGAACATCACCCATTCCGTCCTGACAGAAGCGGGCCTGACCGAGGCGCGCGCAGCGGCGGAGACGGCGAGCCGCGCCAAATCCGCCTTCCTCGCCAATATGAGCCACGAAATCCGCACCCCGATGAACGGCGTTGTGGGCATGGCGGATCTGTTGGCCGAAACCGGGCTGGACGAAGACCAGCGCCTGTATGTCGATACGATCCGCAAATCCGGCGATGCACTGCTGACCATTATCGGTGACGTTCTAGACTATTCCAAAATCGAGGCGGACCGACTGGACCTGCATCCCGAACCGTTCGATCTGGAGCGGTGTATTCACGACGTGATGATGCTGCTAGAGCCGCTGGCGCGCGAGAAGGGACTGACCTTGCTGGTCGATTACGACCTCTTCATGCCGTCCCGCTTTGTCGGCGATCCGGGCCGGGTGAGGCAGGTGTTGACCAATCTGATGGGCAACGCGGTCAAGTTCACCGATGCCGGCCATGTCCTCGTGCGGGTGACGGGCGCGCCTCAGGCGGGCGGGCCCAGTCAGATCACGATCACCGTCGAGGATACCGGGATCGGCATTCCGGCAGATCAGTTGGACCGTATCTTCGGCGAATTCAATCAGGTGCAGGCCGCGCGCAGCCGGCGCTTCGGGGGCACGGGCCTCGGCCTTGCCATCTCGCACCGGCTGATCGGCCTGATGGGTGGTGAGATGTGGGTAACCTCGGGCGAAGGATCCGGCAGCTGTTTCGGCCTGCGCATCACACTGCCGCGCACGGAGGACGCGCGCCCACCGCGCCCGATGCTGCCGAATGGGCTGCGCCGGGTCTTGGTGGTCGACGATGTTCCAACCAACCTGACCATCCTGGAGCGCCAATTGACCCAATTGGGGCTTGAGGTGTCGTGCTGCGCCAACGGCCCCTCCGCGCTGGAAGCGATGGATGCGCAGGATTTCGATTTGGTGCTGACAGATCACCACATGCCGGGCATGGACGGCCTTGCCCTGACACAGGCCATCCGCGCGCGGGGGTCCGGCGTGCCCATCGTCATGATCAGCTCCAATCCCGGCCATGCGGGGCGTGACCCGGCGCGGGCCCATCTGCACGCGCTGCTGCAAAAACCCGTCCCCCGCCGCGATCTCATCGCCATGCTGGAGGGCATGGATCAGACGCCGCGCGCTGTGCCGGCGCCGAACGCGGCGTCCGTGCGCACGGGCACCCGGCAAATGCGGGTGCTGGCGGCGGAGGATAACAAAACGAACCAGCTGGTCCTGCAAAAGATGCTCGCCCCGATGAACATCGTCCTGAAGATTGCCCAGAACGGCGAAGAGGCGGTTGCCGCCTACGACAGTTTCCACCCCGATCTGATTTTCATGGACATCTCCATGCCGCGGATGGATGGCAAGGACGCGGCCCGCGCCATCCGGGCGCGCGAGGCAACGCTGGGCCGGCGGGTGCCGATCCTGGCCCTGACCGCCAACAGCCCCGACGCCGGCGATCCGGAGCTTGCGCAAGCGGGCCTCGACGCGGCGCTCAGCAAACCGCTGCGCAAGGAGGTGCTGATGAACCGGATCGCCGCGCTGTGCCCCCACGATGCGGCCTCCCCCTTGCCGGACGCTGCATCGCGCGCCTAGGCTCGGCCACATGACACGCGGCTTCACACCCCGCGCCTTGGGCGAAATTGCGATCCGCTGCCGCGCGATGGCGCCAATGGTGCGCTTTTACCGCGACACGATCGGCCTAAGCATCCTGAGCGGTGGGGAGGACGCTGCGATCACATTCTTTGCACTCGGGGACAGTTGCGCGGGCCATACGGCCGTGCTGGCCTTGTTTGGCCCCAGCGCAAACACGCGGCCCGGTCTGCATCCCGAAGGCGTGCCTGAGACGGGCGCGCGATCCTCGCTCCACCACCTTGCGCTCAGCCTGACCTATGCGGAGCAGGACGCGGTGATCGCCTGGTACGAGGCACAACGCCTCACCTACCGGGTGGAGCATTTCGAGTGGATTGGCTGGCGCGGCATCTTCACCCAAGATCCGGAAGGCAACACGGTCGAGCTGGTGGCCAAGAACCCGGACTGGACGGCCCCTCAGGACGGGTAGGGACGGATGAAGACGGGCGTGTCCTCGGTCGATTGCGCTGTGTCGAAGCGGTAGCCGTCGGCATCGAAGCCGCGCAGATCATCCGCTGTGCGCGCGCCGTTCTGGATCGCCCAGCGCGCCATGGCGCCCCGCGCCCGTTTGGCGAAGAAGCTGACCATCTTGGCGGTGCCGTTCTTATCTTCAAGGAATTTGGGCGTGATCACCCGCAGCTTCAGCGCCTTCGGGGCGACCGCGCCGAAATATTCCTGGCTCGCACAGTTCAGCAGCAGATCGGTGCCCTGCGCCTCCGCCTGCGTGTTCAGCGCCTTGGCGATGTCATCGCGCCAGTAGTCATAGAGGGACGTACCGCGCCGCGTCTTCAACCGGCTGCCCATCTCAAGCCGGTAGGGCTGGATCGCGTCGCGCGGGCGCAGAAGACCGTAGAGCCCGCTGAGGATCCGCAGTCGCTTGTCCGCTTCGGCGATGTCGGCGGCGCTGAGGCTGCCCGCATCGAGGCCCTGGTAGGTGTCACCGGCAAAGGCAAAAAGCGCGGGCCGGGTCGCCTCCGCCTCCGGCGCGTCGGCGAAGGCTTGGAACCGGTCGCGGTTGAGGCGGGCCAGATCATCGCTCAGGTCCATGAGCGCCTTCAGCTTGCCAAGCGTCAGGTTGCGCGCCGTCCGGGCCAGACGGATCGCGTCGCCCTGCATGTCGGGCTCTGTCGTCTCGATATCCCGCTCGGTCCAGTCCAGCCGCTTGGCCGGTGAAATCACGATCAGCATGTCTGCTCTCCCTTTGACCGGGACCTAGCCCGCGTCTCGCAGCACGTCCAGAAAGGCTGGCCCAAAGCGCGCGGCCTTGAGCGAGTCCATCCCCTGCACGCGCTCCAGCTCTTCGATCGTTGCGGGCTTGCGTTCGGCGATGTGGCGCAGGGTCATGTTGGTGCAGGACATCGGCTTTTCGGTACCCATGACACCGCGGGACAGCTCTTGCTGCTTTTCAAGCAGGCGGTCGAACACCTCACCTTCGGCCCGGCCTGCGAGCTTTCGGCGGGTTGGGTGCATCTGGACCGCCTCCCCGGTGATGACTTCAAGGAACGCATCGCCGTAGCTGGCCAGCTTTTTGGCGCCAATCCCGTTCAAGCGGGCCATATCGTCCAGGGTTTGCGGGCGCTGCTGCGCCATCTCGATCAGCGTGCGGTCGGGGAAGACGACATAGGCCGGCACGCGCGCCGCTTCGGCCAGGGCGCGGCGCTTGGCCTTGAGGGCCGACAGCAGCGGCGCGTCCTCTTCGCTGACC
>JBCDFL010000198.1:0-5908 GCA_039178165.1 Pseudomonadota bacterium | reverse complement strand
CCGAAACCCTGCGCCTGATCGCCCAAGTTGCGCTCGAGGTAGAGTTCGAGGGGCGGATCATCGCGGGCCATTGCTGTTCGCTCAGCACGCAGGACGAGGGCCGCGCGATAGATACGCTGGACCTGGTGGCGAAGGCAGGCATTCACGTGGTCAGCCTGCCGATGTGCAACCTCTACCTGCAAGACCGCGGGCCCGGCACGCCGCGCCACCGGGGCGTCACGCTGGTGCACGAGATGAAGGCGCGGGGTATCCCGGTCTCCTTCGCATCCGACAACACGCGCGATCCGTTCTATGCCTATGGCGACCTCGACATGGTTGAGGTCATGCGCCAGGCGACCCGCATCGCGCATCTGGACCATTCCGCCGCGGATTGGCCCGCTGCCTTCACCACCCAGCCCGCCGCGACCTGCGGTTTCCGGCCCCAATGCCTCGCCCCCGGCGATCCGGCGGACCTGGTGATCTTCAACGCGCGGGAATGGACGGAATTCTACGCCCGCCCGCAATCTGACCGCATCGTCCTGCGGGCCGGACAGGCCATCGACCGCACCCTGCCCGCCTATTCCACCCTCGACCATCTGTGGGAGACATCATGAACATCGACGCTGCCAAGGCCGCTCTGGCCCACCTCGACATCGAAGAGAAGGAGGCGAATATCCGCGCCTCCTCCCGCGATTTCTTTTGGTACTCGCCTGTCCTCAAAGAGCGGCTCGATCACGTCGTCGCCGATTTCGTCGTCCGCCCGCGCAACGAGGCGGAGGTGATCGAGGTCCTCAAGGTCTGCTACGAACACGATGTTCCCGTCACCACCCGCGGCGCGGGCACCGGCAATTACGGCCAGGCCATGCCGCTGGAGGGCGGCTGCGTGATGCACCTGCGCTGGATGGACAAGGTCAAGGAGATCCATCCGGGCCGTGTGATCGTGGAGCCGGGATGCCTGCTGAAGGACCTGGATGCGGCTTGTATCGCGGATTCGCGCCAGGAAATCCGAATGTTCTCCAGCACCTGGGCGACGGCCACGATTGGCGGGTTCATCGCGGGCGGCTCGGGCGGTGTTGGCTCCTGCACCTGGGGCAGCCTGCGCGATCTGGGCAACATCATCCGCCTGCGCGTCGTCACGATGGAGGCCGAGCCGCGCGTGCTGGAGTTCCGCGGCGAAGAACTCGCCCGCGTCTCCCACGCCTACGGCACCAACGGGATCATCACGGAGATCGAGATCCCGCTGGCCCCGGCCTATGACTGGGTGGAGATGTTCGTGACCTCCAAGGACTTCGACGCCGCGGCCGCTTGCGCCGAGGATCTGGCGAACGAGGATGGCATCCTGATCAAGCTGGCGACGGTGTTCGAGGCGCCGACAGCCAAGGACTACTTCCAGCGCGTCGCCCCGTATGTGGAGGCGGACGACCACTTGATCGGCCTCATGGTCGCGCCGCATAGCATGGACGCGTTCCAGACGTTCCTGGCCCGGCGCGAGGGGCTGAGCCTGATCTACCGCAGCGACGACCACGATTGGGAGCGCGCGCCGGGCCGGGTCTTCGAATATGGCTGGAACCACACGACGCTGCGCGCGCTGAAAGTTGATCCGTCGATCACCTACCTTCAGGTCCGGTACGGATACCCGAAGCACCGAGAACTGATCGCACAGATGCGCGAGAAGCTGTCGCCCGAAGTGCTGCAACACCTCGAAGTCCTCAAGGAAGGCGGCAAGGTCATGTTCGCGGGCCTGTCGCTCGTGAAGTTCACCACCGAAGAGCGCCTCGACGAGATCGTGAAGATGCACGAGGACGCGGGCGCCATGATCTTCAACCCCCACCGCTACACGCTGGAGGAAGGCGGGCGCCAGACGGTCGATGACCGGCAGCTGCGCTTCAAGCAGGAAGCGGACCCCAAGGGCCTGCTGAACCCCGGCAAGATGATCGCCTGGGACGACCCGGATTGGGACTACGCCAAGATGTACGCCTATCCCAAGCTACAGGCCGCCGAATGAGGCCAGCGCCCACAGTCCCGCCCGACAAGGTGCGCGCCATGGTGCTGGCGGCGCACCCGATGAAGGACAGCTTCAATGCCGCGCTACACGCCCAGGCGCTGGACAGCCTGACCGCGCGGGGCTGGGACGTGGACGATTGCGACCTCTATGCCGAAGGGTTCGATCCGGTGATGAGCGCGCAAGACCGGCGCACCTACCACGATGTGCCGGACAATTTGAAACAGGTGCAAGGCTACGTTGACCGGTTGCGCGCGGCGGACGCCTTGATATTGGTCTTCCCAGTTTGGAATTTCGGCTACCCCGCGATGCTGAAGGGGTTCTTTGACCGGGTGTTTTTGCCAGGCGTGTCGTTTCGGTTGGAGGATGGCAAGGTCCTTCCTAACCTGACGCGCATCCGGCGCCTCGCCGCCGTGACGACCTATGGCGGCACAAGGGTGCGGGCGATGCTGTGTGGGGACCCCCCGCGCAAATGCGTCACCCGCGCGGTTTGGCACGTGTGCCGGCCCAGGACGACAAAATACCTTGCCCTTTACGACATGAACCGGGCGTCCCAAGGCAAGAGGGAGGCGTTCCTGGCCCATGTCGGACAACAGCTAAGGACATTTTGATGCGTGCGCTCATCGTGTTTTGTCACCCCAAACAGGACAGCTTCAACGCCGCTGTGCTGGGAACCGTCACCGCCCATTTGGATCAGGCGGGCGTGGAATACAGGGTCAGGGACCTTTACCGTTCGAACTTTATGCCGGTGCTCAGCGCCGGGGAGCTTGATTGCTATCTGGACGAGACCTGCAATGCCGACCCGGTGGCGCAGGATGTCGAGGATGTGCGCTGGTGCGACGCGCTGATCTTCATCTACCCGACCTGGTGGTACGGCCTTCCTGCGATGCTGAAAGGGTGGCTCGACCGTGTACTGTTGCCGGGCGTCGCCTTCATCATGCCCAAGGGGGAGGGCGACAATATCGCGCCAGGCCTCACACATATCAAACGGCTGGGCGTCTTTACCACCTGCGGCGCGTCGTTCTGGCTGACCACGCTGATCGGGGCACCGGGCCGGCGGATGCTGACCCGCGGCGTCCGGTCGATCTGCGCGAAGGGCTGCAAGACGGTCTTTGCGGCGCATTACCTGATGGACAGCTCCACCGATACGACCCGCGCGCGGTATCTGCGGCAGGTGGAGGCGCGGATGCGGCGGCTGACCGCATGATCCCCGTTCTCGACTGGCGGCGCGCAGAAACCGATCGCGCCGCCTTCGTGGCGGAGGTGGGCGCAGCGGTGCGCGAGACGGGATTTCTGCTGCTGGCGCATCCACAGGTGCCGGCCGCGCTGCGCGAGGCGGTCTTTGCCCAGGCGGCGGCGTTCTTCGACCAGCCGCGGGCCGAGAAGGCGAAGCTCTCGATCCTCGACACGCCGCATTACCGCGGCTGGGCCAAGCCGGGCGACGAGTCGCTGGACGAGACACGGCCCGAAGTCGACACCAAAGAGACGTTCAATATCGGCCTCGACCTCGCCCCGGACGATCCGCGCGTCCAAGCCGGGGAGCCGTTTCGCGGCGTGAACCGGTGGCCGGACATCCCCGGCTTTGCGCAAACGATGCTGCACTATTACGCCGCCTGCCATGACCAAGCGCTGGCTTTGCTGAGCGTCATGGCGGAGGATTTGGGCCTGCCGCCGGATCACTTTGCGGACAAGTTTACCGACCCTTTGTCGGCCATGCGCCTCCTCCGCTACCCGCCCGCCACCGGCGCGGGATCGGAGATTGGCGCGGGTGCGCATACCGATTACGGCGCGATCACCCTGCTGCTGACGGACGGGGAGGCGGGCCTGCAGGTGCGTCCGCGCGGCGGGGATTGGACGGATGTGCCCCACGTGCCGGGCGCCTTTGTGGTCAATATCGGCGACTGCCTGATGCGCTGGACCAACGACATCTACGTCTCGACCCCGCACCGGGTCCTGCCGCCCGTGCGGCAGCGCCAATCGGTCGCCTTCTTCTGCGAGGCGAACCCCGACGCGCAAATCGCGGCCTTGCCCGGGACCGGCGCGGCGAAGTATCCCCCGATCCGGGCCGCCGACTACCTCGCCTCCCGGCTGGAGGCGACCTACGCCGACAAGGAAGAGGCATGAGCGCACGCGACTGGATGGACCTGGCCATGCCCGAGTTCGGCGGGCTGGACCCAGAAAGCACGATTGCCGTGCTGCCGACCGCGGCCATCGAACAGCACGGCCCGCACCTGCCCGTCGGGACCGACACGCTGATCGCCGAAGGGATGCTGGCGCAGCTCCGCCGCGACTGCCCTGCGGATCTGGACCTGCTGATCCTGCCCGTGCAGGCCGTTGGCAAGTCGAACGAGCATCTGTGGGCGCAGGGCACCTGCACGCTGGACGCCGCCACGGCGCTGGCGGCCTGGACGCAGATCGGCCTGTCGGTGGCGCGGGCGGGCCTGCGCAAGCTGCTGATCGTGAACTCGCACGGCGGTAACCTCGACCTCATCTCCATCCTCGCGCGGGAGCTGCGCGTGCAGGCCGGGATGCTGGCCGTGAAGGCGCAATGGGGATCGTTCGGTGCGCCGGAGGGGATGTTCAGCGATCGGGAGATGACATTCGGCATCCATGGGGGCGATGTGGAGACGTCGCTGATGCTGCATTTCCGCCCCGAAACGGTGAAGATGGGGGCGGCGCAGGATTTCGCCTCCACCGCCGAGACGTCGCTGATCCCGCCCATCGGCCCCATCTCCTACGGGTGGATCGCGGCCGATTTGTCGGATCACGGCGTGGTGGGGGAGGCGCATCTGGCCACAGCGGACAAGGGCCGCGCGCTGGCCGCGCACCAAGCCGCCGGCTGCATCGCGCTGGCGCAGCAGATGGTGCAGATGCCCGTTCCAGCCGCGCCGGCGGTGCGGCACGTCTAGTCAGCCCAGATCGCCCAGATAGACGAGGCTCAGCTTGTTGCCTTCGGGATCGCGCAGGTAGGCGCCAAAGAAGCCGTCCCCGTATTGCGGGCGCGGGCCCGGATCGCCTTCGTTGCTGCCGCCCGCCGCAAGGCCCAGCGCGTGGGCGGCCCGGACCTCCGCCGCGCTGTCGCAAGCAAGGCCCAGCATGGCGCCGTTCCCCACAGTTGCGGGCTGCTCGTTGTGAGGTGTCGCGAGCCAGAACCGTCCATCCCCGCGCAGGCCGTAGCAGACGGCATGGGGTAGGTATTCGGCCAAGACGCGGCCCCCGATCGCGGGGAGGACCGCGTCGTAGAAGGCGCGCGTTCCCGCGACATTGTTTGCTCCGATCATCACGTAATTCAAAGACATGTCGCATCCTCCAACGCGCCCATGCTGCGCCCCGCGCCGCAGCCGCGCAAGCCATTTGCCGTCGTATGCCCGACGTAGCGACACGGCGCAGACAGGCAGGTTGCCCCAAATTTCGTACTGCACTAGTTCTGTAATTCGAGAGAGGGGGTCCCGTTTTGGCAAAAGCGTCCGAAAGCTCGATTGTGTCCAAATGCGCGCTCGTGATGGATGTGCTGGCCGCGTCCCGCACCGCGTTGACGTTCTCTCAGATCGTAGAGCGGACGGGCTTCGTCAAAAGTTCGTGCCACCGCATCCTCGCCGTTTTGATGACCGAGCGGATGGTCGCCTATGACAAGAGCGCGCGCACTTACCAGACGGGCGCGCGGCTGGCCGACTGGTCCCGGCTGGCCTGGCGCCGCGTCGATCTGCAAGAGGCCGCAGCGGCGGAGATGCACACGCTCAGCGATACGCTTGGCGTCAATGTCGTGCTGTCGGTTCTGGACCGGCACCGGGTGCTGTACCTGCGGACCGTCGATTTCGAGCCCCTGCGCTATGCCGCCGCGATGGGCGATCACGCGCCGCTGCACTGCACGGCGGCGGGCAAGGTCTTTCTGGCGTATATGTCGGAGCCGCGGCGGGCGGCGCTGCT
>JBCDFL010000197.1:0-5924 GCA_039178165.1 Pseudomonadota bacterium | reverse complement strand
GCCACGCGCCTGCCGGATTGGGAGGGGGCGCCCTTCGATCTGGTCTGCCTCGACCCGCCCTATGGCCGTGATCTGGCGCCCCGTGCGCTGACCTCCGCCCGCGCGGGGGGATGGATCGCGCCGGAGGCTTTGGTGCTGTGCGAAGAGGCGGCGCCTGTGGTGGCGCCGCCGGGCTTTACGCTGCTGCAGACGCGGCGCTTTGGCGATACGCATGTGACGCTGATGGAAAACGCCACGAGCTGAGGTAAAACACAGCAGGCTAATCTAATTGTCAGCGCTTACCGCGTTCTGTGAACAACTCTCCGAATTCCCCGCAGGGCGGCGTGCTGATAGCGCGGGATCAGCAAGCTTACGGAGGATCCATGTCGCCCAGAACCCGTATCCTGGCCAAGGCCGTCACCTGGCAGACCCTCGGGCTGATCATGATGTCGGTGATCGGCTACGTTCATACCGGATCGTGGATCTCGGGCGGCGGCATCGCGATCACGACGACGGCCATCGGCGCGGTGACCTACGCCCTGCACGAGTGGTTGTGGGAGCGGGGTGCGCGTTAGTACCAGTTAAGCGACGTTCTTGGTGCGGGGTCGGGAAGGGCAAGATTGCCAATCCTACGGGCTCCATCTGTAGGATAGGCAATTCTGCCCATCTTAGCCGTAGGTCGGGTGGAAGGTCCCGGCGGGCGACAGGGTGAAGATGTCCACGCCGTCTTCGGTCACGCCGACTGAGTGCTCGAACTGCGCCGACAGGCTCTTGTCCCGGGTGACGGCGGTCCAATCGTCGGCCAGGGTCTTCGTCTCCGGCCGGCCCAGGTTCACCATCGGCTCGATCGTGAAGAACATGCCCGGCTCGAGCACGGGGCCGGTGCCGGGGCGCCCGTAATGCAGCACGTTGGGCGGCGCGTGGAAGACGCGGCCCAGGCCGTGGCCGCAGAAATCGCGGACGACGGACATGCGGTGCGCCTCGACGAAGCTTTGGATCGCGTGGCCGATATCGCCGAAGGTATTGCCGGGGCGCACGGCCTCGATCCCTTTCATCAGGGCGTCGTGGGTCACCTCGATCAGCCGCTCGGCTTTGCGGGGTAGCTTGCCGGCGACGTACATGCGGCTGGTGTCGCCGTACCAGCCATCGACGATGACGGTGACGTCGATGTTCAGGATATCGCCGTCCTTCAGCACCTTCTCGCTCGGGATGCCGTGGCAGACGACGTGGTTTACGCTGATACAGCTGGCGTGCTGGTAGCCTTTGTAGCCGATGGTGGCCGAGGTCGCGCCGGCGTCGTGGACCATGCGCGTGATCTCTGCATCGATGGTGCCGGTGGTGGTGCCCGGCACGACGAGGGGCGCCATGGCGTCCAGAATTTGCGCCGCCAGACGGCCCGCCGCGTGCATGCCGGCGAAATCGCTTTGCTCATAAATGCGAATGCCGTCCTTGGTCAGGCGGCCGCGTGGCTGTTCGTTCAAGGGATGGCTCCAATCTCGCGTGTGCAGAATATAGGGGATTTGGCGAAAAAGTGCCAGTGGGCTGCATCAGCGCAGGGGCAGGGCGGGGCCGAGGGTGATCGAATCGCGGGCAATCTGCGCCGCGTGGCAGAGTGTTGTCAGCCCGGCCTGCCGCGCGGCAGCGTCGTAGGCTGGGTCGATATCGGCGGCGACCTGCATGGCGCAGCAATCGGTGCGCATCACCAGGTAAAGCACCGCGGCGCGGTCTCCGGCGGCCACCCGGCGGGCAAGGGCCGCCTGATGCTTAGCGCCGCGCGCGGTCTTCGTGTCGGGAAACTCGGCAAGGGCAGGCGTGCGCATGAGGGTGACGGATTTGACCTCCAGCCACAGATCGGGGCCTCCGCCGGTGAGCAGAAAGTCGGCGCGCGACGCCTCGTCAAATCGGACCTCCGCCCGCACGTTGTCATAGCCCTGTAAGGCAGGGATTTGCCGGGCGCCCAGCGCTTCGGCCACCACGCGGTTGGCGATGCCGGTGTCGATGCAGGCAAAGCCCCCCTCCACCTCCGCCAGGCGCCAGCCGAATTTCAGTTTCTTGCGCGGATCGTCGTTCGGCTCCAGCCAGACCCGCGTGCCCGGCTCCGCCAGGCCGGTCATCGCGCCGGGGTTGGGGCAATGGGCCGTGACCTCGCGCCCGTCCGGCAGCGTCACATCCGCCAGAAAGCGTTTGTAGCGGCGCACGAGCGTGGCGGGGACAAGTTCGGTTTGAAAGCGCATGGGCCGGGGCCTATACCGCTGGGGATCATGGCTCAAGGGAAGGTGCAGATGGACAGACCAACCGCCGCGATGCTGGTCATCGGGGACGAAATCCTGTCGGGCCGGACGCGCGATTCGAACACGCACCATCTGGCAGGGCAGCTGACGGAACACGGCGTCGACCTGCGCGAGGTGCGCGTGGTGTCGGACGACCGCGGCGCCATCGTAGCCGCGGTGCAGGCGCTGAGCGCGGCGTGGGATGTCGTTTTCACTTCCGGTGGGATCGGGCCGACCCACGACGATATCACCGCCGAATGCGTGGCCGACGCGATGGGCGCGCAGATCGGTGTGCGGGACGATGCTCGCGCGATCCTCCAGGCGTTCTACGACCAGCAGGGCATTGAGTTGAACGAGGCGCGGCTGCGCATGGCGCGCATCCCGGACGGCGCGTCGTTGATCGACAATCCGGTTTCCGCCGCGCCTGGGTTTTCTCTGGGCAATGTGCATGTCATGGCCGGTGTGCCGCGGATTTTCGAGGCGATGGTCGCCTCCGTCCTGCCAAGCATCACGGGCGGCGCGCCGCTGGTCAGCCGGTCGGTGCGGATCGACCGGGGGGAGGGTGATATTGCCGGGCCGCTGGCCGATCTGGTGGCGGCCTATCCCGACCTGAGCTTTGGCAGCTATCCGTTCCAGCGGGACGGTAAGTTCGGAGTGAACGTGGTGATCCGCGGCACGGAGACCGCGCAGCTCGATGCCGCCGCCGCGGCGCTGGCGGAGGCGGTGTGACCCTAGATGCCGCGCGGCTGATGCGGGTGTGCGATGCCACCTGGCCGGCCGCGCGGGTGTGGGAGGACGGGCATTGGTACCTGCGGGACGGCCAAGGCGGCGGCAAGCGGGTATCGGCGGCCACGGCCTCTGGCTCAGGTGCAGCGGAGCAGATCGACACAGCGGAGGCCGCGATGCGGCGCATCGGGCAGCGCCCGCTCTTTCAGCCGCGCGCGGGGGATGACGCCTTGGACGCGGCGCTCGCGCAGCGCGGCTATGCCAAGGTCGACCCGACCTTGCTGCGCGCTGGGCCCATCGCGGCGCTGATGGACCGGGCCATCCCGCCGGTCACCGCCTTCGCCATTTGGGAGCCGCTGGCGATCATGCAGGAGATTTGGGCCAAGGGCGGCATCGGCCCCGCCCGCCTCGCCGTGATGGCGCGGGCGGAGGTGAAGACTGGCATCCTCGCGCGCTGGAACGAAAAGCCAGCGGGCACGGCCTTTGCCGCTGTGGCGGATGGAGTGTGCATGGTCCACGCGCTGGAGGTGCTGCCCGACCAACGCCGGCAGGGCGTTGCTCAGTGGTTGATGCGCAAGGCGGCGTTTTGGGGCGCGGTTCAGGGCGCGCAGCACATCGCGGTTCTGGTGACAGAGGCCAATACGGGCGCCAACGCGCTTTATGACGCGCTGGGCCTCGCGCGGATCGGCGGCTATCATTACCGCCAGCACCCGGAGGAGATATGAGCCAACCCACCGCCCTCGACCTGCCCATGGCAGACCCGCTGCCCGACGACACGCAGCGCTATTTCGATATCTGCCAGGACAAGCTCGGGATGATCCCGAACGTTCTGCAAGCCTACGCCTTCGATATCGAAAAGCTGAACACGTTCACGGCGATGTACAACGATCTGATGCTGGGCGCGTCGGGCCTCAGCAAGCTGGAGCGGGAGATGATCGCCGTCGTCGTCAGCGCGGTGAACAAGTGCCATTACTGCCTGGTCGCGCACGGGGCCGCGGTGCGGGAGTTGTCGGGTGATCCGGCCCTGGGGGAGGCGTTGGTGATGAATTGGCGCGTCGCGGATCTGGACGCGCGGCAAAGCGCGATGCTGCAATTCGCCGAGGATCTGACCGTCGCCTCGGCCAAGATCACCGAAGCCGACCGCCAGGCGCTGCGCGAAGTGGGCTTCAGTGACCGGGATATCTGGGACATTACTTCCGTTGCGGCGTTCTTCAACATGACCAACCGCGTGGCCAGCGGCACGGCGATGCGGCCCAACGCGGAATACCACAGCCAGGCCCGGTGAGGGCGCTCGCCCTCCTTTTCGCGCTGACGCTCGCGCAGGGCGCGGCGGCGTTGGAGCTGGCGCTGCCCAGCAACGCACGCCAGACCGCGGAACGGGTGTCGGTCGCCGACAGTTACGCCGCGCCGCTGGGGCCTTTTGTCGACGAATGGGTGCCCAGCATGCGGGTCGAAGGGGAGGTTCGGCGCGCGGCCTGGCGCATCGCCTCGCCCGGGCTGACGCCGCTTCAGGTGCTGGCGCCGCTGCGCGATCAGGTGGCGCTGGCGGGTTATGATATCGCGCTCGACTGCGACGCGCGGGCGTGTGGCGGGTTCGATTTCCGCTTCGCGGTGGAGGTTCTGCCGGCCCCCAGCATGTACGTGAATATCCGCAGCTACCGCTTCCTGACGGGGCTCAAGGGCGCGCCGGACGCGCCCGAGGCGGCGGTGACCCTGCTGGTCAGCACCAGCGCGACGGCGGCCTATGTCCAGGTCGTCACCGCTGGCGCAGCCCTGCCGGAGACGCAGATCGCGCCGACGGCGTCCATCGCGACCAGCGTCCAGCCCGCGGTGCGGCAGGACGCGGCGCCCCCACCCGCGTTGGCGGATACGCTTCTGACGGACGGGCATATCGTGCTGGCGGGGCTGGAATTCGCCACTGGCGGCGCGGCGCTGGGCGAGGGGCCATTTCCCGCGATCAGCGCGCTGGCCGCGTTCTTGCAGGACAATCCCGATCTGATCATCGCGCTCGTCGGGCACACCGACAGCGTCGGCAGCCTGGAGGGGAACATCACCCTCAGCCGCGCCCGGGCCCGCGCTGTTCGCGATCGGCTGATCGAGCGCTATCAGATTGCGGGCAGCCGCCTTCAGGCGGAAGGGATGGGCTACCTCGCCCCTGTGGCGAGTAACCTCGACCCAGACGGGCGCGAGGCCAATCGCCGGGTTGAGGCGGTCGTGCTGTCGCCTAGGTAAAGCGCCCAGCCGCGGTTTTTCCGGTTCAATCTAACGCATGAAAAAAGCCCCGGACCGGTTGAGTCCGGGGCTGACACGCCGCGGGGAGAGAGTGGCGGTGCGCCTTAGAACGGGTGGATGCGGGGCCAGTTTTCGTCGCCGGCGACGATGTAGGCGGGGATATCCTCCTGCCAGAGTTCCTGCGCGCGTTGGTGCACTTGGACGTAGAGCGTGCCGTCCACAATCTCGTAGACGAAGGGATCGCCCGGCGCCTTGTAGCCTTGCGAGGCCGCCCAGGAGCAATAGCCGTCATAGGCCGGCGCAAAGGAGGCCGGGTTCGCGGCGAAGACGTCGCGGTTCTCCGTCGAGGTAAAGTACCAAATCGCGCCGTTCCAGAAGTGGTTGATCCGCGCCTCACCATGGGCCGGTCCGCCTTGGTGGTAGGATACGGCATCGACGCCGCCGATCGCGACGGCCAGTTGGTTGCCGGCAAAGGCGGTCGTCGCGGCGAGGGTTAGGACGGCGGCGGCTGCGAAGGATTTGAGCATCGTGCGGTCTCCTTTTGATCACTTGGGATGCTCGGAGCGTAGGCGCGCCCAATGCCCCTTGGCCAATGACATGCTCGGCAGTGTTTGTGAGGAAAACGGAACGATGCCTCACGAAAAAGCCCCGGGCCAAGCGGTCCGGGGCAGGCGGCGCCGCACGCGGGGCGCTTCGGGGAGAAATCGTGTCACCAGG
>JBCDFL010000196.1:0-5981 GCA_039178165.1 Pseudomonadota bacterium | reverse complement strand
GCTACTCCGCCTCTGAGCGTGCCATCCCCGGCGCGCCCGCTCAGAGGTATGCCAGCGCGCCCCAGGATGACCCAAGACAAGCAGGACCAAGGAATTCCAGAATGACCGATAAGAACCGTGTGGTGATCTTCGACACCACCCTCCGCGATGGCGAACAATCCCCCGGCGCGACCATGACCCATGCCGAAAAGCTGGAGATCGCGCAGCTTCTGGACGAGATGGGCGTCGACATCATCGAAGCCGGCTTTCCCATCGCCTCCGAAGGCGACTTCGCTGCCGTGTCGGAAATCGCCAAGAATGCGAAAGACGCCACGATCTGCGGCCTCGCCCGCGCACAACTGCCCGACATCGACCGCTGCTGGGAGGCTGTGAAACACGCCGCCAGCCCGCGCATCCACACCTTCATCGGCACCTCGCCCCTGCACCGCGCCATCCCGAACCTGACGCAGGACGAGATGGCGGAGCGGATCGAACAGACCGTCAGCCACGCCCGCAACCTCTGCG
The DNA here is from genome assembly GCA_039178165.1 of Pseudomonadota bacterium. Classification (GTDB taxonomy): domain Bacteria; phylum Pseudomonadota; class Alphaproteobacteria; order Rhodobacterales; family Rhodobacteraceae; genus JBCBCP01. The sequence goes on along the minus strand of JBCDFL010000196.1, from coordinate 5,477 downwards.
ACAACGTGCAATGGTCCCCGATGGACGCCACGCGGACCGAACACGACTACCTCTGCCGCGTGGTCGAAATCGCGATCAAGGCCGGCGCCGCCACGATCAACATCCCCGACACCGTCGGCTATACGGCCCCCGCCGAATCCGCCGACCTCATCCGAATGCTGCTGGAGAACGTGCCCGGCGCGGACGAGGTGATCTTCTCCACCCATTGCCACAACGATCTGGGCATGGCGACGGCCAACTCCCTCGCCGCCGTGGACGCCGGCGCGCGCCAGATCGAATGTACAATCAACGGCCTGGGCGAGCGGGCGGGCAACACGGCCCTCGAAGAGGTCGTGATGGCCATGAAGGTCCGCAACGACATCATGCCCTACGCCACGCACGTAGATTCGACGAAACTCATCAACATATCCCGCCGCGTGGCGGCTGTGTCGGGCTTCGCGGTGCAGTTCAACAAGGCCATCGTCGGCAAGAACGCCTTCGCGCACGAGAGCGGCATCCACCAGGACGGCATGCTGAAAAACGCGGAGACGTTCGAGATCATGCGCCCCGAAGACGTGGGCCTGACCGCCACCAACCTCGTCCTCGGCAAGCATTCGGGCCGCGCTGCCCTGCGCGACAAGCTCGAACAGCTCGGCTTCGAGCTGGGCGACAATCAACTCAAGGACGTTTTCGTTCGCTTCAAAGCCCTCGCCGACCGCAAGAAAGAGGTGTTCGAGGATGACCTCATCGCCCTCATGCGCACCGCCGAGGACCCCGAAGACACCCGCCTGCGCATCGTGTCCCTGTCCGTGCAATGCGGCACCGACGGCCCGCAAAAAGCCGACCTCACCATGGAGATCGACGGCAAGGCTCATAGCACGACCCAAACCGGCGACGGCCCCGTCGACGCCACCTTCAATGCGGTCAAAGCCCTCTTCGCCCACAACGCGAGGCTCCAACTCTACCAGGTCCACGCGGTCACCGAAGGCACCGACGCCCAAGCCACCGTCTCCGTCCGCATGGAAGAAGACGGCCGGATCGTGACGGGCCAATCCGCCGACACCGACACCGTGGTGGCCAGCGCGAAGGCGTACGTTCACGCTTTGAACCGCCTGCTCGTGCGGCGAGAGAAGGCCGGCAAGGACCGGGCGGAGATCAGCTATAAGGATGTGAGTTAAGGCAATGATTTTCCGCGGTTCCATACGATCATTTTTGGAAAGTGTTCCTGGGCTCGATGGATAAAATAAGAGGAAAAGCCTTGAGTGAATAATGCTCCGATTTCGCGCAGTAACGACGGGATGAACCGCCCGGTTTTACATCACTATACAGACTTCTACGGCTTGTCGGGTATCGTCAGATCGAAGTCGATTTGGTGCACTAAAATCCAGCACCTGAACGATTCGAAGGAACTTGTTGACGGCTTTGACAACCTAATACGGGCCTGCAAACAGAGAAGCGAGTTTAGTGCAATTCACGCTGAACTACCTGAAGTGACGAGGAGGTTCGGACAGCTTAATCTGTTTGTTGCTTCATTTTCAGACGCAGCTGACACACTCAGCCAATGGCGAGGCTATGCTGGCAACTCCGGAGTGTCCGTAACTTTTTGTTTCAAAACACTCAGATCCCAGGCGCGCAGTCAAGGATTTCAGCTGCGGAAATGCATCTATTCCGATCAAGACAAAAAAAATGCGTTAAGAGATTTTTTGGAACAGTATACGCAAGAACACAAAGTGACGCCCAAGGAGCATCAATCCTGGAATTTGGTGAATAAATTTATCGGAATCGCTGCGCGTTTCAAAAACTCAAGTTTTACTGAGGAAAACGAATGGCGACTAATCTCAAGAGTAACTTCTATCGCTGAAAAGAAAATTAAGACCCGACCGTCGGCAGGTGGTATATTCCCCTACGTTGAGTTTGATCTGAAGACAGGGCAAACGCCCATGCTGACGGATATCCAGCCTTGGCGGACGAATGAAGATATCTGCATACGCTCGGTAATTATTGGACCACATCGGGATCAAGACCTCCAAATGAACGCTGTCGGTACATTGTTCGATAGTCAAAATGCTTTTGTGAAATCCATCTCGAGGTCAGGCATTCCATTCCGCGTACTATAGACTGACAATTTCAGCACGACAGTACTGTTAGCCTCGGAGTTTGCTTCTACCGCTCTCTAAGCCCCCCGATCCTCGCTCAGCGACCCCTGCGACCGTTCCACAATCCGCACCAGCGCATCCGCCAGATGCACCTCCTCAATCGCCCGGTCTCCGCGCTCAACCCGCAGCTTGTGCGCCTCTAGCAGCACCTCGGCATGCGACGACCCGCGCGGCGGGATGAACTTGTAGCAGGCCAGCTCGATCAGGTGCCCCAGAGGCTCCTTGAAATAGATCGAGTCCATGAACCCCCGGTCCTTCACCCCCGAGTGCTTGACCCCCCGCGCCTCCAGCCGGGCGGGCACCTGGCCAATTGTTGCGCGGTCCACCTCGAACGCCAGGTGGTGCACGCAGCCCGCATCGGTCGGCGTGCGGTCATGCACGGCCTTCCGCCCCTCATTGGTGAAGATCGTGATCAGCCGCCCGTCGCCCGGATCGAAGTACAGATGCCCCTCGGCCTCGTCATCCAAGTTCGGCTGGTCGAAGATGAACGGCATCCCCAGAACCCCCTCCCAAAAGTCGATGGAGGTCTGGCGGTCCGCGCCCATCAGCGTGATGTGATGCACGCCGAGCACTTGATTCTTCTGCATGGGGGGCGTCTCCTTCTGGTTCAGACCAACAGGTAGGCCAATGCAGTACCACGAAAACGGGTTCCGCCCCGGCGATCCAAGCCTGCGCCCCGAAGACCGCCGGCCCAAGGACGTCGCCGACGTCCTGATCGTCGGCGCGGGGCCGGCTGGGCTGACCCTGGCGGCCTACCTCGCGCAGTTTCCGGACATCGACACGCGCGTGATCGAGCGGCGGGAGGGGCCGCTGGAGGTCGGCCAAGCGGACGGGATCGCCTGCCGCACGATGGAGATGTTCGCGGCCTACGGCTTCGTCCATGACGTCCTGCGCGAGGCATATCACGTGAACGAGACCTGCTTTTGGACGCCCGGCCCGGACGGCCTGACCCGCTCGGGCCGGATCGACGATGTGGAGCCGGGGCTGAGCGAGATGCCCCATGTCATCCTCAGCCAGGCCCGGGTGCAGGACTTCTATCTGCGCTGCATGGAACGCAGCCCCACGCGGCTGGTGCCGGACTACGGCCAGACGGTCGCGGGGCTGGACATTCCGGCGGACCCCTCGGCGCCTGTGGAGGTCACGCTGAAGGACGGAAGCCGCCTCAAAGCCCGCTACGTCGTCGGCTGCGACGGCGCGCGCAGCGCGGTGCGCCGGGCGCTCGACATCCCCCTGCACGGGGAGGCGGCGAATGCGGCCTGGGGCGTGATGGACATTCTCGCCGTGACGGATTTCCCGGACATCCGCCTCAAATGCGCGATCCAGTCGGCGGGCGAAGGCAGCCTGCTGATCATTCCGCGTGAAGGCGGGCACATGGTGCGGCTCTATATCGAGCTGGGCAAACTGAATCCGTCCGAGCGGATCGCCGACCGGGACCTGACCGAAGCCCACCTGATCGCTGCCGCCCAGCGCATCCTCGCGCCTTACGCCTTGGATGTGCGCCAAGTCGCCTGGTGGTCGGTCTACGAGATTGGGCAGCGCACCGCGGACCGCTTCGACGACACCGCGCCGGACGGGCCTGCGCCGCGGGTCTTCATCGCCGGGGATGCCTGCCACACCCACAGCCCGAAGGCGGGGCAAGGGATGAACGTGTCGATGCAGGACGCCTGGAACCTCGGCTGGAAGCTGCAGGCGGTCTGCACCGGCCAGGCCGGCGCGGACCTGCTGCACAGCTACTCGGCGGAGCGCCAGGCCATCGCGCAAGAGCTGATCGATTTCGACAAAACCTTCGCCACCGCTTTCGCCAAAGGGCGCGACGACACTTTCAGGCATCTCTTCCAGCAGCAGGGCCGCTACACGGCGGGCGTGGCAACGCGCTATGCGCCGTCGCGGCTGACGGGAACGGACACCCATCAGCATCCCGCGGCGGGCTTTCAGATCGGCATGCGCTTTCACTCGGCCCCCGTGATCCGTTGGGCGGATGCCAAGGCGATGCAGCTTGGCCATGTGCACGAGGTAGACGGGCTGTGGCGGCTCTACGCGTTCGCCGGGGATGGGATCGATAGCGTTCGCCCGCTCGCGCATTGGGCCCAGAACCGGGCCGTACAACTGAATGTCACCCTCCGCAGCGCCCATCGCGCGACACGGCTCGATGTCACGGACCCAGCCCTGTTCCCGCCCTGCGGCACACTGGGCCTGCGGGATTACGAACGGGTCTTCTGCGCCAACCCGGCGGACGACGTCTTTGTCGCCCGCGGGATCGCTGACACCGGCGCCGCCGTCCTCGTACGGCCCGACCAATATGTCGCTTGCATCACGCCGCTGGACAGAGCTGCGGAGCTGGAGGCATTCCTCACGCGCGCCCTCGCCTGATCGGCCAAAATGCGCCGAAACGCTGCGGTTTCGGCCCCTTTCAACCCCGCGGGACGCCCGATATACGGGCCGTCAAAGCGCTGCGCGAGTCGCGGCGCACTAAGGTTATGGGGCTGGGGCAATGTCGGTTTTCGGAAATCTGGGCGGGCTGTTTTCGTCGGACATGGCGATCGACCTCGGCACGGCGAACACGCTGGTCTACGTCAAGGGCCGCGGCGTGATCCTGTCCGAGCCGTCGGTGGTCGCCTACCACGTCAAGGACGGCGTCAAAAAGGTGCTGGCGGTGGGCGAAGACGCAAAGCTGATGCTGGGCCGCACACCCGGCAGCATCGAAGCCATCCGCCCGATGCGCGAGGGCGTGATCGCCGACTTCGACACCGCCGAGGAGATGATCAAGCACTTCATTCGCAAGGTGCACAAGCGCTCGACCTTCTCCAAACCCAAGATCATCGTCTGCGTCCCCCACGGCGCCACCCCAGTTGAAAAGCGCGCCATCCGCCAGTCGGTCCTGTCCGCAGGCGCCCGCCGCGCGGGCCTGATCGCCGAACCGATCGCGGCGGCCATCGGCGCCGGCATGCCCATCACCGACCCGACCGGCAACATGGTGGTCGACATCGGCGGCGGCACGACCGAAGTCGCCGTCCTATCGCTCGGCGACATCGTCTACGCCCGCTCCGTCCGTGTGGGGGGAGACCGCATGGACGAGGCGATCATCAGCTACCTGCGCCGCCAGCAGAACCTTTTGGTTGGGGAGACGACGGCGGAGCGGATCAAGACCTCCATCGGCACCGCCCGCATGCCCGACGATGGCCGCGGCACGTCGATGCAGATCCGGGGCCGCGATCTGCTGAACGGTGTGCCCAAAGAGATCGAGATTACCCAGGCCCAAGTGGCCGAGGCCCTGGCCGAGCCGGTCCAGCAGATTTGCGAGGCGGTTATGACCGCGCTGGAGACAACCCCGCCGGACCTCGC
>JBCDFL010000195.1:0-6125 GCA_039178165.1 Pseudomonadota bacterium | reverse complement strand
TGGTGATCCGCGTGCAAGAGGCCGGCCAGATCCCCGCTCTGCGCGACGCGCTGGCGGAGCATGCGGCGCGCACGATCCCCTGGGCGGAAACACGCGTGCAGCAGATCATCTACGGCCCGCCCGTGCCCGCCGATGTCGAGGTGCGCCTGAGCGGACCGGACCCCGACGTCCTGCGCACGCTGGCCGCCGAGGCGCAGCGCATCTTCGAGACGCAAACGAACCTGTTGCAGGTCGAGCGCACCGATTGGCGGGAGCGGGAGTTGGTCACGCAGCCAGTCTACGCCGTCCAGCGCGCGCAAGCCCTGGGCATCGCGCGCGGCGATGTGGCCCAGGCCGTGGCGCTGGCGACGGACGGCCTGCGCGCCGGCACGTTCCGCGAAAACGACCGCCTGATCCCCATCGTCATCCGCACGCCCCGCGCGGACCTGACCGAAGATGGCGGCCTGCTGGACCAGCCGATCTACGCGGCCTCAACGGGCGGCTACACCACGCTGGCGCAGGTCACGGACGGCTTCGACGTGATCGCCCGCGATACCAACATCCAGCGCCGTGACCGGGTCAACACGATCTCCGTCCAGGCGTTCACCGTGCCAGGCGTCCTGCCGCCGCAAGCCTTCGGCGAGGTCCGCGGCGCCATCGAAGGGATGGAGATGCCGGCGGGCTACCGCATGGAATGGGGCGGCGAGTTCGAAAGCGCGGGCACCGCGCAGGCAAGCCTGGGCCGGCAGATGCCGCTGGCCTTCGGAACGATGCTGCTGATCACCATCCTGCTCTTCGGCAAGCTGCGGCAGACGGCAGTGATCTGGACTGTCGTGCCGATGGCCGTGACCGGCGTGGGCCTGGGCCTGCTGCTGACCGGACTGCCCTTCAGCTTCACCGCCCTGCTGGGCCTGCTGAGCCTGTCGGGCATGCTGATCAAGAACGCCATCGTCCTGGTCGAAGAGATCGACGCCGAAAAAGCCGAAGGCGCGCCGCAATCGCAGGCCATCGTCACAGCCTCCGTCAGCCGTCTGCGCCCGGTGATCCTGGCGGCGGCGACGACGATCCTCGGCATGGTGCCGCTTTTGTGGGACGCGTTCTTCGCCTCCATGGCGGTGACGATCATGGCCGGCCTCGGCTTTGCCTCCGTGCTGACTTTGATTGGCGTGCCCGCGCTCTACCATACGTACCTCCGCAAAGAGCGGCGGGCCGAACGGGCCGCCAAACGGCGCGGGCCAAAGGTGGTCGAGACGCGCAAGGACACAGGCCCCGCCCCGAAACTCGCCGCCGAATGAAGGAGCCGCGCGATGAAAGACATGGCCAACAATCACTTTACCCAGACCAGCTTTGACGTGCTCGAAGGGCTCGCCGCGAACAACACCAAGGAATGGTTCCATGAGAACAAGGCCCGCTACGAGGCCTATGTCCAATCGCCTTTCCTGGCGCTGCTGGAGGCACTGTCGAACCGGCTGTCGGATGCAGACCGGCCCCTGGAAGGGTCCAAGAAAACCATGTTCCGCCCCAACCGCGACGTGCGGTTTTCCGAGGACAAGCGCCCCTACAAAACGTCCGCCTCGGGCCTTTTGACCCCGTCGGGCACGAAATCCGAGGGCGGCGGGCTGGTTTATATCCACTTCGACCCCGAGGGCAGCTTTACCGGGGCAGGCTTTTACAACCTCTCGCCCAAGGCGCTCGGCCCCATGCGCGACCGTATCCTCGCCAAGCCCGATGCCTGGGACGGCGTCAAAGGCGCGCTGGCCGCACAGGGCCGCGATCTGGGCGACGAGAATATGCTCACAGCCATGCCGCGCGGCTATTCTGAACATGCGGAGCACCGGCACGCAGACGATCTGAAGCGCAAAAGCTTCCTGCTGCGCGAGGACCTTCCGAAATCGGCGTTCCTCGATGGGGACGCCGTGGACCGGATCGAAATACTGGCGCGCGATGCGATGCCGCTGCTCAGCTTCTTTGCCCACTAAATCCAGGAGAGACCCATGCACGCCCTTTTCTTCGGCTCCATCGGCAGCGTCGTCGAGACGTCCGAGATGCAGCGCGACGCGTTCAACCGCACCTTCCGCGAGGCGGGCCTCGACTGGCATTGGGACCGCGCCACCTACCGCGCGATGTTGGCGCCCACGGGCGGCGCAGACCGGATCGCGAGCTACGCCGCCAGCCGGGGCCAAAGCGTGGACGCCGCCGCCCTGCACGCCCGCAAGCGCGAGATCTTCACCGGCCTGATGTGCGCGGATGGCCTGACCGCGCGGCCCGGCGTGTTGGAAAGCTTGGCTTTCGCACGCCAATCTGGCTGGAAAACGGCGCTGGTCTCGACCACCGCGCGCGCATCGCTCGACACGGTGCTCGACGTGACGGAGGGGCTCTCCGCCTCCGCTTTTGATCTGGTGACGTCGGACGCGGATGGGTACGCGCAAAAGCCCAGCCCTGCGGCCTATATCGCGGCGCTGACGCGGCTGGGCAGCGCGCCGGAGCGCACCATCGCGGTCGAAGACAACCAGGCGGGGATCGAGGCGGCCCATGCCGCGGCGCTGAACGTCGTCGCCTATCTGGGCGCCAACACCGCCACGCACCCGATCAGCTTGGCGGGGTGGAGCTCGCAGGCCACCGTGCTGCCGGTGATCATGGGCCTCTCCGCCGCGGCGCTGGAGCCTGCACAATGAACGCCCCCATGCCCAGTACCCTGCCCGTCGCCCCCGCCGCCCCGGTGAAGGCGGCGCAGCTCGCCGCCGCCCACGGCGCCATACGGGTCGAAGGGATTGCCGATGCCGGCGCCTTGGTGCGGTTTCTGGGCCAGATTGGCCCGCTGATGTTCACCGATGGCGAAGTGCCGGTGGACGGGCATCCCGATCTGAACGTGGTGACCAACGCGGGCCGGACGACCAAGCCGAAGAGCGTGCTGCATTCCGACACCACCTATGTGGACCGCCCGCCCAGCTTCTCGGCCCTCATCGCGGTGGAGGTGCCGGACCAAGGCGGCGCCACGCTCTTCACCGATCAATATGCCGCGTTTGAGGCGCTCGAGGCGACGCTTCGGGTCTACCTAACCGGCGCGCGTGTGCTGCACGGGCCAACGGACGTGCCGGAGGTGGAGGCCGTTTGTCACCCCCTCCTGCGCCGCAATCCTCTAACAGGGCGCACAGCGCTGTTCCTGACCGCCCGCGCTCGCCTGCGGCGCCTGGTGCTGGCCGACGGCACGGACAGGAGCGATCTGCTCGATATGCTTTACGCCCATTCCAGCACGTTCCAGCCGCCCCGCGCCCATCGCTGGCGGGCCGGCGATGTGGTGCTGTGGGACAACCGCTGCACCCTGCATGCGGCGGACCACTCGGCGGTGGTCGGCACGCGGACGCTCTACCGCGGGATGGTGCGCGGCGAGGTGCCGGAGGCGGCGTAGCCTCTTTGCGCTGATAGGTAGCATCCTGGCCCGTGTGCCACCCATCAGCGCTTCAAGTCTGTGTTCATAAGAGCGAAAGCCAGCCGAACCTCTGTGGCGCAGCTCAGCTCCAAGGCTGCCGCGCGGGTGGCGTGGAACACGCCAGCCGCTGGGGGGCGGCAGGCGTGTCGACCTCCTGACGGAGGCCTTTGGGCTAAGCAGCTATAAAGATATTCAGGAAGATTGAATCTGTAGAATGGGTTTATGCCCCAACGCTATGGCGGCGCTCAGCCCTAAGGCTGCCGCGCGGGTGGCGTGGGACACGCCAGCCGCAGGGGGGCGGCAGGCGTGTCGGCCTCCTATCGGAGGCCTATGGGCTAAGCACCAAAACCGCCGGACCCCCGGTCTCACCGCTCCAAAAGCAATAGAGGGAGCGGCGCGAAGCCACTCCCTCGGTCGTCATTAAAATGCACGGTGGCCCGGCCCCAAACGGCGCCGAACCCTATCTGTCAGGGCCGTTTCGGCCCAATAAACATCATCTCCCAGCCATGCGTATCCACATGCGCCGACGAGATGAGCCCGTAGCCCCGCGGGGGGGAGACGGGGTGTGCGCCACCCTGGCCCGGCACGAAATCGGATGCCGCACCAAACCGGGTGCCCCACGAATTGCGGAAGAGGAACCAGCCCTCCTGCGTGCCCTCATCGGGCACATACCCGACCACACACACCGAATGGCCGCCCAAATTCTGCGGCTGACCATCCTCCAGCGGCGCGCCCACCAGATCCGGGTCGGAAATGATCCCGGTGTCCCATCCTGGCCCGAAGGCCCAGACGTGGCTGTCCCCGCGCTGGCGCAAGACGGGGAAGGACAGACAGACCGGCACCTTGCGCGACAGCAGGTACCGCACGGCCGCGCTAAGAAAGGGCGGCCGGTCTTCGGGATCGGGCATCTCGAACGCGTAATGGCGCAGACCCTCCCCCTGTTTGGCGACGAACGTGTCCGTCATTGGCTCTTTGACATGAAAGGCGGGCTGGAACGCATCCCAGACGTAAGGCGCATCCGCCTCCGCCGCCGCGCCCATCGCGTCGAGGGCCGATCCCGCCTGCCACAGCAGCGAGGCGCCGTAGCGCTCGTAGGCCTCGATCAGCGCGAGGGCTGCCGGGTCGGTGCCCGTGACGCGGTCGCGGATGTCGAAATCCTCGCGCATCGCTTTGTAAAGCCGCTCTTCGGAGAGGTCTTCAGCCTGGACGGCGACGCCGTGCCAGTAGCGGTAGAGCTCGAAGGCCGACAGCGCAGCGAAGGCGACGCAGGTGCCGCGGACCCGGCCCTGATCGCGTACCGGCCAGCCCAGCGGCAGATCGTGCAGGATCGCGTGGTTGTCTTCGGAGCGCGGTGCGGCGCCGTCCCCAAAGAGGCCGCAGATCAGCGCGGTCATGTCCGTCTGGGCGTCCACTTCCGGCGTGCGGGTGCCGCGCTCGTGCGCGCACAGCGTGCCGATCGGCAAACCGCCGAGGCCGGAGCAACCCGAAAGGCTCACAGCCCCCGCTCCATCCGGTCGAGGTCCCATATGCCCGCAAAGATGTCGGGCTCCGCCACGTTGCCTTTGAAGGCGCAGCCTAAATCGGCCATCGCCTCAGCCTTATGCTCGCGGAACGTCTTGCCGTGGACTTTGGCGGTCGAAGCCATCAGCGCGTCGTGGATCGCCGTGCCCAGCGCCCGGCCCGCCAGCGAGTCGGAGCGGTAATGCACCCCGCCAATCTCGCGCCCGATGGCGATACGCGTCGCCATAGCGCTCAGATAGGGCGCCCAGCCATCCGGCGCGCTCAGATCGTCGGTGAGCAGCTGCGCGACGAGGAAGGCTTGCGTGGCGTGGTTGCTGGGGAAGGACGCGTGCGGCGGTGTCGGCAGGAAGGGCATCAGCCCCGGGAACCGCTGCACGGGGCGGGCGACGTTATGGTGCAGCTTGTGCTCTAGCCCGATCATGCCGCCGAGCTCGATCCCGAAGGCGACCATCGTGGCCACCGGGCGGCTGATGGACGGGCTCATGCCCAGCATCGCCATGAAGTAGTGGTCGAAGGCGCCTCGTTGATCGGCAATCTCCGACGCGCGCATCGACAGGTATTGGTTGCGCAGGGCGATGATATCTTTGATCTCGACGGCCGGGTCCGAACTCATATGCGGATCGAGCGTTCCGAGCGGGATGTCGATGGCCCGCACCGCCGCGGTCGCGCGGGCGCTGGCCGTCAGGGCGACGGACCATTCCTTGTCCGGAAAGTGATCGACGTCGCGCAGGGAAAAGCCGCCGACCTCCAGCGGGCTGAACGCGTCGCCCAAAGGCAGGGTTACGCCGCCCGATAGGCCGCCGTGAAGACCCCCATGGAGCCCGCCGTGTAGGCCCCCATGAAGACCGCCGTGCAAGCCACCGTGAAGACCCCCATGGAGGCCGCCGTGCAGCCCGCCGTGCAAGCCGCCATGTAGCCCGCCATGCTGTCCGCCGATCCGTGATCCTTTGAACGCCATCCCTGGTCCCTTTCGTTCCCCAGGGGCAACTTTAGGGGCGGGCGTTAACCAGGTGTTAAACGGTGCCCAACGCCGCGGCGAGGTGGGCCCGGTAAAGGACCCGCGGCCCGTCCTGCCGGATCGCCTGCCAGCCGATATAGGTGTCCAGATCGAAATCGGGCACCAGCCGGCGGTGGCGCCCCGCCAAAGCCTGCGCCGCCTCGACCTGGCCCGCACCGACCAACGCCGCCATCGTCA
>JBCDFL010000194.1:0-6197 GCA_039178165.1 Pseudomonadota bacterium | reverse complement strand
CGGCGGAACACCTCGCGCGAGCGGTCGTTCAGATCGTTCAGGATTTGCGCAGATGTGCTCATCGTCTTGCCCCGATGGATCGCCCTTGCGCGCCCCCGCTGCGCTGCCTTATCCCGGCTGCACACAAGCAGGAGCTGACATGCGACCCTCTGGCCGAGACTTAAACGAAATGCGCGCGGTTTCAATCGAGACCGGATTTACCAAACACGCCGAAGGCAGCGCGCTGATCAAGGTTGGGGACACGCACGTCCTGTGCACCGCCACCATCGAGGAACGCGTGCCGCCGTTCATCAAAGGCTCCGGCCAGGGCTGGGTGACGGCGGAATACGGAATGCTGCCCCGCGCGACGAACACGCGGATGCGGCGGGAAGCCGCCTCCGGCAAGCAAGGCGGGCGGACGGTGGAAATCCAGCGCCTCATTGGCCGCGCGCTGCGGGCCGGCGTGGATCGGAACGCGCTGGGCGAGCGGCAGATCACTGTCGATTGCGACGTGCTACAGGCCGACGGCGGCACACGCTGCGCGTCGATCACCGGCGGCTGGGTCGCCCTGCGCCTGGCGGTGAATGCACTGATGAAGGCTGGCGATGTGGTGAGCGACCCGCTGGTCGATCCGGTCGCCGCGGTAAGCTGCGGCATCTATGCAGGTCAGCCGGTGCTGGACCTGGACTACCCGGAGGATTCGGAGGCCGGCGTGGACGGGAATTTCATCCTCACCGGCTCTGGCAAGTTGATCGAAGTGCAGATGAGCGCCGAGGGTCAGACCTATTCCCGCGACCAGATGAACGCGCTGATGGACCTTGCCGAAAAGGGCGTGAGGGAGCTTGTGGCCGCCCAGCGCGCCGCCACCGCATGACCCGCAGGTTCGAAGGCGATACGATCCTGATCGCCACCCACAACGCCGGGAAGTTGGAGGAGATGGAGGCGCTCTTCGCCCCGCGCGGGATTTCGGTTGTCGGCGCGGCGGAGCGGAACCTGCCCGAACCCGAAGAGACGGAAGATACCTTCGTCGGGAACGCGCGGATCAAGGCACATGCCGCAAGCCAGGCGACTGGCCTGCCCGCACTCGCCGACGATTCAGGTATCGCGGTCGACGCCCTGGACGGTGCGCCCGGTGTCTACACCGCAGATTGGGCCGAAACGCCGTCCGGCCGCGACTTCCGCATGGCGATGGAGAAGACCTGGGCACGCATCCAGGAAAGCGGCCCTAACCCAGCGCTTTCGGCCCGGTTTTGCTCCACCCTGGTGCTCGCCTGGCCCGATGGTCATGACGAGGTGTTCGAAGGCATCGCGGAGGGCACTCTGGTCTGGCCGACCCGCGGCGCGGACGGTCACGGCTACGATCCGATGTTCCAACCGCTCGGACACTCCCGCACCTTCGCGGAAATGCCCTTCGCCGAGAAGAACGCGATCTCCCACCGGGCGGAAAGCGTGCGCAAGCTGATGGCCGCCTGCTTTGCCTAAGCCACCCGGCTTTGGCATCTACATCCACTGGCCCTTCTGCGCGGCCAAGTGCCCGTATTGCGATTTCAACAGCCACGTCTCCGCCCAAATCGACCACGAGGCCTGGCGAGTGGCCTACCTGGAAGAGATAGATCGCCTCTCCGCCGAAATCCCGGAACCCATTGTAACGTCTATATTTTTCGGCGGCGGTACCCCCAGCACAATGGACCCCGCGGTGACCGGCGCCGTGCTGGACCGCATCGCCGCGAAATGGCGGATGGCGAACGATGTTGAGGTGACGCTGGAAGCGAACCCAACCTCCGTAGAGGCCGGGTGCTTTCGGGCGTTCCGCACCGCTGGTGTCAATCGCATCTCCATGGGGATCCAGGCGCTCAACGACGCGGATCTCAAACGCCTCGGCCGCTTGCACAACACCGCAGAGGCGCTTGCCGCCTTCGACATTGCGCGAGACACGTTCGAGCGGGTCAGCTTCGACCTGATCTACGCCCGCCAAGACCAATCTTTGACCGATTGGGAGGCTGAGCTGCAGCGCGCCCTCACCCTCGCCGTCGATCACCTGTCCATGTACCAACTGACGATCGAACAAGGCACGGCCTTCGGCGACCGTTGGAACGCGGGTAAGCTGCGCGGATTACCAGGCGACGATTTGTCCGCCGACATGTACCAGCTGACCCAGGACATTTGCGCCGCGCACGGCATGCCGGCCTATGAAGTCAGCAACCATGCACGGCCCGATGCGGAAAGCCGGCACAATCTGATTTACTGGCGGGCACAAGACTACGTTGGGATCGGTCCCGGCGCGCACGGGCGCATTACGCTAGGCGGTGATCGCTGGACCACCGAAGCACCGCGCGCGCCAGCGCTTTGGCTGCAAGGCCACCGAGAGATGCCGCGCGAACGCCTGTCCCTCGAAGAACGGGCGCAGGAATTTCTGATGATGGGCCTTCGATTGTCCGAGGGCGTCGACCTGCACGAGTTCGACGCCCTAGGTCAGCGCCTGCCGCCGGAGCAATTAGCCGATCTGCAAGACATGGGGCTGGTCGAGATCGAAAACCATCGCCTGCGCACCACCGATGAGGGTCGGATCCTGCTCAATGCGATCCTTCGCAAACTACTGGACGCTTAGCTTCCGGCAGAGATCGTCCAATTCCTCCAGCGACGTATAATGGATGACCATCTGCCCCGCCTCCGCACCGGGTTTGTGGTTCAGCACAACCTTCAGTGCCAGCCCAGCCGACAAGTCCGCCTCGAGCGCCTTTGTATCCGCGTCCTTGTCAGCCGGCGCCGCCGCTGCCTTGCGCGCGGCATTTTTCGGTTTCCCAAGCGCCTCAGTCTCCCGCACGCTGAGCCCCTTGGCCACAACCTGCCGCGCAAGTGCGCTTGGATCATCTGCCGTGATCAACGCGCGAGCATGCCCAGCGCTCAACTGCCCCTCTCTCACCATGTCCACCACATCATCCGGCAATTGCAGCAACCGCACGGAGTTCGCGATATGCGACCGGCTTTTCCCCAAAGCCTGCGTCAGCTGCGTCGGGGTATGGCCGTACCGATCCATAAGCTTGCGATAGGCCAGCGCCTCTTCGATCGGGTTGAGGTTTTCGCGCTGCACATTCTCGACAATCGCGATCTCGAACACTTCGATATCGCTAAAATCCCGTACCACAACCGGCAACTCGTGCAGCTGCGCCATCTGCGCCGCGCGCCAGCGCCGCTCGCCCGCAACGATCTGGTAGCCATCACCCACCTGCCGCACGATCAACGGCTGAATCACCCCTTTGGCCGCGATCGAGCGGGACAGATCGGCAAGCTCCTCCTCCGTGAAGGACTTGCGCGGCTGCTCAGGATTGGGCGCGATCCGTTCGATGGGCAGTGTCTGCACGCCCCCGGATCCGTCTGCCGCCGCCGTCTCGGCCTCCGTCACGTCGGCCATCAGGGCGCTCAGACCACGACCCAGGCCCCGTTTCCTGTCCTTCGTCATGCGTCCACCTTTTCGCTTATGCCGTTATTCTGCAGGATTTCCTGGGCAAGTGCCCGATACGCCGCCGCACCCCGGGACGCACCGTCGTACGTCAAGACCGGCATCGCGAAGGACGGCGCCTCACTCACCCGCACGTTCCGGGGGATGACCGTGTCAAAGACGACATCGCCCAGCGTCTCCCGCGCGTCCCGCTCCACCTGCTGGCTCAGGTTATTGCGACCGTCCGCCATGGTCAAAAGAACACCCTCGATCCTCAGATCCTTATTCCCCGACTGGCGAACCTCCCGCACGGTCAGCATCAGCTGCGACAGCCCTTCGAGGGCAAAGAACTCCGCCTGCAACGGGACAAGAACCGAGTGCGAGGCGATCATCGCGTTGATCGTCAGAAGGTTCAGCGACGGCGGGCAGTCGATCAAGATGAAATCAAACGCAAAGGCATCCATCCCGACCTGACGCAATGCATCGTGCAGCAAAAAGCTGCGTTTTTCGTTAGAAAACAGCTCAATATCCGCCGAACTCAAATCAACGGTGGCGGGGATGATTGCCAACCGCTCTAGATCGGTCGCATAGATGAGGTCTTCGAGCGCAATATCATCGAGGAGAAGATCGTAGGTCGTGTGATCGCGATCCTCGATATCGATCCCCAACCCGGTCGAGGCGTTGCCCTGGGGATCCAGATCGACGATCAACACCCGCATTCCCACCTCGACCAGCGCGGCCGCGAGGTTAATAGTCGTCGTCGTCTTTCCCACACCACCTTTCTGATTGGTAACAGAGATGATCTTGGGCCCCGGTGGCCGCGTCGGATCAGACACGTTGAATTTCCTTCACGACCAGTACTGCAGCGTCAGGCGATGTCAGACTGGGATGGGTTTCTAGATCGAATGACCACGTCTGCCGCGCCTCTTCAACCTCCGCCCGCCAGTTTGCCCCTTTCGGCAAAACAGCCAACCCATCCGGTGCCAAATGGCGCGTTGCTGCATCAAGCAGATTGGTCAGCGGCGCTACCGCACGTGCGGTCAACCGACCAGCGTTTTGCGGCGGCATCATCTCGAATCGCCTGTCCGCGACCATGACAGGCAACGATAGCTCTCGCGCCACGGTCCGAAGAAACACGGATTTCCGCATGTCGCTCTCAATTAGAGTAAATTTCGTCGATTGCCCGTGACCCACCGACATGCTGGCGAGAACAATGCCTGGAAAGCCCCCTCCGCTTCCCAGGTCCACGTGACGGTCGACACCTTGTGTCAGCGGCCAAATCTGCGCCGAGTCCCAGATGTGCCGCTCCCAAATCTCATCAACCTGAGACTTCGCAACGAGATTGATCGTCTTGTTCCACTTCGCAACGAGTACGACATAGGCTTCCAATCGCTCCAGCGTTTCACGTGAAACGAATTCCGCTAGGCTTGCCGGTACGTGCATCAGGCGGATTTCTTCTGCTGCCGACGAACGGTAGCCAAAATCAGCGTGAGGGCAGCCGGCGTCATCCCATCGAGCCGTCCCGCCTGTGCCAGAGTTTCTGGCCGCGCCGCTGTCAGTTTTGACGACAGCTCGTTCGAAAGCCCTTCAATACTAACGTAGTCCAGATCCTGCGGGAGCGGGGTATCTTCGTCTCTTTGCAACCGCGCGACTTCGGTCCGCTGACGATCAACGTAATTTGCGTACATGGCCTCGCGGGCAATCTGCGCGCGTGTTTCATCATCCATCGTGTCCACCGCGGGCTGGAGAGGCGTCAGATCCGTGATCGAAACATCCGGGAAAGCGAGCACTTGCATGGCGGTGCGGCGATTTCCATCGGCCTTTACCGCAATTCCTGCATCGGAAATCTGTTTGGGCGAAAACGTCTGGGACGTCAGCGCGTCGCGCGCACGTTCCAGACGCTCCATCTTGTCACCAAAGGCGGTCCGCCGCGTTTCGCTGACATCGAAGACATCCAGCGCAAGCGGCGTCAGACGCTGATCGGCGTTGTCGGCGCGCAGCGACAAGCGATATTCCGCGCGGGACGTAAACATGCGGTAGGGTTCTGTCACACCGCGCGTCGTCAGGTCGTCCACCATCACACCGATATAGCTTTCCGAACGAAGGAACCTCACAGGATCTTTGTCGTGAGCGAGACGGGCGGCGTTCAGACCGGCGACTAATCCCTGCGCTGCGGCTTCCTCATACCCGGTGGTGCCATTGATCTGGCCGGCGAGGAACAAGCCCGGAAGGGAACGAAGCTCCAATGTGGATGTCAGCGCACGCGGATCAACGTAGTCGTACTCGATGGCGTAACCGGGCTGCAAGATTTCGACATTCTCAAGCCCGCGGATCGTGCGGACATATTCGTGCTGCACATCAATCGGCAGCGACGTCGATATTCCATTCGGGTAGATCGTATCGTCGTCCAGGCCTTCTGGTTCGAGAAAGACTTGGTGCGAGTCCTTTTCCGCGAAGCGGACCACCTTGTCCTCAATAGATGGGCAGTACCGCGGTCCGACACCGTCGATATGACCCCCGTACATCGCGGACTTTTCGAGGTTTTTCGCAATAATCTCGTGGGTTGCCGCGTTGGTATGAGTAATTCCGCAGCTGACCTGCCGCGCCTCTGGCGCTGTGTTCAGAAACGAGAACATCACCGGCTTATCATCGCCAGGCTGCTGGTCTAGACCATCCCATTCGATCGTCCGCGCACTCAGGCGGGGCGGCGTTCCAGTCTTCAGGCGTCCCAGCGGCAGATCGAAGCTTTGCAGCCGCTCCGCCAGTCGCTTGGACGCGG
>JBCDFL010000193.1:0-6214 GCA_039178165.1 Pseudomonadota bacterium | reverse complement strand
TCGACCAGCGTGATCGGCTGGGCAATCGTCTCCATCCCCTCGGCCACGACGCCAAGCTGACGGAAGAAGGTGGTCAGCGCCCACATGATCCAGCCCGTCATCGCGTTCAGCCGCAGCGTCAGCGCCGTCGCGGCCGCCACCGCCCCGACCGAGGCGGAGCCTTGCGTCCAAAGCACCAGCGCCCAGCCCACGACCCCAACGATCAGCAGGCCGTTCAGAAACACCAGCGCCATATCCATCAGCGTGTAGATCCGCATCTCGATCTTGAAGGTGCGCCGCGTATCTTCGATCGCTTCTTTGGCGTAGGCGAGCTCACGGTCGTGGTGGGCGAACATCTTGACCGAGTGGATGTTGGTGTAGGCATCCACAACACGCCCCGTGACCGCACTGCGCGCGTCCGAGGCCGCTTGGGAAGCAGGACCAACCCGCTTCACCGTCCACCGCATCAGCGCGGCATAAAGCGCAAACCACACGACCAGCGGCAGCAGCAGGCGGGGGTCCGCGGTGCTCAGCAAGATCGCCGCGCCGATCAGGTAGGCGAGCGAAAAGCTGATCGCGTCAAAGACCTGGAACACGACCTCCCCCGCGGCGGGCGGGGTCTGCATGATCCGGTTTGAGATGCGCCCGGCAAAGTCATTCTCGAACCAACCGACCGACTGGCGCAGCACATACTTGTGCGCCCGCCACCGGATCAGCGTACCGAAATTCAGCAAGATCGTCTGGTTCAGCAGGGCCACATCCAGCGCCTGCAACACGGGCCGGATGAACAGGATAAACAAGGCGACCAGGATCAGCTCGGTCCCGTAAGTCTCCCACACGGCCTGCGGGCCGGCCTGCAGCAGGTCCACGACTCGGCCCATGTAGTAGATGAGACCAACCTCAACCGCCGCCACGACGATCGACAACAGCGCCGTCCAGACGAATACACGGGTGAACGGCCGCGCGTAATCGCGCATGAAGGGCCAAAGCGTCGTCGGCGGGGTGTCGACCTCGTCATAGGGGCCGTAGGGGTCAACGAGATTCTCGAAATAGCGAAACATCAGGGGGCTCCGGGTGAGCTGGATAGAGAACATGCGCCGCGCCTTGCGCAGCGACAATCGAGGGGGTCAGTGGCGGCTTAAATCAGCCAAATCCCGCGATACATGTCCCGTCTCCTCCTGAAGTTAGCTGCTCTTTAGCGGGAAACGAGGCGCACGTCACCCGTTTAGCGCTTGTTCGATCAACGACGCCCGGTCGAGGGTGAAGCCGGAGGCGATCCACCGCGCCTCCGCAGTCTTGAGCGCGTCCCCGAGCGCCTTGCCCTCAAGCGGCAAATCGGACGCCTTTAGAGGGAAGCGCGCGCCGGCACCCGCGGCGATCCGAGCGGCGGCGTCCGAAGGCAGATGAGCCTCAAGCAGCGCGGCGCGCAGGGCGAGCGTGTCCCACGCCGCCGCAGCCCCAAACCGGTAGGCCAGGGCCGCCGTGTCGTCCGGTCTGCCGACCAGCTCGCGCAGTAGGCTATGCCGCTTTTGCTGCGCTTTCGACAACCGCAGGCCGCCGATCTCGGGCGCGAGGGCGGCAAGGCGGCGGAGCGGATCGGGGGAGAGACCCAGCAGACCTTCCACATGGACCAGCCGCGCCATCGGCACAGCGTCGCTGCCGGGCAGGATGACAGCCCCCAGCCCGGTCTGCGCCATTGCCGCGAGCGCCGGGGCCGGGTCGGGCGCGCCCAGAAATTTGAGCATCTCCGCCCCGATCCGTTCCGCCGACAGGGCGGTCGCGTCCCCGGCGGCCTGCGCAATGGCAGACAGCGCATCGGGGTCCATGCTGTGGGACGGATCGGCGTAATGGGCGGAGAAGCGGAAAAAGCGCAACATGCGCAACCGGTCTTCGGCGATTCGCGCCGCCGCATCGCCGATGAACCGGACGCGGCGCGCCGCGATGTCGGGCAATCCGCCCACCGGATCGCGCACGTGGCCGTCCGGGCCGGCATAGAGCGCGTTGATCGTGAAATCGCGGCGGCGCGCATCCTCCTCCATCGACGCGGCGAAGGCGACGACAGCGCGGCGACCATCGGTTTCGACATCCCGGCGGAAGGTCGTCACCTCGAACGGCTGGCCCTCCGCCAAAACGGTCACGGTGCCGTGCGCGAGCCCGGTCGGCACGGTGCGCAGTCCCGCCGCCTCCGCCAAGGCGATCACCTGCGCCGGCTCTGCATCCGTGGCCAGATCGACATCCGTGGCGCCGGTGCCCATCAGCGCGTTGCGCACGCAGCCGCCGACGAAAAACACCTCGTGCCCACCTGCAGACACGGCACGCACGACCGCCGCCGCGGCGGGATCGGTCAGAAACGGCGTGCCTAGCGGCAAAGTTACGTCATCAGATCGGCCCATGCCCGCAACATACGCGCCGTCGCGCCCCAGATGTAGTAGGGACCGTAGGGCACCGCGTAGTAATGCCGCCGCGCCCCGCGCCAGCGGCGCCCTTCGACCATGAAATTCTCCGCCCGCAGCACGTGCGCCAGGGGGACGGAGAATACCTCCGCCACCTCGCCCGGTTCGGCGACACGGGTAAAGGGCGCGCGCACACGAGCGATGACTGGCGTGACCACAAAGCCGGTGACGGTCTCGTGCGGGGGCAGCGTCCCGATCACCTCGACATTGTCGTCGGGCAGGCCGATCTCCTCCCGCGCCTCACGCTTGGCGGCGGCGATGGGGCCATCGTCGGCCGGATCGACCTTGCCGCCCGGGAAGGCAATCTGCCCCGGATGGTGCTTGAGGGCCGAGGACCGCTTGGTCAGCAGCAGGCGCGGGCCCTGGGCCGTATCCTCCACCGCCGCCAGAACGCCGGCCTCGCGCAGCCGTCGCCCTTCGGGCAGGACGGTGCCGGGGTTCAGGTCGAAGTCGGAGGACGGGCCGCCCTTATGCGCCAACGCGCCCCGGGTCCGGGCGGCCCAGTCCATCATCGGGCTTCCGCCTCGAACCCCACCGTGGCGGGGTCAAGCTCGTAATGGGCGCCGCAGAATTGGCAATCGGCGGTCACGAGCCCCTCGGGCGTCGTCATCTTCTCGATATCGCGGGCCGAATAGATCGACAGGCTCTGGCGCACGCGGTCTTCGGAGCAGGTGCAGCCGAAGCGCACCGGCTGGGTGTCAAAAACGCGCGGCTGCTCCTCGTGGAACAGGCGCACGAGCAAATCGTTCGGCGCCACGGTCGGGCCGACCAGCTCCAGCTCTTCAACCGTGTCCAGCAGGATGGAGACGCGATTCCAATTCTCCTCGACCTCGCCTTCGCCCTCTACAAGATCGGCGGCCGTGACCAGCCCGCCGTCACCGTCCTGCTTGGCCATCAAAGGGGAGGCGCCCGGCATGTGCTGGATCATCACACCGCCGCCGCGCCAGCGCTCCGGCCCGCCATCGGTGGACCGCCCGAAGCTGAGCGCGAAGCGCGTCGGCAATTGCTCCGACTGGGCGAAATATGCCTCCGCACAGCTGGCGAGCGATCCGCCGGTCAACGGCGTGATGCCCTGATAGGGGCGCATGTCCTGGCCCTGGTCGATCAGGATCGCGAAGTATCCGTCCCCGATCAGATCGTAGGGGGCTTGGTCGCCGATCTGATCCCGGTCAAAGCTGGCATAGCCGCGGATCTTTGCCGGCTGACCGTCCTCGTCAGGGCCGTAGTAATCCGTCGCGATCATGCGCACCGCTCCTTTGGAGCGGACCTGCAGCGACAGTTTCCAGCGCAGCTTGATCGTCTGCCCGATCAGCGCCGTCAGCAGCGCCATCTCCGCCACCAGCGCTTCGACCGCCGGCAGGTAATCGTGCTGCTTGAGGATGCCGTCCAATACGCCATCCAGCCGCGCCACCCGGCCGCGGATATCGGACGCATCGAGTTGAAAGGGCAGGACAGTGTCGTCCCACGCAAGCTGGGTTCCGGACGTCATGGGAGGTTTCCTTGGATTTTGCCGTTTGGCATACCGAGGCGATATAGGCCGCGCGCCGCCCATGCAAAAGAGGAAAGCCGCCATGCGCAGAGTGGGACAGCCCCCGGACCCCGCCCGCCGCTACCGCGTGCGCCCGGGCGTCTATGCCATCCTGCCGCGGCCCGGCGGCCTCCTGCTCACCGCCCAGCGCGGCATGGACCTGTCCAGCAATGCGTTCGAGCGGGCTGGGCTGGAGGTGCAATTGCCCGGCGGCGGGATCGACCCAGGGGAGGCACCGCTGCCCGCCCTGCACCGCGAGGTGTTCGAGGAGACGGGCTGGCATATCACTGCACCCCGCCGCTTGGGCGCCTTCCGCCGCTTCGTCTTTATGCCCGAATACGACCTGTGGGCGGAGAAGATCTGCGCCGTCTATACCGCCAGACCGACCGCGCGCATCGCGCCGCCGACAGAGCCGGACCACATCGCCCTCACACTGCCCATTGCCGAAGCGCTTCAGGTGCTTGGCAATGACGGCGACCGCGGGTTTGTGCGCCGCTACGCCGGTTTGTGAAATTCGAACATCACGCCCGATATGTCATCCGGAAACGGGCGCTCGCCAGCAAACTCGCTGAGCCGCCACATCAACGCCTCAAAGAAGGTCAGGCCCGAGACATCGCGCAGCGTGCCCAGCAGGCGGCTTAAACCCGCCTCCTCCAGCATGTCGCCGCTGGGGTTGGGGCATTCGACGACGCCGTCGGATAGCATCAGCAGGCGGTCTCCCGGGGCGAGGGTGACCTCGAATTCGGAGAACTTGGCGATATCCATCAGGCCCACGGGAAAGCCGCCGTCGCCGACATGCTCGACCCGCCCGTCGGCGCGCTGCACGACCGGGTGCGGGTGGCCCGCCTGGCCGATCCGGACATGGCCGGTCGCAAGCTCGATATCGGCGAGGAGCATGGTGAAATAGTGCTGGGTGTCCATCTCGCTCAGCACCAGGGTGTTGATCGCCTCGATCGCGTCGATGGGCGAACGCATGGCGAACCCATTCGCCCGCTCCGCGAGGGCCACATTCTGCGTCGGCGCCGCCGCAGACAGGTACCCGGCCAGCCGCGCGGTCAGGAGGGCGGAGCTGATGCCGTGGCCCGACACATCGATAGCGAACACGCCCAGGTGCCCCGGCTCCGCCTCGAAAAAGCCGACCAGATCGCCGCCGACATGACCGGCCGGGCGCAGCATCAAGGACAGGCTGCCCGTGTCGAACGCCTGTTCGCGCACGGGCACAAGCGATTGCTGCAATTCGCGCGCCTGTTTCAGGTCGCTATCCACCAAGTCGTAGACGCTTTGCAGCTCGCGCAGCGTTTCGGTGATCAGCCGATTCTTATCCTGCAATTCGCGCTGCATCTTCAAAATGCGCTGCCCGGCAGCGATTCGTGCGCGCAGTTCGTGGGCATTCACCGGCTTGGTCAGAAAGTCATCGGCGCCCGCCTGTAGCCCTTCTGCCACTTCGTCCTTTTCGGACTTGGAGGTCAGGAAGATGAAATAGCTGTAATCGTCCGAAGGCTTGTTCCGAAACGCCTGACAGAACTCCAGCCCGCTCATCCCCGGCATCATCCAGTCGCTGATCACGATATCTGGTCGCGCCTCTGCACAGGCGTTCAGCGCGGCCTGGCCGGAGGCAGCCTCCACCACATGAAAGCCCCACCGCATCAGGGACGCGGCCAAAATCTTGCGCTGCAGCCGGCTGTCGTCGACGACCAGCGCGGTCGGCACCGGGTCGGGCGGCGGCGCCTGGATCGTCGGCAACGGAGAGACGGACATGGAGGGAACCTTTACCTGCATGACCCAGACCTAACGCGCCGCTCCTTAAGACGCCGTCAATATCTGGGGCGAAGTGCACGGGATTTTAGACAGTGAGGACTTGGTAATCTCTTGCGGGTAAGCCGCCGCCCATGGACGATTTGATCGATTGGCATCAGGTGCGCGCGTTGCACGGCGACGTCGGTGCCGACATGTTCGAGGAGGTTTTTACCTTCTTCGAACTCGAAACACGTGAAATTCTGAGCGATCTGGGCCCCGCCACCGATTGGCGGGCGGCCATGCATGCGCTGAAAGGCAGTGCACAAACGGTCGGATTTGCCGCCGCGGCAGCCGCCTGCGCGCAGGCGGAGGCGAAAGCGGCGGAGGGCCGCGCGGGCGCTAGCGACGTGCCGCGGATCACCGCGCTGCTGGAGCAATCGCACGCCGCGTTCCGTGCGGGGCGCCGCGCGCACGGCATCTGAGCACGGGCGCCTAGATCACAAACTGCGCCAGCGTC
>JBCDFL010000192.1:0-6225 GCA_039178165.1 Pseudomonadota bacterium | reverse complement strand
GCGGCGATGGAGGCGCTGAAGGCGCTCAGCATCGACGCGCAGGCGCCAAGCGTGCCCGAGGCGGACGACGATCCCTACCGGATGGAGCCGATCTGGGCCGTGCCGGGCAAGGGGCGCGCGTGGCTCGATTTTCAGAACGACGTGACCGTGAAGGATATCAAGCAGGCGGCGACGGAGAACTTCGCCTCCGTCGAGCATATGAAGCGCTACACGACCCAAGGGATGGCGACGGATCAGGGCAAGAACTCCAACGTCGCGGCGCTGGCGATCCTGGCGGACGCGACAGGCCGGGGTATCCCCGAGACCGGGACGACGACCTTCCGCCCGCCCTACAGCCCCGTCGCCATCGCTGCGCTGGGCGCGGGGGCGCAGGGCAAGGGCTTTGCGCCCGAGCGGCTGACGACCTCCCACGCCGCAAGCCTGGAGCGCGGCGCGCCGATGATCGAGGCGGGGCTGTGGTATCGCCCCAGCTATTTCCCGGCGCCGGGGGAGACGAATTGGCGGCAAAGCTGTGACCGCGAGGTCGGCTATGTGCGCGAGGCCGTCGGTGTCTGCGATGTCTCGACTCTGGGCAAGATCGACATTCAGGGTCCGGATGCGGCCAAGCTGCTGGATTTGGCATATTCCAATATGTTCTCGACCCTCAAAGAGGGGCGCGTGCGCTACGGGCTGATGCTGCGCGAGGATGGCTATGTCATGGACGATGGCACGACCGCGCGGCTGGGGCCGAACCACTATGTCATGACCACGACCACCGCGGCGGCGGGGCAGGTCATGCGGCATCTGGAGTTCATCACGCAAGGCCTGCACCCCGAATGGGATGTGCGGATCATGTCGGTGACCGAGCAATGGGCGCAGTTCGCCGTCGCCGGGCCGAAAAGCCGCGAGCTGCTGAACGGGTTGTTGGATGACCCAATCGACAATGAGGGCTGGCCCTTCATGTCCTGTGGCCCGGTGTCGGTGCAGGGGACGAAAGGGCGGCTCTTCCGCATCTCCTTCTCGGGCGAGCATGCCTACGAGGTCGCGGTGCCGGCGCGCTATGGTGATAGCCTGTTCCGCCTGCTGGTCGCGCGGGCCGAGGCGCTGGGCGGCGGGGCCTACGGGATGGAGGCGCTAAACGTCCTGCGGATCGAGAAGGGCTTTATCACCCACGCCGAAATTCACGGGCGCACCACGGCTTTCGACATCGGCATGGGCCGGATGGTCAGCGCCAAGAAGGACTGCATCGGCAAGTTCATGTCGCAGCGCGACGGGCTTCTGGACGAAGGCCGCGAGCAGCTGGTCGGCATGAAGCCGGTCGGCACCGTCAAGCAATTGACCGCCGGCGCACATCTTTATGAGGCCGGCGCGGAGGCGAAGGCGGAGAATGATCGCGGTTACGTCACCTCCGTCGCGTTCTCGCCAACGCTGGGGCACATGATCGCGCTGGGCTTCGTGCATGGCGGCGCGGCGCGGCACGGGGACCGAATGCGCCTGGTCGACGGCCTGCGCGGTATCGAGACGGAGGTGGAGATTTGCCACCCTGTCATGTTCGACCTTGAAGGAGGACGCACCCGTGGCTGAACTGATCGCCAAAAGCCCGTGCGACGGCCTGCTGCCGCGCACCATCGGGACCTGCACGATTGCGGAGGTGGACCTGGGCGTTCTGACCTCCGTCGCGCCGTACAAAGGGGCCGGTGAGGTGCTGAAGGGGCCGCATGGCATGACCTTCCCGGCGCCGAACCGGGCGACGGGGGGCGAGGGCGCGCGCGCGATTTGGTTCGGACGGGATATGGCCCTTTTGGCGGGACCGGCACCTGACCCGAGCCTGGCCGAGCGGGCTGCGCTGACGGATCAGTCGGATGCCTGGGCTTGTGTGACGCTGAGTGGGCCAGACGCGGAAGATGTCTTGGCGCGGTTGGTGCCGGTGGACCTACGCGCGCCCGGTTTTGCCGAAGGCCATTCTATCCGCACACAGCTGCAGCACCTGAACGTGTCGATCACACGGATCGAGGCTGACACCTTCCTCATCCTGGCCTTCCACTCCATGGCGGGGACGCTGGTTCACGACCTTGTGGAGGCTCTGGAGAGTGTCGCGGCGCGGGGATAACCTGCGCCAAAGCGAATCCAAATCGGAGCCTTCCATGATCCGCACCGCCCTTCTTGCCGCCCTAACCCTTGGCGCGGTCCCGGCCCTCGCCGACAGCAAAGCGCAATCGTGCCAGTATCAGGCCGATGTCGTCTCCGCCGTGCAGGCCGCCCGCGTGGCTCGCGTGGCCGAACGCAACGTGGAGGCGCATATCCTCGCGTCGGAGCCGACCTGGCCCGCGCAGTACAACAACGCCATCCCGCTTGTCGCGCCTTGGGTCTACGAGCAAAAGCGCCGCGATCTAAAAACCAAGGATTTCGGCGCGGCTTGGAACGCCATCTGCCTGGCGCAGTGATGCCGCAGGGCGCCGCCGGCCCGTGACTCCCCGCTGGGCCGGCCCTATATTCCGCCAATGAGCCTGCCGCCCGGATTCTTGGACGAGTTGCGCGGACGCCTGTCCTTGACGGATGTGGTGGGCCGCAAGGTCATGTGGGACCAGCGCAAGTCCAACCAGGGCAAAGGCGACATGTGGGCGCCGTGCCCCTTTCACCACGAAAAGACGGCCAGCTTTCACGTCGATGACCGCAAGGGCTTTTACTACTGCTTCGGCTGTCACGCGAAGGGCGACGCGATCAGCTTCGTGCGCGAGACGGAGAATGTCGGGTTCATGGAGGCCGTCGAAATCCTGGCCGGTGAGGCCGGTATGCAGATGCCCGCGCGCGATCCCAAGGCCAAGGAGAAGGCCGACCGCCGCACGCAGCTAGCCGACGTCATGGAGATGGCCGTCCAGCACTTCCGCCTGCAACTCAAGACCGGCGCGGCTGGGGCGGCGCGGGATTATCTGTCCGCGAAGCGCGGACTTAATGCGGACGCGCAGGCCCGGTGGGAGATCGGCTTTGCCCCCGATCAGTGGCAGGGCCTGTGGGACGCGCTGAAGGCCAAGGGCGTGGACGATCAGCTGATACTGGACGCAGGCCTCGCCAAGCCCAGCAGCAAGGGCGGCAAGCCCTACGACACGTTCCGGGGCCGTATCATGTTCCCGATCCGGGACGCGCGCGGGCGCTGCATCGCGTTCGGGGGGCGCGCGATGGACCCCGATGACAACGCCAAATATCTCAACTCGCCGGAGACGGAGCTCTTCGACAAGGGGCGCAACCTCTACAATTACGGGCCGGCCCGGACGGCCACTGGCAAGGGCCAGCCGCTGATCGTCGCCGAAGGCTATATGGACGTGATCGCGCTGGCCGAACACGGCTTCACCGGCGCCGTCGCGCCGCTGGGCACGGCCGTGACCGAAGACCAGTTGGCCCTGCTGTGGCGCATCGCGGACGAGCCGATCGTTGCGCTGGACGGGGACAAGGCGGGCATCCGTGCGGCGCACCGGGTGATCGATCTGGCGCTGCCAAAGCTCGAGGCGGGCAAGGGCTTGCGCTTTGCCCTGATGCCGGAAGGCAAGGACCCCGACGATCTGCTCAAGGCCGAAGGAGCCGAGGCGTTGCAGACGCTGCTCAACAGGGCGCTGCCCATGGTCCGCTTGCTGTGGCAGCGCGAGATCGAAGGGCGCACCTTCGATAGCCCGGAGCGTAAGGCCGCGCTCGACAAAGCGTTGCGCCAGAAGATCGCTCTGATCGAAGACCCGTCGATCCGCAGCCACTACAACCAGGAACTCAAAGACCTGCGCTGGCAGCTGTTTCGCGCGGCGCCGCGGGCACGGGGCGCGTTCCGCCGCTGGGATGCGCCGCAGCCAGCGCTGGCGGGCACCAAAGCGTCGGCCCTGGCACGGGCGGATCCGGAGCATCTGCGCGAGGCCGTGATCCTCGCCGCGCTGACGACGGCGCCGCATGTGACCGAAGAGGTGGAGACAGCGCTGGAACGGATGGCGTGCGCGGATGCCCTGCACCGTTCGTTTCGGGACCTGCTTCTGCGCTACTGGCACGAAGGCCGTGAGGTGTTGCACGAAAAGATTTCCAGCGCACTCAGCCCGGACGCCCTTGATTCCCTACTTAAAACGCCCCACGTGGCCATCGTGCCGTGCATCCGTACCCATGATCCAGAACTGGTCCGCAAAACCGTGACCGAAGAGCTGGCCAAACTCGAAGCGATGCGCGGGCTCGAAGCTGAAATCCTTGACGCGAGTGAGGATTTGGAAGCCCAACCAGACGAGGGGCTGACCTGGCGTATTTCGAAGGCTGTCGAAGCAGCAGCGGATGCCAGCCGGAGCCGTCAGGAGGACGGGGGAGAGCATGACGTCGCCGAAAATGGCGCGCTGATCGACAAGTCAGAACGGTCCGAATTCGATTCGGTATTGGAGCGAATCGCTTTCGGAAAATCGGGGCGCTAGCGCCACGGACGCCGCAGAACGGCAAGGAAATAACGGCGACGGGTGGCCGAATCACTCGAAACATGGATGATCGCGACTCAGTCGAATCGCGCAAGCGATTCGGGTGTCGGGATGCAACCGGGATAGGAGCGCGCGCATGGCCGCTAAGGACACGAACGACGACGCCAAGACCGAAGACCAGGACGCGGGCCACAGCCTCGATATGAGCCAGGCCGCCGTCAAGAAGATGATCGGCGAAGCCCGCGAAAAGGGCTACATCACCTACGACCAGCTGAACACGGTGCTGCCGCCCGATCAGGTGAGCTCCGAACAGATCGAAGACGTGATGTCGATGCTGTCCGAAATGGGCATCAACATCATCGAGGATGAAGAGGCCGAGGAAGAAGAGGCCAAGGGCGGCACCGAAGTCGCCACCACAGCGCAGAACCGCGAGATCACGCTCGGCTCCGGCACGACCGAAAAGCTCGACCGCACGGACGACCCTGTGCGGATGTATCTGCGCGAGATGGGCAGCGTGGAGCTGCTGTCCCGCGAAGGCGAAATCGCGATTGCCAAGCGGATCGAGGCCGGGCGCAACACGATGATCGCGGGCCTGTGTGAAAGCCCGCTGACCTTCCAGGCCATCACTATCTGGCGCGACGAGCTTCTGAGCGAAGAGATTCTGCTGCGCGATGTGATCGACCTGGAGACGACATTCTCCGGCCAGATGGGCGATGACGAGGAAGAGCCCGTCGTGCCCGCCGCCGGCGCGGCCGAAGCGCCCAAGGCGGACAGCGGCCCGGAACTCGACGCCGACGGCAACCCGATTGCCAAAGACGACGACGATGACGACGACGAGCAGGCGAACATGTCGCTCGCCGCGATGGAAGCCGCGCTGAAGCCGCAAGTGCTGGAGACGCTTGACATCATCGCGGGCGATTATGCCACTTTGTCGGAGATCCAGGACAACCGGATCAGCGCGACGCTAAACGAGGACGGCTCGTTCTCGGACGCCGATGAGGAGACCTACCAGAAGCTGCGCGGCGAGATCGTGGAGCTTGTGAACGGCCTGCACCTGCACAACAACCGGATCGAGGCGCTGATCGACCAGCTTTACGGCATCAACCGCCGGATCATGCAGATCGACTCCGCCATCGTGAAACTCGCGGACCAGGCGCGCATCAACCGCAAGGAATTCGTCGAGGCCTATCGTGGCTATGAGCTGGACCCGAACTGGCTGGACCGCATGGCCGAAAAGCCGGGCCGCGGCTGGCAGATGTTCATCGAGCGCAGCACCGGCAAAGTTGAAGAGCTGCGCGCCGACATGGCGCAGGTCGGCCAATATGTCGGCCTCGATATCCCCGAGTTCCGCCGCATCGTCCAGCAGGTCCAGAAGGGCGAGAAAGAGGCCCGTCAGGCCAAGAAAGAAATGGTGGAGGCGAACCTGCGCCTCGTCATCTCCATCGCCAAGAAATACACCAATCGCGGCTTGCAGTTCTTGGATCTGATCCAGGAAGGTAACATTGGCCTGATGAAGGCCGTCGATAAGTTCGAATACCGCCGCGGCTACAAATTCTCGACCTACGCGACCTGGTGGATCCGCCAGGCCATAACGCGGAGCATCGCGGACCAGGCCCGCACGATTCGTATTCCGGTGCACATGATCGAGACGATCAACAAGCTGGTCCGCACCGGTCGCCAGATGCTGCACGAGATCGGCCGCGAGCCGACGCCGGAAGAACTGGCCGACAAGCTGCAAATGCCGCTGGAGAAGGTCCGCAAGGTGATGAAGATCGCCAAGGAGCCGATCAGCCTCGAAACGCCCATCGGCGACGAG
>JBCDFL010000191.1:0-6237 GCA_039178165.1 Pseudomonadota bacterium | reverse complement strand
GGCGCCAACCCGCCGGAATTGGAAGCGCGGATGGCCGAATTCGGCACGCGCATCGCCGATGCCATGGCGGAGGGGTGGGACGAGGTGCTGGTGATCGGCCATTCCTCCGGCGCGCATCTGGGCGTGTCGATCCTGGCCGATCTGGTGCGGCAGGGGCGGGTGCAGGGCACGCTTAGCTTCCTGAGCCTCGGCCAAGTCGTGCCCATGGTCAGCTTCCTGCCCGAGGCGCGGCGCCTGCGCGCCGATCTGCGGGACCTGTCGGCCAGCCCCGCGCTGACCTGGATCGATGTGACTGCCCCGGGCGACGGCTGCGCCTTTGCCCTCTGCGATCCGGTGTCGGTCAGCGGCGTGGCCCCGCCGCGCAAACGCTGGCCGCTGGTCCTGTCCGCGGCCTTCACCCAAACGCTCAGCCCCAAACGCTGGCGCGAGCTGCGCTGGCGGTTCTTTCGCCTGCATTTCCAGTACCTCTGCGCTTTCGACCGGCCGGGGGACTACGACTATTTCCGCATCACCGCCGGCCCGCTCACCCTCGCGCAGCGCTTCGCGCACCGTGCCCCGTCCGCCAGCCGGATCGAGACGCCGGTCAACCGGCACGTGGCCACATGATCCCGCCCAAGCCGCCCAGCCGCCCGGACCGCGTGTCGCTGTGGCAGTACGGTAAGCTTTTTCGCCGGGACATCCTGTCGGCGCAGCCCGCGCGCCTCTACCGCGCGTGGATGGCGGAGTTTCGCACGCCGTTCTTCCGCAGCTTCCTGCTGAACCAGCCGGACCTCGTCGATTTGGTGCTGAAGGAGCGCCCGGACGATTTCCCGAAATCGGACCGGATCGGCGAAGGGCTGCGCCCGCTCTTGGGCAACTCGGTCTTTCTGACCAACGGGGAGACGTGGAAACGCCAGCGCCGCATCATCGACCCGGCCTTCGAGGGCGGGCGCCTGCGGGAGACCTTTCCGGCCATGTGGGACACGGCGGAGGCCTGCGCCGCACGCCTGACCGCCCGCGCCGGCGAGGAGGTGGAGATTGAGGTGGAGACGAGCCACGCCGCCGCCGACGTCATCTTTCGCACGCTCTTTTCCATCCCCATCGAACACACGCTCGCGCGGGAGGTCTTCGACGAATTCCGCGCCTACCAGCGCGGCCAGCCGATCCTGAACCTCGCCGCCTTTATGCCCCTGCCGCGCTGGCTGCCGCGGCTGCACCGGCGCAGCACGCGGGCCAGCGCGGCGCGCATCCGCGGCCTGATCACGCGGCTGGTGGCGGAGCGTCAGGCCCGCATCGATGCCGGGGATGCGCCGGACGATCTGGCGACCAAGATCATGACGACGCGCGATCCGCAGACCGGGGACCTTTTCAGCCCAGAGGAGATGGTGGACCAGGTCGCGATTTTCTTCCTCGCCGGGCACGAGACCAGCGCGTCGGCCCTGGCCTGGGCGCTCTACCTCATGGCGCTGTACCCCGAGTGGCAGGACAAGCTGGCGGAAGAGGCGCAGGCGCTGAGCGGCGATTTCGCCTCCATGTCCAAGCTGCCGCTGGCGCGCGATGTGTTCCGCGAGACGCTGCGCCTTTACCCGCCCGTGCCGATGATGGTGCGCGAGGCGACGTGCCCCGAACGCTTCCGGGACCGCGACGTGCCGCGCGGCGCGCAGCTGGTCCTTAGCCCCTGGCATCTGCACCGGCACGAACGGATCTGGGATCGGCCGGACGAGTTCGACCCCGCCCGCTGGCAAACAGATGCGGGGCGGACCTGCGCGCGCGCCGCCTACATGCCCTTCAGCGCGGGCGCGCGGGTGTGCACCGGGGCGGGCTTTGCGATGATTGAGGGCCCGTTGATCCTCGCCCGGCTGCTCCGCGATCTGCGGGTCGAGCTGCCGGAGGGCCCGCCGCCCGTGCCCGTGGCGCATCTGACGGTGCGCAGCGCCTGCGGCATTCCGCTTCGCCTGTCGCGCAGAAGCCCCTAGGCGGGCGCGCGCCCTCTGGGTAGAACGCAGGTCATTGGAATCGCGCAAGTTGGAAGGGCGTATTATGACAGCGATGGATCAAAAGCGGGTGCAGATGGCATCGGGGCAGGGGTTTATCGCGGCGCTTGACCAATCGGGCGGCTCCACGCCCAAGGCGCTCGCGCTCTACGGCGTGACCGAGGATTCCTACGAGGGCGAGGCGGCGATGTTCGCCGAAATGCACGCCATGCGCGCCCGCATCATCAAGGCGCCCGGCTTCACCTCCGGCAAGGTGATCGGCGCGATCCTGTTCGAGCGGACCATGCGCGAGCAGATCGATGGCACCCCGGTGCCGACGCTCCTGTGGGACGGGCGCGGGATCGTCCCGTTTCTGAAGATCGACAAGGGGCTGGAGGCCGAGGCGGACGGCGTGCAGATGATGAAGCCGATCCCGGGCCTGGAGGAGACTCTAGCGGAGGCGGCGGGCCTTGGCGTTTTCGGCACCAAGGAACGCTCCGTCATCCACAGCGCCAACGCTGCCGGTATCGCCGCGGTCGCGTCCCAACAATTCGAGGTGGCCCATACCGTCATCGCGGGCGGCCTGGTGCCCATCGTCGAGCCGGAGGTAAACATCAACGCCCCGGACAAGGCCGAAGCCGAAGCTTTGCTGGTCGACGCATTGATGAGCCATGTGGATGCGCTGCCCGACGGCCAGCAGGTCATGCTGAAGCTGACCATCCCAACCGAAGCCGGCCTGTACGATGCGCTGGCGGACCATCCCGGCGTGATGCGGGTCGTGGCCCTGTCGGGCGGCTATTCGACGGAGGAGGCCTGCGCGAAGCTGGCGCAGAATTCCAAGATGATCGCGTCCTTCAGCCGGGCGTTGACCGAGGGCTTGCAGAGATCCATGAGCGATGCGGACTTCGCCGCCGCCATCGGCGCGAATATCGACCAAATCCACGCTGCGTCCGTCGCTTGATCGCGAGAGCCGTGTTCGGCCTCATTAGCTCGTCTTGCGCCGCCTGACATCGGGGGCTGAACGCTCGCGATGATGGGGGCGCAAGTGAGGCCGCGGACGGCCTAGATCACCTCGCGCACCGGTTCCTGGTTGCAGAAGACGACGAACTGGCCGGCCTGTTCGAGAACCGTGAACCCGCGCCGCCGCATCTCCACAACGAAGGGACGGCGGCCCACCACGCGTTCCACTTCGCGCACGGGGCGACGCACGATGCCCCCGTCACGGGCGGTCTGCGCGCCAAAGAGGCCACGGATGTAGATGTCAGGCGGAAGGGTCAGACGCATATCACTCATGCGCGTTGCATAGCGGGTCAGAGGTTAACGCCCCGCTAATGAGGGCGCCGAGCGTGCCAGGAAACGCACCGCTCTAAGGATGATGAGGTCCCAGAGCAGAACCAAAGTCTATGGCTATGCCCCGGTAAAGCTGCCGCAGAGCCGCACACAATCGAACGCCGCTACCGCCGCCGCAACCGCTCGAAGACGTAGACGCGTATGGCTGATGCCAGGCCGACTTCCAGACCGCGTTCGGCGTCGATCTCCGCCGCCAGGGCGTTGATCGCCTTGCCGTCCTCCGCTGCGATGGCTTTAAAGGCGCGCCAGAACGGCTCCTCCAGCGTGACGGAGGTGCGATGCCCCCGCAGCGTGAGCGAGCGTTTGACGGGCCGCGCGCTCATTCCTCAGTGCCCTCAGCTCCGTCATCCGCGCGCCGCTTGCCGTCCAGCTCCCGCGTGGCCTTGTCTCGCGCGGCCTCTTCGGCCTGCCGCTGCGCCTTGGTCCGCCCGAATTTCGCGGCGTTCGCGTCGCCCTCCGCCGCCCGGGCGGCGCGGGCACGATCTTTGCGCGCGGCGCGCAGGTTGACGACTTTACTCATGTGGGGCTCATGCGGGGGCCTTCAGGATTTGCCAGGACACACCGAACCGGTCGACGACCCAAGTGAACCGCTCCGCGAAATCGTAGCGGTCCAGCGGCATCAGTACCTCGCCCGCCGTGCCCAGATGGGCGGCGATCCGATCCACGGCGGCGACATCCTCCACGCTCAGCGCGATGGACATCGACGGCGTGAAGGTGAAGTCGTGCGGCGCCGGCGAGTGGTAGAGCCGCAGCGCCAGCCCGCCGATCCGAACCGCGGTGACGGGGCCATCCTCCGCCACCTCCATGTCCGGAAACGCGCCGCGCCAATGCTCGATCACGCCCTTAAGGGGCACCTCGAACATCAGCTGCGGCGCCGCCTGCATCATTTCGGCCCGATCATGTTCTCTGGCCGCACAACCTCGGCAAAGCGTTCTTCGGTGACGAAGCCCAGGCGCACGGCCTCCTCGATCAGCGTGGTGCCGTTCTTGTGCGCGGTCTTGGCGACCGTGGTCGCGTTGTCATAGCCGATCTCCGGCGCCAGTGCGGTGACAAGCATCAGGCTTTCCCGCATCAGCTTGTCGATCCGCGTCTCGTCGGCCTGCAGCCCGTCCAGCAGATTGTCGGTAAAGGCGACCGACGCGTCCCCCAGAAGCTGCATCGATTGCAGCACGTTGTAGGCCATCATCGGTTTGTAGACGTTGAGCTCGAAATGGCCCTGGCTGCCGGCAAAGCCCACCGCGGCGTCATTGCCCATCACGTGGGCGCAGACCTGGGTCAGCGCCTCGCACTGGGTCGGGTTCACCTTGCCCGGCATGATGGAGGAGCCCGGCTCATTCTCGGGCAAGACCAGCTCGCCCAGCCCGCAGCGGGGGCCGGAGCCCAAAAGCCGGATGTCGTTGGCGATCTTGAACAGCGACGCCGCGACGGTCTTCAGCGCGCCCGACATCTCCACCATGGCGTCGTGGGCGGCCAGCGCTTCGAACTTGTTTGGCGCGGTGACGAAGGGCAGGCCGGTGATCTCCGCCATGTGACTTGCGACGGCCACATCCCAGCCGACCTTGGTGTTCAGCCCGGTGCCCACCGCGGTGCCGCCCTGCGCCAGCTCGTAGATGCGGCCAAGCGCCCCTTTGACCCGCGCCAGCCCCATCGCGACCTGGTGCGCGTAGCCGGAGAATTCCTGGCTCAGCGTCAGCGGCGTGGCGTCTTGGGTGTGGGTGCGCCCGATCTTGATGATCCCGTCGAAGCGCGCCACGCAGGCCTCCAGCGCGGTATGCAGATTCTCCAGCCCCGGGATCAGCACGTCATGGGCGGTCATGGCGCTGGCGATGTGCATTGCGGTGGGGAATGTGTCGTTGGACGACTGGCCCATATTGCAGTGATCGTTCGGGTGCACCGGGTCCTTGGTGCCCATCGTGCCGCCCAGGATCTCGATCGCGCGGTTGGCGATGACCTCGTTGGCGTTCATGTTCGATTGCGTGCCCGAGCCCGTCTGCCACACGACGAGGGGGAAATTGTCGTCGAGCTTGCCGGCCACCACCTCGGCGGCGGCGGCGATGATCGCGTCGGCAAGGCGCGCGTCCAGGCCGCCCTGCGCCTTGTTCTGCATCGCGCAGGCCTGCTTGATCACGCCCAGGGCGCGGACGATGGCGACGGGCTGACGCTCCCAACCGATGGGGAAGTTCTTGATCGAGCGCTGCGTCTGCGCGCCCCAATATTTGTCGGCGGGGACCTCCAGCGGGCCAAAGCTGTCGGTCTCTGTGCGGGTGCCGGTCATGTCGCGCCTCTTGGTTTGCGTTCTGCGGTGAGGGCCGGTTAGCGCGGCGGCGGGCGGTATGCAATTGCACATCTCGCCTCAGCGCTGCTGACAAGCCGCGCGCCCGCCCCTACATTGGAGGCAAGGAAGGCGAGGTGACGCGATGCGCAACGTGCAATCTGTGATCCTGGCGGCGGCGCTTGTGCTGCTGCCGTTGGCGGGGTGGGCCGATATCGCGCGCTTCGTGGGCAGCTATTCCGGCTCCGCGGAGGTGGAGCTGTCGGACGGCAGCCGTCAAGCCCGCGATATGAGCGTGACGGTCACCGAGCTGCGCGACGGCTTCAGTGTCAAATGGACCTCGACGCGGTTCCGGGAGGACGGGCGCAAGAATTCCAAGACCTATCAGGTGAACTTTCTGCCAACCGAGCGGCCGGGCGTCTACGCCGCGGCCCAGCAGCGCAATGTGTTCGGGCACAAAGTGCCACTCGATCCGATGCGCGGCGAGCCTTACGTGTGGGCGCGTCTGATGGACGATACGCTGTCGGTCTACTCGCTGTTCGTGACCGATGACGGCAGCTACGAGATGCAGCAATACGACCGGACGCTGGTGGAGGATGGCCTTCGGCTCGACTTCGCCCGCTTCGCCGACGGCGCCGCGCTGCGCTCCGTGACGACGGTTCT